>JADYXQ010000075.1 GCA_021772135.1 Candidatus Obscuribacter sp.
CGTCCCAGGCACGCAAAATCGCTGCCGGCGGAGGTGCCGCGTGATTAGCGATTTCTTGTGCCCAATCTTCGTCTGGTGCCACCATAAAGCCGCAACGCATGCCACCGGCGGCAAAGCTTTTAGCGATTCCGTCCGCCATAAAAATATGGCTGGCACAAGGTCCGGTAGCGTACGACCCGGCTGAAAGCGATGACGGTGTCCATTTACCCAGTCGATAATCAGAAAGCAAGAAAAATATTTCGTCAGAGAAAATATAAATATCTTGTTTGTGACAAGCTTCGATAATCGTGCGCAAACGCTCAGGGTCTAAGAAAATGCCACTGGGATTATTAGGTTGAGTCAACCAGAGCAAATCGGGCTTTTCGCTCAAAGCAGCAAGATCTTTTGGCGAAATTAAATAAGCTCTTTCGTTGCTGGTTTTAACCTCAATTACTCTGGCGCCATAATACTCGAGCATAGGATAAAGCGGCCCGTAACTGCCGTCGGGAACAGCCACTAGGCAAGGACGACCCAGCCGCTTAGAAAGGGCCTTTATCAGCGCACCGAACAGCGGAAACACTCCTTGGGCCAGAACAATACGCTTGCCGGGCAGTGAGACTTTGCGCGTCCACTTCATGTAGGCCGCCACGCGCTCGCTGACAATCTGCGGCAAAATGGCCGTCTCTTCGTCTAGAAATCCTTTAAATAGACCTTTAACTAAGATATCTGGTACGGCCGCTTCAAATTCACCATAATCAAGGCGAATCAAACCTGGTTCTTCAAGGTCAATCGGTTTGGCTGCAAATACCGGGTCGGCGGCCAGCTTCTGCAATAACGGGCTAAGGGGCGCAGTCGTAACCTGTGACTGGCACAATTCGCCGTCGATGATTTGATCAGGAAAAGGAAAAGTCATAAGGTCTTCGAACAACCACTGATAAAGCAATTGAGTTGGATAGGCAATGCGCGAATAAGAAAGTTCGCAGCCGATATCAAGGCCTTCCAGCCAGGCCGATGGTGCGTTTATCAGGAAAGTTAATTCGAGATCGCGGCTGATTGTATTTTTAATCAGGCCATAGAGCAGCACTAAATTTTCGGGCAGCGGCTCTTGCCCGGCGAAGCGCAGGGTCATATTAGAGCCAAGCTCAGAGCTAATGCTGAAACTCTCGGAATCATCGATGATATACCAGCGATCAGGATGCAAGCGGGCTTGCTGGCAAATCGCCTTGAAATTAATTGGTGAAGCGCTGAGCAATTGCCGCGGTGAAATCAGCACCACTTTTGGTGCAGTCAATTCATCTAGATCATTGAGTTCAGTCAGATCGTCATTACCAACCGTTAAATCGAGGCCGTTGTCACTGGCGACTTTGCTGTAAACGTCTTGTACTGAAGAAGAGAGTAAAATTCGCTCACCACTGGTGGTGGCCATACGCAGAATAATATCGACCAGTTCGGCCCGTGAAGGAGCCACGAACAGCTCGGCGGCGCTTACCGGATAATAGCAGAAGCCTTTCAAATATCTGGCCAGCACTACCCGTAAGCTCATGTCGCCGCGCTCATGCGGGTAAGGAATGGTTTTGACATCGAGCAGCGAACGGGAGAGGCGACTTAAGAAACTGATTTTTTCATGACCTAAGCGAGAAAAATCGAGTTCCTTACGCAAACTTTCCAGCTTCATCTGATTTAAGTTGCGCACGAAGGCGAACACTTGAGGTTCAAAACGTGTATCGGCCTGATAAACAAGCAAATCGTGAAAGACTTGCCTTCCGGCTGCCAGAAGTTTAACTGCCGTGGCGGCCGAAACCGAGAGCTCAGAATCTCGTGACATAAAGAAGTGAAACCGTATTCCGTGCTCACCCTCAAGCTCAACAAGCGAAGCCAGATCTGTGTCATCTGCTTGTTGAATGCGACGCATCCACACCAGTTTGCTTTCATAACCGCGGCGGTCGAACATGCTTTCAATCGCTTGACGCCCGGGCCTTCCGCCCAAAACAAGAGTGACCCGACCACCGGCATTAAGGCAAAGTTGTGCCTGCTCAAGGGCACGAGCAATGAGCGGCAATCCGAATCTGTCTTCAAGAATGCCCTGTTCAAAGCAATAGTTGCTCAGGTCATACAAATCTTTTTCGGACAAACCCTCGGCGCTTTCAGAATCGGCATCGCCATCGTGTTTGACCGGGTTAGGGTGCAAAACTTGCGGTATACAGCCGATCACATGGTCGAATGTCTGGCGGGCGGCCAGGGGCACTGAGAGCAGATCTGAAACTTCCAGATGAAATGCCTTAACGACCGGGTCACCGGACATGCTTAAAATGTAAGCACCGCCCGCGGTGGTGCCATTAAGCCAGGTATTGAGCTTGGCCATGACAATAGCCACCGGATTTAAATCCAGACCCAGCACTTCTTTAACATTAGTGACGAAAAGCAAGAGCAAGCTAATCCAGCCAGAGCCGGTGCCCACCTCTACGATTTTCTTGCCATGAAATTGGTCTTTGTTTTTAAGCAAGCCTTCAGCGAAAGTACGGCCCCAAAGTTCAGGCGAAAAAACAGCAGGAGTTAAAAACAATCTGATTGGATCCGGCAGCGAAGGCAAACCAACGCTTTTGATCACCAGGGCCTGGTTTTCCTGACCGTCCATCAGTGCCAGGTCGGCAGCCAACTCGTGCAGAACTTTAATGGCCTGTTTTTCAGTGGCACTGGTTTCAAGTGCATCAAGCAGCGACTGCAAAAGTTCGCTTAAGCGGCCTTCGCCCAGATCTATACGACTTTGCTCGGCCTCTGCCTGTTTACAGGCAGCAAGAATTTCTTGTTTTGAAGGAACGCTGAGGAGCTTGCTCACGGCACTACAACTACTTTTGCAATAAGATGGCCAACAATCCTATTGTACTAGGATTGGCGTTTCGGCCAATTGTTGACAAGCCCAATGATCTCAGCTCCATGATCTCAGCAAGGACAATCTGGTTGAACGATCAAGGAGTTTCAGTCAAGCCCGGCCGTGGAGTTACAGGAGGAGCAGCCAGGCGCAACTCATTGCCTTTCCAGCGAGATTTCAAGACTGGCGTTTGCAGTACACCGCGTTCAGTCAACACTTCTTGCTGTACTTTATCTTTCATGTTGGTGAAAGCTTCACCAAGAGTGGTGGCATTGCCGTTACTCTTCAGTGATTCAATCAAGCATCTTGTGAATACTGAGTTCTGGTAGTGTTTCGACTCCCACGATACTTGCGAAGGCTGGCTCGACGAAATCACGAGTTGACCAGTACCCTGTGCCATTTCAGTGATGTCGACATTGCCCTGACGGAACAGACCTTTCGCACCAGCCTCAGCAGCACCGCTGTGGCAGGCATCGAGTACCAGCACAACGCGATCTGAGTGCACGCGACCTTTGATAATGCGGGTCAAATCTTGCATAGGCAGGCCGGATGCATAGAGGCTATCCACCTGGCTGTCATAAGCCAGAAGGTAGTTAACGCCGCCGATATCCATGTCTGAAGCGCTGCCGTGGCTGGAGATGTAAATCACAACCAGATCGTCAGGGTTGGCCACACGAGGCAACCATTTGTCACCAAGCTCAGAAAGAATATTAGCGCGAGTGGCTTGCTCGTTGGTGAGCAGCTTCACATGGTCAGGAGCGAAGTTGCCTTCTTTCAATAGATAATCATGGAAATCTTTGGCGTCTTTAGCCGGGTATTTTAAATTGAGCTTCGCATCTTGAAAATTACTTATGCCGACAATAAGCGCCCATTTATCACGCACAGGTCGATTGGTGATTTCCAGCGCAGACTCCTCTTCACCGGTGCCGGCTGGTTTGACTTCGGGGCCATCAGCTGTTTTGGTGACCGGCTTGTTTTTAGCAACATTGGCCATGGCCATGCGTTTTGCGTCTTCGACTTCATGCTTGCTGCGTTGACGCTCAAGACGCTCGTCCAATTGTTTTTCTTTAAGGGCCAGTTCGTGCGATTTTAGTTCATTTCGCGAACGCTCGGCGGCTGCCACTTCAGCTTCCTTTTTCTCGCGAGCAACTTTGGCGTCTAATTCTTTTTGCAGGGCCAACCATTTAGGATCGTTGATACCGGTGGCAGTGGCAACAACATCTTGAGTAGTTACAGTTGGTCTGGTGTTATTTGTAGCCACCGGACTTATATAAGTAACTGCTGGAGCGGCAGTAGTAGTAGTAGTAGTTGTAGTTGTTGTTGTGGTAACTTTGCTTGGTTTAGTTGAAGAGGTGCCGCTGCCCATGTGCGAAACACCATAAGTGGGCTTACCGTTAACATAACCGCTGCTGGTGCGCGGAACATGCGCCGGCACACCTGTTGAACTGAAGACATTTGGACCGATGCCGGGCATAGTGGAGCTGGCAATTTCAAGGGTGTCATTGGTAGGTGGCACCATGTTGACCTTGGCGATTTTTTGCTTCTCTAATTCTTTGCTGGCAAAATCGCGATTGGTTTTAGCATCAATCAAATTAGGGTCGATGGCCAATGCCTGGTCGAAATCTTTGATCGCTTTATCGAGTTGTCCAATATTGGAGTACAAAAGGCCGCGGCTGAGAAAACAACTGGTACTGTCCGGCGCGATGCGAATGGCATCGTTTAAGTCGGACATGGCCCGGTCGTTCTGCTTGATGGCAAGCAGGGCCAGAGCACGCCAGTAATAAGGGTCGGCTTTATCTCTGTTGATGCCGATTGACTGAGTCAACTCCGAAATCGCCTGGTCAAACTGACCCTGGTTATACGATTGCTTGCCCCTCTCGAGGAAAGTATCGGCGGTGTCGTACCAGGCGGCGCTCACCGGCTGGCAGAGGCCGTAAGTTCCGGGCGCCACGGCCGGCAGAACTAGAGGCGTAAGCGACAAGAGCAGAGATAAAGCGATTTGTTTTTGTCTTTTCATAATTCAACTACTTGCTTCAGCTATTTATTAGTCGACTTCGGCCTCATTTCTGAGAAGCGGACTTTTCAGCCGCCTTAACATGTCGAATTTTGACTGATCTACGTTCCGAGCGCTTGAATTAGGAGCAGAATTTTTTATTGTTTTGCCTGCGCTTAAACTATGCTGGGGCAATTTCCGTATATCTCGGCTGACAGTGGTTATTCGGCGCTTCGTTGGTACCTGATTCAACTTTAGCGGATTTTTACCGCCATTGGTGTTTTCGCCGCGAGAAGTGTCTGGTATGGCCGGCACGGCGCCCTGGACTGCCTGGTTACTCTTGGGAGCCTTAATATGGGTAACTTTCGCGCCATCTATATTACGGGTCATATTAACAGTAAATAATATGCAGGCAGCCGCCAGCATCACCGTCAGGGCAATAGTAAGTAGCTGTGCTGTGTGGTTGCCTGCGGCTTGAGTGCTACCGCTCAATGTTACTGCCTGATCAGATTTCGAGGCGGGCAATTGTGCCGACGGGAGGGCCATGGAACGTGCCGCCGAAGGTCGCAAGCAGGCTTCTTCCAGAGCGTCTTTGAAATCTATCATGGTGGCAAAACGGTCAGCAGGGTCTTTTGCCATGCCTTTAGCGATGACGGTTTCCAGCTGCAGCGGGAAGTCGCCCTCAGGACAAACCTGACTGAGGGGTTTGGCTGAATCGTGCACGTGACAGTGCAAAAGTTCGTAGACATTAGCTCCCCAGAAGGGATCTTTGCCTGTCACCATCTCATAGACAACACAGGCAAGCGAATAAATATCCGCGCGAGCATCGCACTCTCTCCCGCAAATTTGCTCAGGGCTCATGTAGGGAGGGGAGCCCCAGAGTTCTCCCGAGTGAGTCAGTTTACGAGAATCTTCCCCGAGCTTTGCCAGGCCAAAATCAACCACTTTAACCTGCTCGTAATCAATTCCTTGAACATTGTTGGCGGTACTAATGCTTGTATCTAGAAGCATGATATTTGCCGGCTTAATATCACGGTGGATTACTTGATGCCGGTGAGCATGAGCCACAGCCAGACAGACTTGCGAAGCAATACTGTAGACGTGAGGTATCGTCATTCGTCCGCTATTTAAAAGTGCCTGATCAAGAGACTGCCCTTTAAGATAATCCATCACCACATAAGGCTGGCCGTCCTTTCCGACTACGCAATCGTAAACAGTGACCACATTTTGATGGGAAAGTTTGCTTAAAGTACGCACTTCTCTTTCAAATCGGCGCCAGATATCGGGTCTTTCATCGGCACGAAACTTTACTGTTTTGATGGCCACTAAACGCTCAACCGGCTCCTGGCGCGCTTTGTAAACCACAGACATACCGCCGAAACCGAGTACTTCCAGCACGTGATATTTGCCATCGATCATGGTGCCAATCAGTGGGTCTTTGTGCAAATTTTGGCGAAAGTGATTTTCTACCGAAAGCAGCGCTGCGTCAAGTTCTAGACCGTCCTGACCGGCCAAACTATAATCAACTCCAACATCTTTTATAGTTGGCGGCACAGGCTCGCGTTCGCTAGAAGCCTGGTCTTGACTCATTTATCTGGGACCTCTGCCTGCGCCCCAATTCTCTTGCTCTCGATCGTTTTTGTCGTCTTCACCCGGCGGCTCACGCTCTCCCTGACCCGGGTTAAAAGAACGGTTGCCGGCGCCGCCTCTGCTACCACCAATTGGTCCGCCGCCGCAGGCATGATTCATTTCATCCACGAGACTGCCAAGCAAATTTTTCACTTTTCCAGAAGAAGCACCATTATTTTTCTCGGTCTGAATATCGCTCATTTTTCGCTGATAATAAGCACAGCTAGCCGGATCGGAGCGGTGTCGGAAAAGGCTTTTTTCATATTGTAAAAGCAGTAGACGCAGCTCATTATCGTTATCAGCCCGGACAAGGTTAGGCGTCGCAACAGAAACATTGGACGAATCTTGACCTGCGGTGGCGGTCCTAGAAGTTGAAACAACTTTGATGCCGCGCCCTGAGCCAGTGCGATTTGCTTGCCGCACCAGATCTTCTTGCTGAGCCAGCTTGTCTGCCAGAACTCTCATCGCTTCTTTCACCGGCACTGGTGCGCCGGCTTTTGCCAGTGTCTCAATTTGTGCGAACATTGTCTCAAAGGGTGTTACCCCCGTGCCTTTGCGGCGCAGGGTATTGATGCGATCCATGAGCAGCAAGCGCTCTTCGTCGTACGGCCCCGCTGATACTGTCAGTTTGCGTTCAGCTGCTGTCAGTCTGCTTTGATTGAGTTCTTCATCGCCACCAACCTTGGTGACAACAATGGTGGCAAGAAATTTTTTGGCATCCATGGCACCGATGCCATATTCTTTAATATCGGCCGCCGTCAGTTCGACAGATTTACCACTGGTTGCATCTTCGTCACGAAACAGTACTTTTACCCTGTCGATGTTGGAAGGAAATGAATCAATCACAGCCTTCGTGACCAGCACGCCGTCAATACGCAAATCATCGTCGGTGGCCTTAGGGTGACGGCGCGTTAAAATCGTCGCTTCGCGCCCGGAAATTACAGCATGGAGCGGATAATTTTTATTGACCACGTGAGCCTGCCGCACAGCAGCTTCAATCTTTTCTGACTCAGGATCAGCGAACACTGGAGCAGACGCCGCGCAGATTAAAAATAGTGCCAGCGTTAAGGGTTTGAATGTACTTGTATTCATGGGGCCTCATCATCATAAACCCTGCCGTTCCACAGCCTCTCCTGACTATTTGTCTGCTTTGGGTTGCCAGCCGCCGCGCTTCGGCCCGTCGTTAATGCGGTGATCATCTCGTCCATGCTTCGGTCCGTCGCCGCACTCTTCACCAACTGGGCATCCCGCCATACCAGGCTTACCACCCATGCCTCGATGATACATGCCGGATCCGCCGTGGCCGTGATGACCACGCATGCCTGGTCCACCCTGCATGCCACCCATACGATGACCCCAGGCGCCCATATCACCGTTCAGACCGGGACACTTGAGCATGGCTTGATGCAGGTGTTTACGCTGTTCGGGTGTATACACATTCATCACGGCAATTTCATTGTCGATTTTCAGATCGCCCATTTCTTTGCCGGCTTGCATAATCTTGCTGCGCAAATCGTTCACTTGAGAGCTGTCGATTACTTCGCTCACCAGAGCTTCTTTGAGATGACGGCGCAGTGACATCAGCTCCACGAGCTTGGGTCCGAATTTATCCATAAAATCGCTGCGCAAAGCATGCAATTTTTCGTACTGGGCATCGGTGACCGCTACGTCACCTTTGAGAAAGCGAGCCCCCATATCGACACCAGCGATATCGAGCATGCCGTCCATTTTGGGACCGGCCGGAGGCAAAGCCATGGCGAAATCAGGGCCGCGAGCAGGAAAAGATTCATCGGAAGAATTCAATTTAACAGCGCCGGCTGGAGGCAAGGGACGGTTCAAACCGGCCGGCGGCTTGTCAGCAGCTTCTTGGGCTTGAACAGGGAGGCCCAGTGCCAGCGGTGCCACGAAAGCGATTGCCACGCTGAAAAGCTTTTTCACGGCTGAAGCAGAACCAGGTTGTATTTTTAAGGTCATTTTCAAACTCCACAAATGAATTTTTTTCAGATTTTAGATTAAGCTAGGCCGTCTTAGAGAGTAATACCCAATTCTCACCCCCACGAGAGAATATTGATGTCATTAGCTTCTGAAACTAACATCCCTCCCCCAGTTTCTGCTGAAACACCAGCCGGAGCCTCAAACTATCGCTGGGTGGTGATTGGATTTGCTTTCATAATTACATTGATTAATTACCTGGATCGCTCGGCCATGGCCTACGCCCGCGATCCGATTAAGCTTGAATTCGGATTTAATGACACCCAGTTCGGCTACATTGCCGCGGCTTTCGCCGTGGGTTATACCCTGATGACCCTGGGTGGCGGTCTGCTCGTGGATAAATGGGGAGCTCGCAGTATCTGGTCGGGGGCGGCGCTGTGCTGGTCATTGTGTACTGCGCTGATGGGAATTTGCAGCAGCTATCCAATCTTTTTCACTGTCAGGGTGATGCTCGGAATCACCGAAGGGCCCCACTTTCCTGCCCTTACAAGAGTCGTGGCCGATTGGCTACCTTCTACTGAAAGAGCGCGTTCAACGGCCATGGGACTGTGTGCCGTTCCTATGGCCGGAGTAATCGGTGCGCCGCTAATTACAACTTTAATCATCTCTTACGGCTGGAAAGAAATGTTTGTCATTCTGGGCGCCGCAGGTATTGTCTGGGCGGTAATCTGGTGGTTTATTTACCGCGATTATCCTGAGCATTCTAAATTTGTAAACGACGGCGAACTTTCGTTAATTCGTGAAGGCCAAACCCTCAATCGTCAGCGCAAAATGGCCGACATGAAAGCCCACGATATTTCACTGGGCAAAACCACCTGGAAATTCCTCTTGACAAATCAGTCATTGGTGGCAAACAACTTCGCCTTTTTCGGCTTTGGATATTTGCTCTTCTTTTCAGTCACCTGGCTGCCTGGCTACCTGGTGCAAACTTACGATCTGCACCTCAAACATGCGGGCCAATTATTGATTGCCCCATGGCTAACAGCTGCAGTACTGCTCTTTCTTGCGGGATATCTGTCAGACTATTTGTGGAAAAGGACAGGTAGTATGCGTGTGGCCCGCAGCCATATGATGTGGATTTGCCAGCTAATTTCAGGGCTCTGTTTCATACCACTAATGTTGTACAAACCCGATTTGCAAACTGCTTTGATTCTATTTTCACTTGGCCTTGGATTTGGCCTCATGCCCAACGCCGCTTTCTATGCCATCAACACTGACCTGGCTAAAGACAAAGCCGCTACCAGTCTTGGTTTAATGGATTGCTATCTCGGTCTGGCAGGAATTTTAGCGCCGATCCTCACGGGCATAATTTCTGATCGCACTCACAATTTCAAAGCGGCCTTCTTCATTTTGATCTTCTTTTCGATTACAGGTTCATTGGCAGTACTCTTTTTCCAGCACCCTGACAAAGATATGAAACGCTCTGCCTGAGCCAGATCCTCCCAATTTTTAACAACGGAGAAAACCATGTCTAAGTCAATAAAATCAGCCAGCGGCCAAAAAGAAAAAGCACAAGCACTGCTTGAACAGGGTTTGTCGGCCGCACACAACGGCGAATTTAAAAACGCAGTGATACATTTTGATCGCTCTCTGGCCGAGCATGCTACTGCTGATGCCTATTTTGCCAAAGTAGAAGTGCTTGTGGCTCTTGGCCAATTTGACCTGGCCTTAGCGCAAATTGCAGTAATCGAATCAGAACTGCCCAATCTTGAAGGAAGCGAACAAGCAGTACAACGCCTGGAACAATTCAAAATTACTCTTGAAGCCACCGATGGTGGTGACGCTGATATTGAGATATCGCAAGAACTTCTTGTGATCATCCCCTTGCATGCACCCAACAAATTAGAAATTACCGCCAAATTAATTGCTGGCAACTCACTCAATTCAACCGACGGCGCCACTCTTATTAACAAAGAGAGCGGAGCAGTAATTTACGATATTGAAATCAAAGAGCGTGATGGCGACCTGGTTGAAACGCTGCTATCTTGCGGAGTGGGCCGTCTCACCACTGGCGACATGGCCGGTATCAAAGACCACACCCACTTGCTTTATTTGTCGGGCCCCAATGCCGAGACCGCCAGCCATGTCGACGACCAGATTGAACTGGCCGCCGACATGCTCAAGACAGTTAGTATTTTGTTGGATGAACTCAAAGGCACGTGTGTTTACGTGGCAACAGCTGGTCTTACCCACACCAAAGCGGCTTGGGCAGATTTAAGTGAAGAACAGGGACTGGCAGCTTTTATAGAAGCTTATGTGCAACGCATCGGCGGAGAAGGGCAAATATTTTCTTGCGGCATGCACGGCCTGGGATTGCCTGATGTATCAATCGAATTAGATTTGAGCGATGACGATGGTGCCACACTGCTGGCTGAGTTTTTAGAATACAGCTTACTCAACGAGCTGCCGCCAAGCGACCAGGCTTTTAAGTATCATTCGCCATTTAGAAAAGAAACGTATGATGCTACTTGCTACCAGTCTGGCTATGAGGAAGACAGCTGGTTTTACAATCAGAACGGCATGTGGGCACTAACTGCAGTGCAAGAATAAGCTATTTTACTTTAGCAGCGCGATAGATTGCCGCTTGCCTGATGAACTCGGCAAAAAGTGGCGCATTATGCTCGAAGTCGCGCTCAGGGTGCCACTGCACGCCCATGACGAAGCGCTCGCCCGGCCCTTCGATTGCTTCTGTTAAACCATCGTCTGCGGTGGCGACAATGGCCAAATCTTTGCCTGGCTTAGAAACACATTGGTGATGCGAAGTCGGCACTGCCAGCGGTGCCTCACCAAGAAGCGTCGCGAGCTTGCTGCCTTTTTTCAAAGTGACCATGTGCGTATTTGGTACGTCTCCACGCCCCTTTCTAGCGGCATGAATGACTTTAGCGCTAGGGTTATGACTGGGAATATCTTGAATTAATTCGCCACCCGAAGCAATATTCAAGGCCTGTTCTCCGGCGCAAATTCCCAGATAAGGCATTTGTTTTTGAGCCAGTACGGAGCGCACGACAAGCAAGTCAAAATCCGAACGCTCAGCTTGCATTACAGAAGTTTTTGCTTCTGGTTCTTTACCGTATGATTGTGGCGGGTAGTCATCTCCGCCAATCATGAGCATGCCGTCCAGTGAAGTCAGCAGCTGGGTAAATTCAGCCGGATTGACCGGTGGCAACAGAACTGGAATGCCACCGGATTTAGTGACGGCGTCAACGTAACGAGCGCCAATCATATAGCGTTTATTTTTCTCACCGGAGACATCTAGATTGATGCCAATCACCGGCTTGCCTGCGCTACTTTCACTTCTATTTTGTTCGTGCGCTGATGCAAATGGCTGCAGAGCGAGTGCAAATGCGACTATAGCAGCGGCGCATTTAAGCGCAATCTGAGAACTTTTCATGTGACACCTGATTTTTCGAGATTTAAAATTCGGCGGTTTTGGGCGCCCGCGGAAACGGAATTACGTCTCTAATATTGGCCATACCCGTGACGAACTGTACGGTACGTTCAAGTCCGAGGCCGAATCCGGCGTGGGGCACTGTGCCATATCTGCGCAGGTCGAGGTACCACCAGTAGTCGGCCGGATGCAGACCGCTGTCGATCATTCTTTGCTCGAGAACTTCAAGGCGTTCTTCCCGCTGACTGCCACCAATAATTTCGCCCACTTTCGGCACCAGCACGTCCATGGCCCGTACAGTCTTATCATCTTCATTCATGCGCATGTAAAATGCTTTAATGCCTTTAGGATAATCAGAGACGATCACCGGTTTCTGGAATTTCTTCTCGGTCAGATAGCGCTCGTGCTCGGATTGCAAGTCAATTCCCCAGCTTACTGGAAACTCGAAAGTCTCGCCGCACTTGAGCAATATGTCTACCGCTTCGGTGTAAGAAATGCGCACAAAGTCGTTGTTGACGATATTGGTCAAAGTTTCAATGGCGGTTTTGTCGATGCGCTCATTAAAAAATTTCATATCAGTGCCGCAAAAAGTCAATACATCTTCAAAAATGGTCTTGAGAAATTCTTCTGCGCATTGCATGTTGCCTTCCAGATCACAGAAAGCCATTTCAGGTTCGATCATCCAGAACTCAGAGAGGTGGCGCGATGTATTGGAATTTTCAGCCCTGAAAGTAGGCCCGAAAGTATAAACATTACTGAGAGCGGTAGCGTAAATTTCGCCTTCAAGCTGGCCACTAACGGTGAGATTGGTTTGCTTGCCGAAAAAGTCTTGCTCATAATCCACAGTGCCGTCATCTTTGCGCGGAATCTTGTCGAAGTCTAAAGTTGTAACCTTAAACATCTGCCCGGCGCCTTCGCAGTCACTGCCTGTGATGATTGGTGTATGCACATAAATGAAGCCGCGCTTCTGGAAGAAGCCATGAATAGATGAGCAAATTTGATTGCGCACCCTGGCCACAGCGCCGAAAGTATTGGTTCGCGGGCGCAGGTGCGCGATGGTGCGGAGATATTCGTATGAGGTGCCCTTTTTCTGCAAAGGATAAGTAGCCGGATCGGCAAAACCAAATACTTTCACCGACTCGGCTTTAATTTCAGTGCTCTGTTCTTTACCCAGAGACTCGACAATCTCGCCAATGATTTCCACTGAACTGCCGATGCCGAGCTTGAGTACATCGCTCTCGTAATTGGCCAGTTTGCTTTCAGCAATTACTTGCACATTGTCGAATGTGGAGCCGTCATTGATGGCCAGAAATGAAAAACCACCTTTAGAGTCACGTCTGGTGCGAACCCAGCCGCAGAGCCTGACACGCTTGCCGATGTTCTCTTTCTTCAATGTATCGAGCACTGTTGTGCGTGTGAAAGTTTCCACTTGAGCCGTCATCATTCTCTCCTTACTTAAACCTGCTTTTGCTTTCGTTTTTAATTAGCGTTTGCGCAGCATGAAAATGCCGTCGCGAATTGTGAGTAACACCCGATCTACCCTTTCGTCAGAGGCGATCATGTCGTTAAATTTGATAATTGCTTTTCCGCTTTCATCAGTCTGATGCGGGTCTAGCACTGTGCCACTCCAGAGCACATTGTCGACAAGAATTACGCCGCCCTGCTTCAGTTTTGGCAGAACAGCCTCGTAATAGTTCGCGTAGTTTGGTTTGTCGGCATCAATGAAAACAAAATCGAATGGGCCGCTCAGTGACTCGAGGCTCTTCAAAGCAGGGCCCTTAATCACTTCAATCTTGTGTTCGTACTCGCTGCGGGCAAAGTATCTCTTGGCAAATTCTACGCACTCGTCATCAATATCGAGAGTGGTAATTTTGCCGCCTTCAGGCAAACCTTCAGCCATAGAGAGGGCTGAATAGCCAGTAAACATGCCAATTTCCAATACCGATTTGGCGCCGGATATCTGCACCATCATTTTGAGAAAACGACCTTCCAGTCGGCCGGTGAGCATTTGCGGCATTGACATCTTTTCGTGTGTCTCGCGTACCAGGCTTTTCAAAAGAGCGCTGGTGGGCTCACTTTTAGATTCGGCGTAATCATCGATACCCGGTTTAGTCAAAGTCAACATTGGCTATTCTCACTTTTAGCTATCAGCCTTTGATATATATCAGATTCAGCGACTTCATGGCTGTTCATGCCATTAAAGTAGTAAAATCGGCGTTTAATACTAAGAAAAATCAAGTGCAAAAAAGCAATGAATCCAGTACGCGCCGACCACATTAGCCCTCTTGATATGTTCAAAATCGGTGTTGGTCCATCCAGCTCGCACACAGTAGGGCCAATGGTGGCCGCTCTTCAATTTCGCAAAATTATTGGCGAGCTTTTAGAAAAAAAAGCCGATAAAAACCATAACTACACAGTCAAGGTTGAACTCTACGGCAGCCTCTCGGCTACAGGCACTGGTCACCAGACCGACGGCGCTGTTTGCGGTGGCCTCTACGGTTATAGCCCGAAAGAAACAACGCCGGATGAAATCTGGTCAGCTACCGACAAATTGCGCGCCAACCCAATTTTGCCATTCGAAAAATTAAGCGCCAAAGTCAAAGTAAGTTTCCACCCAGATCAAGATCTAGCCTGGCTCTCATGGACAATGGACGGCAGGCCTTTGCCCCATCCAAACACCATGCGCTTTTTACTAAAAGAAGGCGAAAACACTGTCAGCGAACAAATTATCTTGTCTGTTGGCGGAGGCTTTGTCGAACCGGTGGATCTGATTACCTGGGAGAGACAACCAGCAGGCGCCAATACTACTATTTTTGATCTGCCTTACCCTTATAATTCGGCGGCAGAATTTGTGGAGCAGTGCAATCAAAGTAAACTCAAACCCTGGCAAATTGTGATTGCCAACGAGGCTGTGCGCGGGCTATCAGAGATTGATTTAAGAGCACGATTAGACGAAATTTTAAAAGTGTTCGATTCTTGCATTGAACGCGGACTGAAAACCGAAGGAATTTTGCCTGGCGGATTGAACGTTAAACGCAGAGCTAAAGCGCTGCATGAACAAATGCTGGCCGGCACAAAAATCAGTGTCTACGCATCTCCCGAAGGGCTCAAACCATCGGTTTATGCCATTGCCGTCAACGAAGAAAATGCTGCAGGTGGGCGGGTCGTGACAGCGCCCACAAACGGTTCATCTGGGCTCATACCGGCCGTTTTTCGCACCTTGAAAGAACTGCATAACTTGAGTAATGAGACGCTGCAAAACGGTCTGATTGTCGCCTCGGTTATCGGTGCGTTGGTGAAAGTACATGCCTCCATATCTGGTGCCGAAGTTGGATGCCAGGGAGAAGTTGGCACATCATGCGCTATGGCTGCAGCAGGTGCTGTAACCATGCTTGGCGGCAGCGCCGATCAAAGTGAGCAAGCGGCCGAAATCGGAATTGAACATCACCTGGGTATGACCTGTGACCCCATTAAAGGTCTGGTGCAAGTACCGTGCATCGAACGTAATGCCATGGGTGCCGTAAAGGCGCTCAACGCAGCTGAACTGGCCCTGGCATGCGACGGACAGCATTTAATCAGCCTGGATCGCGCCCTGGAAGTGATGAAGCAAACCGGTCTCGATATGAATCAGAAATACAAAGAAACGGCGACAGGCGGGCTGGCGCTCGGTTAGCGCGGTGTTTCGCACAGTTGCCAGGCAGCAAGATTAACTCTAAAATGAAGATTAAAAACCTCTTGACATTCCGTAGAATTAGGAATAGTCTGGCATAGCCCGGAATTATGTTCACTCTGCCAAAATTATCGGCCGTTCTGACTAATTCGCTCTATTTAGAGTTCAAGGCCCCCATGCCAAGCATGCCTTTCTTTATGGAATCCCGCAATGTCTCAGAATGATTTACCACATAACCCATATTGCGATGACCCTGGGCTCGAACTGAGCTTCCAGGAAGTTGATTTGGGATCGAAAGTAGAAGGCGAGTTGCGCACTACTTTTCACGTCTATAAAAATGAAAGGCAGATAGGCTATTACCTTGAGAAGGTCTATACCAGCGAGGATAAACTCGTGAAAATGGTAAAGCGCTCAGCCGACGGTCGCTCTGAGACGCGCTTCGATCCAGATTCTGGTGATATCGATAGAATTTTTGAATCTTATTCGCTTCCTGACGGTAATATTCTTACCAAAGAAAAGCGCTATTTGAGCGATGAGAAAGCAATTGAATCTGTGCTTGTTATGGATCCTCGCGGCATTCTGGTGCGCACCGTCATTCGCGAAACTCAAGGCCTGAACAATCTCTTTCAAGGTCAGACCGAATTTACGCTCGAAGGGCGAGCGAAATTTTCGGTCAACCACTGGTTCAATCCTAAAAACGGCAAGATGAATCATCGCGAACAAATTCAGTGGCTGCCTGATGGTGAAAGAGGTGTGACTGAACACTTCCATTTCTCCGATGACGGCGCGCTACTCAAATATTTCAAACGGCTCTTCCATCCATCCACAGACAGGCATCTTGAAGAAACACATATTTACGACCCGCTCACTCAGTTGATGGTGCGCAAAGAAGTTAAAACTTGCGGCCGCCTTGATCATCAGTGTTCGGTGGAAGTCACCACATTTGATGCCGCGGGCAATCCTCTCAACGTGCAAAATAATGTCTACGACCGCATAGCACCGTCTCGTTAATCTGCAAAGCTATTAGTCGGCAAGCCTGTCATACTCCCATTGCAAACGGTGGTGGTGTGGCAAATGACGGCATTGCGGCAATTCTGCCGATCTGGCGCATCAACAAGTCTGGTGAATCGCAGCATGCGGTGCCGGATGTTCCGGGCTCAATCTTCAAAACAATGCTGGCGAAATCAGGTGTACCTGGAATAAGTAGAATGCGATGAGCTCTCACCATTCTGAATTCGCAAAGAGCGTCCCATTTGAGGATACTGCCTCGCTTCCAGCTAAATTTTCTCGCTGTCACCATTAGTTCAGGACTGCTGATTTTCGGCCCCAGCACTTCCATTAGCGACAATAAGCCGGAAAGATCGTCTTGATGTAGGTGAATAGCTTTCTCAATCTCAGCTAGCTCACAGGTCAAAATCGCTCCCAGGACGACGTCAACCGGATTGGCTCTGACAGCGCCCGGCATGAAGTCGGCAACATTTGCAGCTTGCGGAATAAACGATTGAGTCATACTAAAACTCCTGTCTACATAACTTGTGTGCGCTAGTCGACTGACTCTAACTTTTAGTTGTTAACGAGTCGTTAAGCGGAGTAGTTGCCGAAAAAAGATGCCACGTTACCGGGGCATCTTTTTCAAAGTAGAATTAGAGTAGAAGAAAACTATTGATTAACTTCGTAAGTTGACTTCTGCTCTTCTTTCAGCAGGCCGGCAACTTTATTTCTCAAGAGCTCCAGCTCCAAGCCGGCGACGATATTGGCGCCAATTTTTTCAGTGCTGGTGTTGGATGGCAGTGTGCGCAAGATTGCTTCGATGCGATCTTTTTCAGCAGTGACTTCGCCTTGCGAGTTTTTGAGCTTACCAATCAGCTTGTTCAATTCCTGCACGCGAACCGCGACATCCACTGGTTTCCAGGAATAGTCGGCAATCATCATATCGAGTTTGCCCTGACCTTCACGAAGAAGATTCATGCGGGATACAGGATTTTCTGTAAGCAACGCGGTGTTTATCAAACTGAGAATGGAATTGACGTCAGCTTCCGTAATACGATGAGTGAAATAAGCGAGGTCGGCGCGGCGGACGATTGTGAGAATTTGCTCGCGAGTTTGATCGGTGTCGCCGTCTTTGCGCAACAGCCTGGCAAGCCAATCTTGCAAGAATCTGATGTCGCTCGCCATAAAGCGCACTTCCTCGTTGCGCAGCTCGCGCTCAAAAGGATCGACACCAGGATTTGGTCCCGGATAACTTGTGTTGATAGCTTTAACCAACTCGAGCTCTTGCTGTAAGCGGGTAGCATCGGCATGTCCGAGATTGCCGTTTTTCACGCCGCCATCAATCAGACGTTGCACTTCAGAAATGGCATAATTGAGTTCTTCCTGACTGGGTTGAATTTTTCCGGCTTCATACTGAGTCTGTCTCAGTCTTTTGGAGAGTTGAGCTTTTACTTCCGGCGTAGTGATTTTGCTATGAGCGCGATCTTTCAAGACAGAATAAAGTTCGTTTTTGGCCTTAAGCAAAAGCTCCGGCTCAACGATATAACTTTTAAATGTATTGAGCTGGCGAGCGCACACTGCATTTCTGGCCATGTACAGATCGCTGCGCAAAATCAATTCGTCGGTAGTTTCATTGTCGTAACCAGTGCGAGCCAGCGAACGCGTCAGGCGCTCTTGCACGCTGGATAGATCAAGCGCCAGAACATTGAATTGCCAGAAGTCCAACTTGTGACCGTTGGCAGTAAATTGTTTTTGAACACGCTTAATACCGTCGATACGGTCGCGATAAAACTTGGCATCAGCTACGGTAATCACTTTATTTTTCAATAGTGCATCAATGCGATTGGAAAATTGTTTGAGCAAATGATCAATGCTCAAATGATTGGATTTGACTATCTGAGCTCTAGCTTCCATCTGTGCCCAGGTGCTTTCAATTGCTTCCAGATTGTTGGCATTATTGAGGCTGTTTTCCATTCTCTGGCTTTCTTCAGCTGTGAGTCGACCAGCTTCTTTTGCGTTCTTCATCTCAAATTTAGCGGCATTGCGAATTTCTTCAATATTGATTGGAGTATAGACGCCAGCAGTTTGGGCTAAGCCAGCAGAGCAAGCGACGGCGACAGAAACCAGACTTAATGACAGTGACATACCTATTTGACTGCAAGTACGATTACGACCTAATTTAGCACCACTCATAGCTCTCTCCTTACAACCCGCGCCTAGACAGAGGTAAAGAGTACAGCCAAAAGCATATACTTGTCTCTCCTTGGGAAGTGCGTCGGTCGAAATTGATAGCCGGTTTTATTTACCGGAAGGAGGCTGGTAAGGCAGAGCCACCCGGTAAAGAGTGCCGGGATATTTTTCATATTTGGCGATAATTTTTTCTTCGGCACCGCTATTAACTATTTGGCTAAGAGCAGTGTTCAGCATCTCCTTGAATTCCAGTTGGCCGCGCTTAAACATCCAGCAGTTGGGAAAGACGCGAATGGGCGTTTTAGAAATGGTTTCAATGGTGGCAGGATTATATTTGAGAAATTCTTTGGCCACCGCCGGTTCTTCAAATGAGGCGTCGGCTTTGCCTGTGGAGACGTTAAGCAACACCTGGTCGACTCCTGCCAGTTGCGGCAGGGATAGTTTTTTCGCCAGCGGAAAATCTTCTGCCGCGATCACTTCGGCAGTTTCACCATCGACGGTGGCAATTACACACTTTGGCGAATTGAGAGAAGCAAGATTGCAATCGACGAATCGCTTGTCTCCCGCCTTCACCCAGACCTGAATTGGGCTATAGTAAAGCGGTTTGCTGAAATCAACCAGGCGAGCCCGATTAGAATTGGTCCAAATAGGAGTGCCGATCATGTCGTAGCGATTGGTTTGCAGACCCTCAAGCATGGTGCCCCAACCAACTTCTTCGGTCCACTCCACCTTAAGACCAAGATTTTTTGCCACCATTTCAATGCTCTCTACTCCGATACCAGAGAGCTTGCCTGTATTTGGATCTTTCAAGCAGCCTGGATTGTAGATAACGTAACCGCATCTAATTTTTCCCTGCTTAATTACGCGATCGTAAACACTCTCTTCGGCGCTGGTTTGCCTGACGCTACCGGCGGAGCATGCGCTCAACAACGCTACGCAGAAGCTCAAAGAGATCAGGCCAACTTTACGCAAAGACATTTCATCGCTCCTATAATATTGAACTGGTAATGTTTAACTGGTATTGCCTAACTGGCTGATTCAATTACAGAGAGAAATTTTTTCACTCTTTCTTGCTTCGGCGCATCAAGCACTTCTCTACCACCACTTTCAATAATTTGACCACCATCGATGAATATAATTTTGTCGGCGGCGTCGCGGGCAAAATTAAGCAAGTGTGTCACGATTACAATGCCGATGCCTTTTTTCGAAAGTTTTCGCAGATAAGAGAGAATAATAGAAATCTGCTCAACATCGAGAGATGATGTAATTTCATCGAGCAATAAATATTTGGGCTGTAGAATGACAGCCCGAGCTAGTGCGGCCCTCTGCCGCTGTCCCAGAGAAGCTTCATTAGGATAGCGATGAACAAAACTCTGCATTTCAAATAGTTCGATCAGATCGCCCAGGCGGCGCTGCTCATCTTGATCACTGAAGCCCGGATCCAAATTGCCTGCGGCAACTCTGCGATCTTTTCCATTGTAGGCTTTCTGACGCAAACTCAAAGGCAATTGAATATTTTGCAAAAGGGTCAAGTGCGGCCAGAGAAATAATTGCTGAAATACCACCGTGATTTTTGGCCAGGGCGGCTGGCTTGCCACCACCGGAGGAAAATTGAATTGTTCGTCGTCAACAATAATTTTGCCGCTGTCAGGCTGCTCAACCAGGGCCAAAACTTTCAGTAGAGTAGTCTTACCAGAGCCGCTCGGGCCAATAATTACAGAGATTTCGCCAGGGTTTAAAGCGAGACTGACATTGTCGACGATTTTTTGGCTGCCAAAAGATTTGGTCAATCCAATTCCTTCCAACATCTGACGCCTCCCTTGTAAAAAAAGATTCTAGCGCTCTGAATTATCTCTGGTGTATTTAGCTTTCAGCCACAAGGCTAAACCATTTAAAGGCAGACAGATAGCGAGAAAGAGTAAACCCAGTGCCGTATAAATTTCTACCGGTCTGTAAATTTGCGAATTGATTTGCTGGGCCACACGAAAAATTTCATTGACAGAAATCAAGCTGGCAAAAAGCGTGGCCTGCAACATGTTTACCTGGATCATGAGCAAAACCGGCACGGTCTGCCGCAAAACTATAGGCATTTGAATGTGCAGCAAAATTTGCTGCGCACTCAAGCCGCACACTTTGCCGGCAATAAGATATTGAGCGGGAAATTCAGAGAGAACTTCGCGAATAACATCGGCAACAGCAAATAAATTGATGATCGACAGGGTCAGGGCCGCTGTGATAAATGGATCGATCACCACCCCAAGAAGAGATTGCAGTGGATAGTGCAGCCAGAAAAGAAAAACCAGAATAGGCACACCGGATAGCGTGAATGAAATGAGACGGCTCGGTATTCCCACGGCCAGCTTCCACTTAACTGCCAGTGCACCAAGCAGTGTGCCAAGGGTCAGGCCAACGCTCCAAATAATTAGCGACAATTGAAAGGTAGTCAAAAGGCCACTTTCAAAAGCTGAATGATATTTGGAAAGAATATCGACGACACTCATGGTGAGGTAAAGCTACCCCACTTGATTGAGAATGTCGAGAACAAAAAAGGAACCATTGCTTCCAACAAAAAAGGAAGCATTACTGCTTCCCTCTTCAATTGTTTCTTTGCTCTACTTGCTTGCTTAGTTTTGCTTAGCTGGCGAGTTGAGCCCTGATAACTGAATAGCCTTAAGTTAAGACGCCATGTCGTCTCCGCTTAAAAGGTTTTTGAGTAGAACTGGTATTCTTACCTTTTAAGTTTCATAGACATCGACCTAGGAGAAGTACCAATCTGGTCTTAGCC
>JADYXQ010000076.1 GCA_021772135.1 Candidatus Obscuribacter sp.
GGCTAAGACCAGATTGGTACTTCTCCTAGGTCGATGTCTATGAAACTTAAAAGGTAAGAATACCAGTTCTACTCAAAAACCTTTTAAGCGGAGACGACAAGGCGTCTAACTTAAGGCTATTCAGTTATCAGGGCTCAAGTATCAGAGCCTGGAAAAAGCAAAGATTGAAACGCAAGATATTTTGCAGAAAATCTTGCGTTTGTGTGCAAATCAATAATTGGGAAAACAGCAATGTCTTCCTTTTTGTGTTTATGGAGATATTTCCAAGGCTGGTCTCAGGCTAAGGTCAGGTCGCGAACTAAATCAAATACTGCAATTTCAACTTTGAAGTGCTTTGCTAACTTAAGCCGAGCATCTTTAGTAAGAGCGCGCCGCCCTTTGAGAAAATCATTCAAATTCTGTTTAGAGATGTCCGCAATTTCTGCGACCTCTGTTTGCTTCAGACCGTGAGCCTGCAGTAGAGACTCAAGCACTTCATTTCCGGAAATATTATGGAAAAAGTCGCCAACTAAACCGCGCTCGTAGTTTTGAACGAGCTGCACGAGGACTTTACCGTAACCCACCTCGGCTGGCGACAAATCGCCATCCAAGCGCGTGAGCAGAAGAATCATCTCCTTTGCTGCTGTGTGTTCCTCTTTGTTTGAAATTGGCAGGAGGGGCAGGCGCGCCACTAACTCCATGTATTTTGCATCCACTGTTTTCTATCTCGTTTTCGTCAATTATCGCGTGTTTAGTTTCCGTTTGTTGTATTCCGCATGGGTCATGAAATCTATTACTGTGACTACGCCAATTTGGAATGATATTGCCGTCAACAGCCTGTAGTTATTGCCTCCAATGTTAAAGCAGTATTGGTTTTGAGGAATGTAATCAGTGGCTGGAAAGGTAGCTTTCACATCCTGAAGAGAGTTCCAACAAGCTGCTTTCGTTAGTTTAAGCCAACGATCAAGTGCGGGGCGAGAGTTCGGATATTTCTTTGCGTAGCGCTTAAGGTTATCTTCTCCAATCAAATCCATTCAACACCTACAAACAAGCGCATTCTAATGGTACTCATTTTTGAGTACTAAGTCAAGTTTTTCAAATATCTTGTTCCACCGGTGCGGAGCGTGGAATCACCAGTTTCTTTTTCGTCGAAAGGCCTATGCTCATTAGCAGAACTGACACTCCATATGGATAAAATCAATTCGTTTCTATTTCAGCTGTTTTGCTGAGAATTTCCCCTGTTGACGGCACAAGAGGCGCGAAACGCTTCACGAAGCTCCCCTAGTGCAGCAGAATAGGTTTCCAGGGCAATCTTCTCCGCATTCCGTCTGGCGTCGGCGTCCTGAATAGCCAGTTCTTCATTGTTGATCTGGATTTGCTCCAGAAGTGAGCGCATTGACATGATCAATCCTACTAATTATTGATGGTTGATTGAGCACCACATATAGTGATGCAGTACAATCGTTGAAGGCGACAATAGACTGGGCTGAAATAGGCAAAATCGATTTGTTGAATGAATGGTTGTCCTGTTTGTAAGAAAAGAGATGCATAACCGCAATCTACTCTGGCGACCACAGCAAATCAAAGCCTTGAGCTCGCCAAATTGTCACGAATCAATTAAGTCTGCCGCATAAGAATCAAATATCGTTGCCGCCTTAGTTTTGCAAAGGCCGGTAAATTTCGTAGTTTAGAATTGGAAAATATTTGAGAATATTCTGGTTGGAGTAGCAAGGTGAGTGCGGTACGGACAGCTCCTAGCAGAGGGCTCCGCTGGTGTGCCCCACCAACGGTTCAGACCAGAAAGCGCGCAGCGGAGCTGCGCACTTTCTGGTCTTTTGATATCAGCGCCGAGAATGATTCAAGCTAACTTGCAGGTTGGCACTGTAATGTCAGCTACTGGCGGCATATCGTGGTGGCCGGCTAGTGAGAGCATGCAGTCAACACACCAGAATTGTCTGGTTTTTGAGTTAAAGAACCAACCTTCAGATACAGCCATCTCGATGATATTTGCAGATTGAATAGCGCATTCATTCTGGTTGGCAGTGCTGCAGGTTTGTAACTGTTCAAAGAAATCGAAGCACACATCGCACTGGGCAGTAACTAGAATTCTGAGCATCAGTCTTTCCTCCGTTTAACTTAAATCACGCTGACTGACTAGCTGCTTCACCAGCTTGCCATCAACTTCTTCGGCACCGTTTGTTTGAGCCTTGAGCAGCGCTAGACTGCACAAATTGTTGATTTCGCGGGGGACGCCTTCTGAAGCATCAAATATTCTGTGAATGGCATCGTCAGTAAAAACATCTGCTGAGCCGCCCGCGGTCTCAACTCGATGCTTGATGTAGGCGGCAGTTTCTGCAGACGTAAAACCCTCCAGGAAAAACCTGTATGTTAGCCTCTGGTTCAAAGCCTCCAGCCGAGGGTCTTTCAAATGCGCACGCAACTGCTGTTGACCAAGAAGAATGATCGACAGCGCCGAAGAAGTGTCGAAATTAGAATTAGACAAAAGCCTGATATCTTCAAGGGTCTCGGCATCCAGTAGGTGTGCTTCATCGACGACAGCAACTACTTCTCTGCCACCTTGACTGACATTGTCGGCCAGAGCTTGACTGATTTGCATCGCTACCTGATGTCGCAGATAACGCGGTTGTAGCCCCAGTAGTAGCGCAAATCGCTTCAGTAAGCCGGTGCCGTTCTGGTCCTGCCCGAAGTAAATTACTTGGTACTTACTACCGGCCAATTCGCTCGTAAATGACCGCACTGCTGTTGTCTTGCCGATACCTGCTTTGCCTGTCACCAGCGAAAATGCTCTCTGCACCACAGACAGCCTCAGCATCGTTCGGAGTTCCTCAAATCTGGGATATGAGAATAGCTCCTCTTCTCCGACATCTTTGCCAAACCGTATGTCTGTGAGATTACCTGGTGGGTTGGGTGGTTTTTTGCTCATTTCTATCTCCTTGTTTGTACGACAGCTTCAAAAAGTCGCTCGCAGTAAGCTCGCATGTGCATGTGCGCACCAGCAGCATCAACTGTTTGCTCCAGTTTGACCTTCACTTTTTCTGTGTTAAATGGTGCGTGCCTCAAAAAGAAATCAACTAGAAATTCTCTCTGACTCTCAGTAAGAACGCATCCAAGTACTTCGGTAAATAGGTCCAAGAATTCGCCCTGCGTGATTAGCGTACTTGGTGAAACAAATGTGCCGGCGTCCGGCTTCTCCTGCTCTACCAGGGCCATTCGGTATGCCTTGAAGGCAGGGTACGTGGTGCCTCGCGGCTCTTCTTTGGTTTTCCCCGGATACTTGCTGAAGTCGATATTACTGCCGACAACAACCGGCCGAGCTACCTCAATCAGTTTGCCTCTCTGCCAAATCTCTACTTCGGAATCATCATTAAAATGAAAGTGCACCTCTACTTGTTCGCCAGCAAGAGCTAGTGATGCCTGATAATGCAAGTTGTCTACACGCACAGAAGAAGTCTTTCGATTCACAGTCCTCGAACATCGCAGCATTAGCCCACGCCTCAGTTCTACCGGACTGACTCGCTTGATGCGCTCTTTGTCTAGTTGCCACCGTTCCATCGGACTCATCTTGCCTTCCAGCTCAGAGTGCACATTCTTGTGATACTTGCCGCTCAACCAGGCAAAGAAAAAACTATTCAGTTCATCGAGCGTCTTGATTCCCGCATGCTCAGCCACATTGTTGAAACCGGCTTGAACAGTAAAAATGTGACGCTCGATCTTTCCCTTCCCCGGAGGTCTTCTAACAGTGCAAAAAGATGGCTTGATGTCTAACTCCGCGCACAGTAACTTCAATGTGGTTGAGTGATATATCCAGGCATTGTCGCAGTAAGTACGCTCCGGTTTGCCACGCTTTAACAGCGCCTTGCGAAAACAATCAAGTAGACTCGGCAATTTCATATCCCAGTAAAATTGCGCATGTGGCACCACTCGACTGGCATCATCCACGAAACTAATCAGATACGTTTTCTTAAACCGCTTTGGATTGGATGGATCCGGCAACCAGAGCCCGTCTGAGCAATCACCTTGCCAGAGATCGTTGACAAACTTCTGCTGCCAACGCTGAAAAGTTCCAGCCTCCATCTTCGGCCGGTTCTTCTTCGCCCCCCTGCGGTTTAACTGCCGGTTCAAAGTAGACTTCGAAATCTCATCAACATCAGCAGCTTCAATTCCTTCACTGTGTTTTAGTAAGTCTAGAACCTGCGGAATACTCAGCGAACTCTCCTGCTTCCTCAGGCTCATTGCCGCTTGCAGCACGGCCTCACTCAACGCTCGATTGCGACCATATGTTCCGCGGTCACCATCAAACAAGGCATTGAAACCACCTTCTCGATGCTTCTTGATCCACGCTCTTAGTGTCCGCTCAGACACCTGCCACTGCTGGCCATCTGGAGTATCGTAGACACGCGACAAGACTTGCTTGCGCATCTCCGCAAGTTCAGCTTTCTCAAGGCGACCTGATACCAGCGGCGCTATCACTTCCAGTCGGAACAACGCTCGCCTTGTTCGATCATCTAACTCCATCCTTTGCCTCCCCTTCTTAGAGTCGGCCAAAGTCTAGAACACCCCAGAATTTCTGGGTTTTCTTCTCTGTGGAGCTGACAACCGCACCACCTGGCGTAAGAAAATCTGCCGGCCAGTGTCTTTTAACAACCGCAGACTCAAACACCAAAACACAAAATCTACTCCACCCTGAAACAGCACTCCAGCAAATGACTGCAATTTCGCCAGCATATTCAGCTGCTCGGCTTTTCCAGACTCAACCGCCTTGTAGCTGTTTGGGCAGCTCGCCGCCTCCGCCTTCAATAACCCGGCTTCATCTTCCCCTGCTGTCAGGCACATGCCCTGCACTTCTACCAGCAACGCGCCCGCTTTTCTCGCAACTTCTTTGACCCACTGAAACAACTGCGACGGCGACGGCCCAGTCTCTCCAAGTTTCACAACTTCCGAACGGTAGCTCGTCAACCGCTCGGCATACCCATCCAGCCCAGCACCCATCACCCTAATGGTGTAGCGACACCGGGGCACCGCAAACGACGGCGGACTCGACTGCGTACTGCCACAATGCCGGCATTTCCATCTCGGTACTGCTATGACCGTTGACAGCTCCCCCTCTTCTAGATGCCTGCTGTAGCTCCCGTGTGCCCAGTAACAATCACACTCCCGACAATCCCAACATCTCTTTGGCCTCTCGGCTGTCTCTAACTTTCCTGAATTTCTCAAGTTAATGTTCTCAGCCAGGCTAGTCCCGGCTTTCCAATTTATACTCATGTATGTCGCTCCTGATGTTTGAATTGTTTTTCGACAACTCAACTCTGATGTCGGAGCGACACCTTGTCAATTTAAAACGGCAGCGATATTTGACTCAGTCACATTGTCAGAAGGAAGTCTTGCCTGCGCCATAACAGCTGGCTGCTTCCGGTGAAATAATTTTGCCGGGTAAGGACTACCGCCAGGAGCTGGCCAAGCAACAGAGCGGAGTAGATTTCACCCTTTAGCTAGATGTTTTGCCGGTGCCACCACCACTGGCTAGCAGCCAATCAGTTTATGAAAGGAAAATATGATCAACTTCAAAACGGTCTCTGAGACCGTAGTAGTTTCGCGCACCGAAGAGACTTGGGACACTGAACCCCTGGCCCTGGTTGGGCATCTGCCTCTGGGAACTGAAGCGTTTCGCCTCTCGATTTTGGAATCAACCGTGGCCATCGAACGCGGTCGAGGGGACAGGCTAATCTTTGCTGAAGCAAAAGACGTAGAAAACTGGCAAGTGAACGAGCACGGCTTTAAACAAGTCAAAGCCGGTCGCGGCAGAGTGGGCATCGATTGGGGTGGAGGTTTTTGCGGCTCCAGCGCCCGACCCGATTGTGCCAAAATCTACGTGCCATTCACTTACGCCGGCGCTATCGAGATCACCGTCGGCGGCAACTCAAGACTGTTCATTGATTTCGCCAGCTGCAGCAATTTCAGTGTGTACGCTCGCGACCAAGCCAAGGTGGAGTTGGGGAGCGTGTACTGCACCGGAAAACTGGGCCTGACCAGCACCGGCAGTGCTGAAATCAATGGTGCGCTTCTTACTACCAGGGCATTCGAGATCGACTCAAAGGGAGGCATAACCATCAGAAAGGTCTTATGTACTACCGGAGAGCTCGATGTGGAGGGCTGTCCCATGGAATTACGCTACCCCGACGAGCCTTGCTATCAGCACAGCATGAGAAACAGCTGACCTGAGTCGGCACTGTTTCAAAAAAAAGAAAAGAGAAATGATCATGTCCAACATCGACCTGGAGCAGATTTATCAGGCCTGCACCAATAGAACAGAATCAGTGGAGAAGGTTTTGCAGGCATTGAAATATCGCTTGCCGGGTGCATTCGAACAAGCAAGGCTCACGGGCGTTAATCCAGATCTGCTGGAAGTCGCGTGTGATTGCCTTGAAGATGAAGTGGCCAAACTCGCGGTCAAGAGTCTGCGGGCCGACAATTGTACTATCTGGATAATTTCCTGGAAGAAAGGCCACTTTCGTCATCAGCGCATCTTCCGCTTTACCAGAAGAGTCCGTCGCAATTAACATCGCGAACTGGTGAAATTTGGTCGAGAGCCACTGCATGTGGTGACTCTCGACAGGTGGGACTGAAGAATTATTATAAAACCGCCTCTCTACTACACCATGTCTACATTGCAGATAAATTTGCCAATTACAGGATAATGGTGTCGACAACCGACCGCTCAAAGGAGAACTATTTGCAATTTGTGTTGACCTTGCCGGAAAACAGCAAGCAGCCCATTTACAAACAAGTATGTGATGCCTTGCGCCAGGCCATTGAAGAAGGTCGTCTGCGCGCCGGTGAAAAGTTGCCTTCTACACGCGAGCTGGCAGCTTCGGCCAGAGTGTCGCGCTTTACCGCCATTCGCAGCTATGAGCTGCTCACCGCCCAAGGTTTGATACAAACTATCGTCGGCAGTGGCACTTCCGTCACAGAAAAACCTCCCCAGGCAGAGCCCCTGGCGCCACAATTAGCAGAATCGACAGAGGCCCTGGCAAAGCCGCTGTTCTCGTCATTCGGCCAGAGAATGGCCCAGCCGGAGCTGATTGAGGCCGCCGACAGCGAGCTCTGTCAGGAACTCAATTATGGGGCCCCCAGCCTTGAGCAGATCCCGCTCAGGCAATGGCGGGAAGTGTTGAACAAGTGCTCTCGCTTTCAAGACAAGACTCTGTTTCAATATGTCAGCGACCCAATGGGTTATTTGCATCTGCGCGAAGCAATTTGCGCCTATCTCACCCGCTCCAGATCAATTAAATGCACGACCGCCAGACTGGTACTATTTTCCGGCGCTCAGAGCGCAGTAGACATCATTTGCCGTTTGTTGCTCGAGCCAGGTGATACGGTGGTAGTGGAAAATCCGGGTTTCCCCGGTGCCCGCAGAATTTTCAATGCCCATGGAGCCAAAATTATTACGGTTCCGGTTGATAACGACGGCTTGATCGTTGAGCAATTATATAAGCTCGCTGAACCAGTTAAGCTCGTCTACGTCACCCCATCCCACCAGGATCCCATGGGAGTAATTATGTCTATGGCACGCAGGAAGGAGCTATTGCAATGGGCGAAGCAAAGCGGGGCTTTTATTTTAGAAGACGATCATGACAGTGAATATCACTACGGCGAAAAACCACTGGCGTCGCTCCAGGGGCTAGATGGAGCCGACTGTGTAATTTACCTGGCGAGCTTTTGGAAAGTGCTTTTTCCGGTGGTGCGAATGGCTTTTATGGTGCTGCCAAAAAGATTGCAAGCACCGGTGCACCAGGCTAAGTCATATATTGAGCGCGATTTTCCTTTGCTGGAACAAATTGCTCTGACTGAATTTATTAATGCCGGCACTCTGGAGCGGCAAATTAAACGCACTAAAAGTATATACGCCCGTCGGCGAGCTGCTCTTGTTCTTGTGTTGGCAAAACGCTTCAAAGAACTTGTCACTATATATGGTATCAGCGCTGGCATGCACATGATTTTGCATTTCAATCACAGCCTGGCACCAGGCAAAATAATAGAGTGTGCGCAAAAGGCTTGCGTGCCCATGGTCAGCACTGCCAGGCACTATGTTGGTAGTGTCAGAGCCGACGAATTTTTAATCGGCTTTGCCCATCACAGCGAAGAAGAACTAACAGCGTGCATCAATCGTTTTGCCGATTTACTACTCACGGCCCATGCTGCCAGCTCACAGAATTAAGCATGCGATTGAATATTGCTTTGTTCTTTTGAAAATCCTCTTTGTCGCCGGACAGCATATAAATTTCTTCAATGCCCCAGGCCCGAGAATCTTTAGGGGCAAATACACCAGTATATGAGCTCTGCATAGGCTTACCCGCTGCATCTGTTTTCACAGTGCCGTCAGCATTGACTTGCCCAAAATGACCGTCTACAGCCAGAACAATCTTGCCATTGAGATTTTTCAGTTCCATCTTTTCAAGATGAAAAATAGGCGCTCTGGGATCGGGTGACTTATATGGATTGGAAAGCTGATTATCACCGACCAAAGTGGTGCCGAGAACGGCGTCCAGAGCGGTAACCACCTTACGCTCAAACTCTCCCGATTTTGCCCCTTCACTGTAAATAACTTTAGACTCAGATGGGCTCAAACCGCGAGCCATCAATGTCTTAAATGTATTGCTGGCGGTCGACTCTGGCAAATCACGATGTTTGTTGACGCAAATCAAAGTCGAATCATTGATGGAAGGCCGTAAGGTCAGCCGTGGAGTCCTGGTGTGGTCTCCCTCTTGCAGCCGCAACCAGTTGCTTGGCACGCTGATTTCACCGACTACAGAACCTGCCGGCAAAGGCAAAAATGTGAATTTCTCAGCATTCGCCTTAGCAGTCTCGGCTCGCCCCATGATTTGGAGAGTGTTGAAATCTCCAACCATCAGGCCGGGTGTGTGAGAAACATCTCTGTGGGCATCTTTTTCTTTAGTCATGTGATTGAGTTCTCATACAAGTCTTTAATGTCTATCCATTGATCGCTAGGGCTTCCCCATTGATTCGAAACTCTTACCCTGCCGGTCTTTTCGTCGTAGTCTCGAACTGAAACCACGTGTCCTCCCGAAACCGTGCCTGGAGCCCCCGAGCCGAAAGGCGTGGTGAGGCCGTTGACGCCCAGCACAGCCGGTAATCTATGCTGATTTTTCATTTCAATCAATTTGTCATGCAACTGCTGCTGTGTTTCATATTTGACTACTCCGTCACCGTCAGCTCTTTTGCCTGAAGTGAGGAAGAAATCAGTGGCACCGTAAAGTCTCTTGCCGACCTTGTGAATTTCACTGTCATGCAAAGTCGGCTCACTGACAGGAACATCTTTGTATTTTTTGCTCGGCGGCGTGGTGCTGAAATCGTCGTAGCGTTCTTTCTCCATGATTGGCTTGCCATCGCCACCAACTAACCTCTCACCTGTGTCTCCAGGACGGGCCGGATCAGGGTTGCCTTGACGATAATAAGCCGGTGGCAGGCGGCGCTGAGTAGCATCATTGATCATCACCACGTTAAGTAACTGAATGGCGTAGCTGCGATCACCATCGCGAGGGGGGCTGTTGCGCTCTTCCGCTCGCGGCAAAAGACTGCCCGCATCTATGATTATCACTTTACCGTCCGCTGCCGTCCATTTTCCTTCAATGGCGGTGGTGGTAACCATTTCAGCTAGCCTGGAAGGTTGGCGACTGAAGCCTCTTTCCGCGATTGTAGTAACATTGCAGGTATTATGTAGACCCTGATCAACACTCTCATCGTGATTAAGATGATGAGCAAAATTTTCGGCCAGCAGAACTCGATCGGCCTTGCTTACTTTTGCATCTCTGGCAGAAAGCAGTTTGCTCATCTGCTCATAAGTTTTCGCCACTTCTTCAGGTGATAGATGCTCGCGCTTAGCTCGCTCTTCGAACTTATTCAAATTTTCTTTGAAGAGCGCCCGATCTTTTTCTGGTATTTCGCGATCGGCTATTTTATCTAATTCTAGCCGGCTTTTTGCCACCGCCGTCTGATCGCGCGTGCTGTCACGATTATGTTGTTCGCCTGGCCCCCAGTGATGTTCTGAGCCATCAGGCTGGCGCACATAACCCGATTGATCGTGTCTCTCGACTTTGACACCATTATTGGGCCATTTAGTGGTTTTATCTCCACGTCCATCTACAGTGAAGGTGATGCCGGTTTTGCCATCATATTTTTCATCATAATTTTCTTCAGGGTTCCTGCCCCAATGATGTTTGACATAACCGCCCTGACCATCGGGTTTCTGTAAATAGCCCGCACCAGTTAGCGGATTGCTTTGCTTGATGGTGCCATCGGGCCAGGTGGTGGTTTGATCAAGATTTTTTTCATAGCGTGAGACGCTGCCGTCTTGATTAGTTTTAACAATAGCCAGGTCGCGACGAAGTTGATAATTGTTGCCTTTATTATCCGACAAATTAATTTCGAGGCCCAGTGCGCCATCTAGGCGGAAGCGCTGATTGCCAATGCCGAATTGACCATCTGAGCGTTCGCTATGATTAATGCCCCAACGGTCTTGCCACACTTTGGTGCCATCGGCGTCGACTTCATAGTTGTCTTCCGTTTTCGGCCCCCAGGCATGCACAGAGCCATCAGCGGCTTTCGAATAGCCGCGGCCGTCTTTATACTGATGCAATTCGCTGCCGTCAAGCCAGCTGGTTACTTCGGTGCCGTCAGGTTTTTTTTCTACTTTCGCACCGCCGGGAGCACGAGTCCAATTATCTTCGAATTTTGGTCCCCAGTGTTTCTCTGCGCCGCCAGGCTCTTGGGTAAAACCAGTACCGTCTTTATAGTCTGTTCTCTTTGAACCGTTCGCATAGATGGTCAATTTGCAGTTGTCGGCGGCCTTAGGGCCCCATGAATCTATGCTGACAGTACCGTCTGGGCTTGTCTTCTGTATATAACCCTCTTTGCTCTGAGAATTTTCTACCCGAAAAGTGCCGTTGCCGAGATATTTGTAAGATTGGTTGGTATCGTCAGGGTTAACCAGTGAGAAAGTGCCGTCTTTGTGCACCGCCGGCAGAAGAATCTTCTCTCCTGGTTTTGGATTGTCGGTGCCCAAGCCACTGCCAAAGACCAGCTCAGCGTAAGCCTTAACAAAATCAGGGCTTGCCCCTTTGCCCAGCTCTCTTTTGGCGATGCTCTCAGGCGTTTCGCCAGGTTTAACGCTGTATTCGCGCTGTGTAACTTCTGCCGACCCACGCGTCTGGGCGTGAACTTCGGCTTTCTTTTCAAGCTGATTGCGAGTGGGTGAATTGTAGAGATACTGCAGGTCAGCGTGAGTGCCTAGGTCGCGAAAGGGATTTGTGCCCTGATCAGCGTGGTTAACAATTCGCTCAGCGGAAGCTGCTATGTTCACTAGATTTAAGTGGTCGCCTGAGGACGAAACAGAATCGTCGCGAACTTCCAGGTTGCGGGCAGGGGTACTGTTTTCGGTTTTTTCTCCACTATTTGCCAAAATCGGCCTCCCGGAGTCAATCGTAAAACAACTGCTTATTCAATACCCAATTACCTCTGGCTTCAATCCCCGAATGGCTTAAGCCTACTGGCCGGCGATTTCAGATACTGTGATTGTTGCAAGAAACTATTTGTGATCATCATAAAATTTGTTTGCAATCCTTTGGGTTGCTTTTTGTTGTTGAAGGAATCAGTCCACAAGCGACGGCAGCGTTGCAGATCGCTTCGCACAGAGTGCTTACTTCACTTCGTAACGCTGGCCTTTAATGGTGAGCTCCAGCAGCCCAAGCAAGTTGATATTGCGATAGCCGGCCTTGGCCATATCAAATACAGACAGGAGAGCCTGATCAGCTTGATTGTATGCCTGCTTGCCCCCTTTGAGATGGCTCTTCACCTGGAAGCGTGCCTGCATGTCGCGGCGCTGGCCGTCGCTTCTCTTGGTGAAGGAGACCGAAAAAATCTTTCCCTTACCGTTCTCGCGGTGAGCCTTGAGCAGCTCGATGGCCTCGCTGCGCGAAATCTTGGTGGAGGTGCGTGTGGTCGACATTGTTTTTCCTTATGAGTCGTTAAGACTCGTGCTCACGTACGCCATTGGTGGCGGGTCTCGCCAGGAGACCCGCTTTGCTAACTTTTGCTAACGGTCACTACGCCGTTCGACTAGTTGTCGCCGACTTCGTAGAGGAACTGAGTGCCGCCAATCAGTTTGCGATTGACCGACGTGCTCTGGATGAGTACATCGTATTTAGCGTCGCGACTGAACTTGAGGCGCACATCCGCACCGGTAGGCGCAGAAGCGGGCAAGCCAATGCGCTCTCTGGCGGCGTCGCCGCAATAGAAATCACCGGTCACTTTGTCTCGCAGAATTACTTCTTTGAATGATTGAACCGTCTCGGCAGGTATTTCTCAGGCCAGAGAATAAACGTGATTGACGAATGGTGCGGTTCCGGCATTGAGGCTTGAGCGCTCAGCCACCAGGAGCAATCCGCTGCTGATGGCTCTTGCCTCCTCTTCTACAGTGAGCTCAGCCCACATTCCATTCATCACCTTGCCTAACAACACTGCGTCGCCTGCGTGGCAGTAAATCTTGCGCTCGCGCAAAACCGCAGTGAGAACGTCATCTTTTTCCAGCGGCACAGTGCGCGCAAGAATGAGGGAGACGGCCAGGAGGCGCAAAAACCAGTAGGGGTTTGGCGCTCGGCGGTCGATTTCAGAAATGGCGTCAAAAAAGGCTAGCTCTCTGACCTTTGCTTGGAAATCAGCCGGCAAACCTTCGAACACCTCAGTGCTGGAAACTTCGCCATCGCGCAAAGAGCGGGTGGCGAGCCAGGGTTTGATGCACCCATCGATTTCCCTCAATAACGATTTCAATTTCCGTTCTTCACTATCTAGCATTGAATCTCCTTTTCTCTTCAGCGCGGTGCCTTATTTAAGGCTCAAACTCGTCAAGGCGAATCTGCAGGGCGTTCACTAGTGACTGTGTTCCGCCGCAGGGTCAAGATTGGCGGCCAGGCCGACTAAGTATCCAGCCAGGCGCGGCAAGGCCTCAGCGATGTAATGAACGGCACCAGGAAAACCAACGGCGTCGTCAAAGTTGCCGCCGCTGCTGTGTAAAAGATAATATAACTGGGTGCAATTCTCTAAACCAAGGGCGTATTTGAGAAAGCCTTGTTGCCTGATCACAGGCGAATATGAATGCCCCGTGGCCATACCATCGAGATTGACGGTGACCACAATGTAGCCGCTTTCATTGAGCCGCTTTTGTGAGGTGGTACGCTGCGATATGACCAGGCCGAGCTGGGCTACCTTCGCACCGCGCCTTACCGAATAGCCAGCCTGTAGCGTCAGGGCAATCAAACCCAGGCCGCCGCCAGGAGAGAATTCTTCGCAACCTGGTGCCAAATTACAGGCACAACTCTGGATCTCGCGGTTAAAAACTACCACTACTGGCGAAGGTATCGGCAGTTTATAACAGATGGGAAAATCCGATTGCTCTGTGATTAGTCCAATATTTACGTGCTCCCCGCCGCTGTCAATTTTTGCCAGAGCAAGCATGCCGCGCGCCACAGGCTGTATGCCGGCGGCAAGATCGCTCAAGCGTGCGCGCTGGTTCCATTCTACAAGCTCTTGATCAGCGGCCAGTTCTCCCTTTTCCGCCTTAGTGCGGTTGTAAAACGAGTCATTGTCTTTGATAACACCTGCAATCATCAATTCATATTGCGAGCCTAAGAGCCCCTGATCCAGCATCAATTGCAGCATCTGCGGGGCTGTAGCTGTTTCAATTACCAACATACTGATCTATTTCCTTTCAACACGACAAAAACTTCTTGCTCTATCTGGTTGTTAGGTTGGGCGACGTCGCCAAAAAATTTTGCATTTATAGCGCCTGATAATCAGTAGCACTGGTCGTTCGCAAGAGGTAAAATCTCAACGCAAGGAGAATAAAGCTAGGTGTGCGACTTAAGTTATCGGGTTTAAAACTAAAAAGGAGTGTGGGGGATTTACTCTGTCCTACCAGCTAAGGCATCGCTGTTACTCTGTTCTTGAAGGGTACGTAATACTTTCTGCTGCAGATAATCGAGAATAATCTCGCGAGGCTGAAAGTGGCTAGTTAAAACCAAGGCCAAGTGGTTTGGTTATTCACGTTGATAAAAGCTTAAAATTGAAAGGGTGGTCAGGAGTAACCCTATCTAATGTCTTTAGACCTTTGCACAACTTGCCACAAACCACCAGTTGCAGCCAATGCAGGTTCAATCACAGCCTATTTTTTTCAGCAAAATTATTGTCAGTGCAAAAGAAATAGTTCTAGACCGACCATCACTCCAAAAGTCAAAGCGGTTGAGGCCAACAGTCAGAGCAATTTGATTTGTGCCAATTGCGGCAAAGCCAGACCAATAGAGAGAAAAGTGGGCTCTTTCACCAGTTTTCTTTTTAAAGAATTGCGCTGCCAGTGTCCTCCTTCTTTGCTTGCTCATGCTAAAGCGCAGCCAAAATGTACAGATACGCGCACCCGCGCAGCTACTCGGGTAGCGCAAAGGCAGCGTTTCAGCAAAACTTTGAAGGAGCGCTCGGCCGCAACCGACGCACTAGCTTCGCAAGAAATTTTGGATACTGATACTATTATTGGTGGCACCTTTAAAATCAGGTCGCTCCTCGGTGTGGGCGGCATGGGCAATGTTTATTTAGCCGAGCATACGGCTCTCAGGCACTTTTTTGCTTTAAAAGTGCTGGCCCCCGGGCTGGTGAATGAACAAAATTGGTTGCGCTTTCAGGCAGAAGCAAAAACGCTGGCGGCCCTCAATCATTCGACATTCGTCAAAGTTTATGATCTGGGCATTCACAAGCAATTGGTGCCTTTTTACACAATGGATTATTTAACTGGTAGCAGCCTGGAAGAAATTCTGGTTGCTAACGGGCCGATACCTCTCGAACAAGCGCTGGATATTTTTCTCGAGGTGCTGGACGGACTGGCATATGCCAATAGAAACGGCATTATTCATCGCGACATCAAGCCAGCCAATATCATGCTTTGCACCGTAGACGGTGCTAGCACCGTTAAAGTGCTTGATTTCGGCATTTCAAAATTAATTGGCCGTGAGACCATCAACTCTCAGAGCCTGACCACCGATGGTGAAATTTTTGGCAGCCCTTATTACATGAGCCCTGAACAGTGCTCCGGCAAGGCCGTAGACAATCGTTCGGATATTTACTCGGTGGGCTGTGCTCTCTTTGAGAGTCTGACCACATTTGTGCCTTTCGACGGAAAAACGTCTATTGAAATTGCTTTGAAACACCAGGAGGACGAGCCGCCTTTTCTGGCAGATCTAATGCCTGACAGTAGTTTTCCAGCATCGCTCGATCTGGTGATTGGTAAGTGTCTGGAAAAATTACCCAACGAACGCTATCAATCGGCCAAAGAGCTGGCAATTGATCTTACTCGTATAAAAGAAGGCAAGAATTTGCTCGCGTACTCTCCGGCCTTTGCGCCCAGGCATAAATCAGGTGACGATCAGGTCGACGAAGAGCAAAGAAATAAAATTATCGGCAAAAGTGTAACCGCGGCGTTTTTGGCTGTATGTACCGCTCTGGCAGGCAGTGCATACTGGTGGACCATGCAAAATGACAATCGAGCAAGAAATGAGCCTTTGCTTGCCAAAGCGGCAAGTAAACCCCTAGTTAAGCTCCATGCCACCGATACCATAACACTGGGGAAAATGTTAGCCAATCAAGACTTCATCAAAATAGCTTTGACCAATCAAGGTAGTTCCGAGAAAATAACGGATCCAGACGTAAATGCTACCACTAAATATTCGACGATTAAAACCATCAACAATGTGTCATACCGCTGTTTTAACTTTCCCAAATCTGTTTCCATTGGCTTTATATGTCGTGCCGATAGTAGAGGCATTTCAGAAAATGCCACCGGTGACGTGCTTTATCCCAAAGAATGGAGATTTATTTTTACGCCAGCGCGTATTACCAGTCAGCATCCAGAATATCTCAAGCGCTTCAGGCCCGGAGAAATTAAAGAATTGCACCTTTATCCTCCTGTAGACAATGACAAAATAATGGCGGCTGCGTCCAATATTCCCGCTGTAGAATACTTGAGCGTTAAAGACGGTGTAGGCTTTACACCAAAATGTGCAGCCTCACTGAACAAATTCAAAAGCTTGAAAATCTTCAATGGCTCCGCCAGTAGTATCACAGGCACCACCCTTGCAAAAGCAAACTGCTGGCAGCATATTGAGAAAATTTATTGGAATAAAGCGCTGAAGCCCACAGCGATGTTGCAAAAGTTGCAATCGTGCCCAGAGTTAAAAGTGCTCGGTATGAGAGAAGCCAATTTGACCCACCGCGACTTCCAACTAATCGGCAAAATTAACAGCTTGAGACTGCTGGAGCTAGCGCAAAACCAAGTGACCGCAGATGATATAAAAGCGCTCAGCGCCCTCACGAACCTTACATACTTTAACCTGGAAGAATGCGGTCTTACTAACGCTGCTGTGCCGGAGTTAAAAAGATTGCCCTCACTGCGCGAGTTGCAAATCACCGGTGACAGCTCGATAAATATGCCGAAGCAACTGTACCAGACACTAAAGAAAGAACTGCCGCACACTCACGTGCATTGAGAAGCAAAGAATTCTACACCCTTCAAATTAGCGAGCTTTTGTATACCATCTCGCACTTGCAGATCAAACGAAACTTCCTTCATTTCAATTCTGGAGAACTCAACCAAACCAGCTCTACCAGGCACGTCTTCGCCAACTCTAATTAAAGCAGGGCTATTGAATTTGACGTCAAAGTGGTTGCCTCGCCTTTCAATAGACTGGACGTTTTTTATTAATGCGGCAGTTTGTGGGTCAATGCTGCCACCGGCAATAATTGTGGCTACATCACCAAGCTTTTCCGTTTCAACTTTTCCGTCAGGGAGTTTGCTTGCGAGACTGAGCAATTTGTCTATATTATTGGCGGTGAGATCTCTTGTCTGATTAGCGCAAACGCTCTGGCGAATTTTCTCTACGGCCAGATCTTTGGTGAAAATCAACAACTTGATTGACTTTATCAATGAAAGTAGGTGCCACTCGATAGACAGGTCGGCAGATTTCGACATGTTGCAAACTCCGGTCGGCGGGGGAACTCCATCATAATCCCTCAGCGGCGGTTGAGAAAACATAAGTAAATGCGCTCAGATAGGTGCGTAATAACGCACTTAAATTTCCAGTGGCGTCTGATTGTATTCCTTATCCATCCAGGCAAGCATGTCGGCATTGGGCTCTAGCAGGTCTTCACCCAGCAACAACCCACGCATCAGCGCACTGCACACCACCCTGGTACGCGGATTAAGAATCTCCAGCCCCGCCGACTCTTTCATATAATCAAGTTCGCCTTTAAGCAGCCGGTCAAGCAGGGCAGAAATTCTCTTCTGCACACCCCGCACACTGATATGACGGCGGGCGGCGATGGCTCTATCGGTCAGTCCGACTGCGATATCGAGCAATGTCTCATACTCAACGTCTGTAAGCGAATCATCTTTGCAAGAAAGACTTTTCTTTACCAGCCGCACCACAGGGTCGATGTACGAATTTTCTCGTACTAAAACTGTTTCAATCGCAAAAGCCAGATTGCTCTCACTTTCGCTTTTGAGAACGTACCCGTGAATGGCCTCATCAGGCAAAATCTTGCTTATCGAGCGCACATAACTCTCTTTATGAAACTGCGACCAGAAAATAATTTTCTGACCAGGCTGTACTTTCCAAATTTGCTCTGCCACCTTGACCCCGCTCATGTCAGGCATAGAAATATCAAGAATGATCAGGTCTGGCTTTAGGCGGAGCGCTAGCTCCAGACCTTCCTGACCAGAGCCTGCCTCTGTAATTTCGGCGCCCGCGCCGAGGGCATCCATTACCACAGCTCTGGAGTGCTGTCGCAATGCTGGAATGTCATCCACTAGTAATACTCGAGACAACTATTACTCCTTATATATACGCCGGCTTTTCGTTCAGGCTCGCCAACTGGTAACATACATGGTGGTGTCAAAAATGATAGAACAATGATGGGAAAATGCAGTTAAGTGCAGAAGAGCAGTGCAGTCAAACTGCGCAAATGAAAAAAGTGAACGTTGCTGTGGTGGCATCTGCCGCAATCATTGCAGCTCTTTTTTCGCTCATAGAGACAGTATTTTACACTAAAAAAATCGCATTAGACATGCCTTTGCCGGCAATGCTATTTTCGCTTTTGCTCACACTTGCAACCTTCTGGATGATGCGCCGGACAAGCAGCAAAGCAATGCCGCAACTTTTGCTGAAAATTAGCCTTGTTGTTTTTTTGGCGCTATATTTGCTTGAAAAATTTCTCTCATTTCACGTGCCGTTGGCGGGCAGCATTGCCGCTCTTCTGGCTGGCTCTGGAGCAGCGTGGCTGCACCGCTGGCACCAGCAAATGCTGGAGAGCCAAACTACATATTTGACTCTGCACCGCGCCGCCGAGACTGAGCAGCTTCAAACCAGCCTGGAGCTCGTGCGTCAGGACGAAATTGACAGGCGGATGTTGGCCGCAGACCTGCACGACCAGGTACTAAACGACCTCAAGACATTACGCTCACAATTGAGCGCGCAAAAAACCGCACTTAAAGAGGAGTCGTTTGAGGCGCTCGATCTGCTGGTGAATAAATCGGTAGCAGATGTGCGCGAGGTTATGGATAATCTGTCTCCGGTGGATATCGAACATCTTGGCCTGGGTGAAGCACTGAGGTCACTAATTGATCAAACTGCCAATCGCCAGAATCTGAAAGCGACTTTTGATCTTGAAATTTTCGAAGCCGAGCATTTTGGTTTGCATAAAATAGAAGCGACCCTAATTTACAGACTGGCGCAAGAGACGCTCAATAACATTATCAAACATGCAAAAGCAGACAACATCTCACTGCAAATCAAGATTGAAGACGAAAAATTGATCTTTAAAATTGCTGATGATGGAGTAGGTATGGATCCGCTCAAATTTCAACAAGAGTCTCGCGGACTGCGCTATATGCGTCAACGGGCGGCGTTGGCCGGCGCCACGCTGGCCTGGCGGGAGCGGCGCACGGGAAAAGGCACTGTCGTCGAGATCAGTGTAGTTCGCGCTTAGCACTTAGCACTGAGCACTTAGTACGTTATTGCGCACCACTTGCGCAGATTTACTGATGGATTCAAAACTGCGCTAGCGCGAATATGGAGCCTACACTTCATCAGAGGTTTGCCCCATGTCAAACAGCACCGGTAGCCAATTTGAACAGCTTGAAACCGTTGGTCAAAGTCAAGCCTCATCAAGCTTGCAAGACCAGGTCAGCCAAATTCGGCAGGAGCAGCTGGACGAGCACCGTTCATACCAGCTGACAGAGCGGGCCAAAATCGGTTCCCTGAGTAAAGATGAAAATATTGAAGGTATGGCTTTGAGGTCTTTTCCTGGCAATAAAGAAGCTCAGTTACTGGTGATTGCCGAACAAAATGGTAGATTGACTGAAAGCGGTGCCCTTGAACTAAATGCCTGGCGCAAATTTCCACAACAACAACAAGTTCGCGAACGTGAATTGTTCATAAAAGAATGCGGCAACCTTTTAAATAAAGAAGAAGAAGGTGAATTGACGGCCAGAACGAAGTTTCCAGGTAATGAAAGGGCTTTAGCGCTCTTTAAAAAGCAATCTGGTGGCCACATGACTGAGCAAGAGCAACAAGAAATAGCCGCACTTTTAAAATCAGTCGAACCTGCTCCTGTTCCTCCAACACCTGACGTCACGGAGCGGGGAGAATTTCAACCGGCACCACTGCTACAGTCACTCGAAATGACAAATCCCTATCCAAGGCTAACGCCTTTCGAGAGAAAAGAGAAAAACCAGTCATCGCCATTTAGTGACGTTCTCGCAGAGGGAAATGGAAACTGGGCGCCGTATGATGATATGTCTACTAATTCGTTTTCTCGCGCGGTGAACAGCCTGACGGATGCGACACCAGGATCGACGCAAGCTGCTACTGCCCTCGGCTTTCAGCCAAACCAGGCAGACTACACCACGAAACTTCTGGAACTTTTTCCTCGCGAGCCTGAAATTGTGCGACTTTTTAACCAATATTTGTTGGGAAAAATTTCAAAAGACTCAGAAGACTATCTGAAGTTGGTGAAAGACCTTTTAGACTGCGCCAACCACAAGTGAGGGAAGCCGAAAATGACGAGCGCGAATATCGCCGGCGCTGTCTGGCTGCTTGCGGGCGGGTTTACCAAGGCCATTTAAATACTCCAACCAGCTGGCGGAGATTTAGCCAACCAGTTTGAGCTACGCCACTCTTTAAGGCCTGCCTGTGCGGTTTTTCGCAAGTCTTAATTCGCTATATATTTTTGCTCTTTTCTCTATTTTTACGCCTAACTTTGTCCAAGTATTCGTCGCACTGTATACAGTTACATAATCGCTCCCCCGCGCAATTACGAGAAATCTGCTAGCACATGTCTCAGGACTTACTCAACGAAGACTTCAACTGTCTTCCTATAACAGATGCAGAATTAGCTAAACTTGCTCGCCTCAACGAGTCTAAGCTGGGCCTGGATCACGATTGGATTGCCGAATATGCGTCACAAGTGTGGAATGCTTCTTCGACGACTAATGAGAGCGCGGGTTCAACTACACCGAAGTTTGACGGCGTTAGCAAAGTGCCATCAACACTGTCCCGTATAGCTGCAGAAGGCAGTCAAATCGTTGATTCCGAAGCCTTCCAAAGTGTTGTCCAACAGGTGAAGGGTGCCGCCGATAGAACACTTGGACCATCGCTTGAAGCTGTGCCACCGGTGACAGAAATACTTTCTCGCGGCCAAGTCGAAGTTACTAAAATTGCTAACTCCGAATCTTTCCAGAATGTTGTCCAACAAGTTACCAGAATCGCCAACTCTGAATCTGGCCAAAATGTTGTCCAACAAGTGACCAGAATCGCCAATTCTGAATCTGGCCAAAATGTTGTCCAACAAGTGAAGGGTGCTGCCGATAGAACACTTGGACCATCGCTTGAAGCTGTGCCACCGGTGACAGAAATACTTTCTCGTGGTCAAGTCGA
>JADYXQ010000077.1 GCA_021772135.1 Candidatus Obscuribacter sp.
GGCTGGGGATTGGCTTTCGCTTTCTCGGTCAAGGTGCTTGTGCCCTGGCTCGGTATTCCCGCGGCCTGGGCTCACGCCGCCGCTAAATTTTCGGCCTAGTTCTCGATATCTATTTGGCAGCGTCGCTTCCTGCTGACTGTCAAGAAGTAGGAAATCAAACGTTGAACGAGTGGCATTATTGAGGCAAAGCTTGAACGCTATCGTTCAAGCTTCAGGCGCCTGTCACAGTTTAATAATTTGGCCTCCCTCTTTGTTTCTTTCTTCGTAGTTATATTAAAACATATAGTACAAAGGGTCTTTGCTTGTCACTGCCAGGGAGGTATTTGATGTAAAAGCTTGAGCGATATCGCTCAAGCTTTTGGCACCTGTAACGTTCTATCGACTGTTGCCCCTCTTTATGTTCGCGAATTCCAGTCACATTGCTAAAATTGGCTCAATGAAAAATGGTTATCCATCAGCGGTTGTCTCAGCCAAAAATCTGCTCGATCAAGTGGCAAAAAAACTTCTGGCCGAAAGCTGTTTTAAGAGCCAGTGGCAGGTGAGCGTTCATTATTTTCCAGCACCGCCACCGCAAGCTCAATCGGTCACCATCCATGTCTTTCGCCCGAACTGGTATAACGAAGATCGTCAGGGTATCCACTTTGAAGCCCATTTGGGCAACAAGGAACTGGCGAAGAAACAAATTCCACTGATGGTGCACATATTTCATAGTGCCACCATTCCCGCTACCAGAATTAAGCGCATTAAAGTAACTAAGCCTTTCGTCGATGCTAATCGTAGATTGATTGAAAGCTGGCCGGGCTACGTATTTCGTGTCGGCTGTTACGGCACGCAACCCTTTACCCGTATCATTGATTTTAGCGGTGAAAAAGATTTCGTCAATTTGCTCAGTGCTGAACTATCCAGACTGTGTGAAATACTCGGACCGCAAATTGACCTGGCGCTGGCGAATGCCCCGGCGGAGGGCTAATCTCAATACTAAGAGCAGTAATAGTACTATAGAATATAGTTAGAAAATGGGAAAAAGAAAACGCCTGAAATATTCAGGCGAAAAAGAAAAAAGGCCCGATGAGGAATATGGCTTGCACCGCATCCCCACCGGACCTTTTTTGCTTTAATTGCTACGGCTTATCTGCTTGACTTGACGCTGTTACCAGAGATCGCAGCGCTCGGCCGGAGGCAGCATCATCGGGCAGTCGTCGGCCAGTCCGAACGCTTCGGCGAACTCGCTCAGGTGAGCAAGCGTACCGTTGACGCGAAACTGTGCCGGCGGGTGCGGGTCGGTCTGCACCTGCTGCTGTTCGTAAAGGTCGGTGACCTTCGACGCCCAGATCTGTCCGAAGGCGATGAAGAAACGCTGCAGGTCGTTGTAACCGTTAGCGTCAATGGTCATGCCGTTCTTAGCGATGTGCTTCTTGAGCACGCGCAGCGCCAGTTTGATACCACCGAGGTCACCAGCAGCTTCGCCGGCAACCAGGTTGGGATTGACGCTCTTGCCACCACTGACGGTGAAGCGACCGAACTGCTGCTTGAGCAGATTGATCAGCTTCATGAACTTCTCCAGGTCGCCGTCCGCAAACCAGTTGCGAAGATTGCCCTGGCCGTCGTAGCGGCAACCCTTGTCGTCGAAACCGTGCGATTCCTCATGGCCGATGACCACGAGAATACCGCCGCAGTTGAAAGCGAAGTCCGCTTCCGGGTCGAAGAAGGGGTCCTGCAGAATGGCCGCAGGGAACACGATGCGGTTCGATTGCGGCGAATAGTAAGCGTTCACCGTCTGCGGCGACATGTGCCATTCCGACTGGTCCACCGGCGAGCCAATCTTCTGCAAGTCAGCCTTCTGCTCAAACTCGTCAGAGCGCAAGCAGTTGGCCGCAAAAGACGAGCGGTCGATGTGCAGGTCCGAATAATCCTTCCACTTGTCGGGGTAACCGATCATGGGCACGAAAGCGTCGAGCTTGGCCAGCGCGCCGGCGCGCGTTTCCTCGCTCATCCACTGGCGCTCGTTGATGCTGTCGCGGAACGCGTCTTGCAACTGCGCGATCAGGTCGAGCATCTTGGCCTTGGCTTCGGGCTTGAAGTGCTTGGCCACATAGAGCTGACCGAGCGCCTCGCCGAGAGCACCGTTGGTGAAGCCGATAACCCGCTGCCAGCGCGGCTCCTGCTCCTTGCTGCCCTGCATCTTCTTGCCGTAGAAATCGAACTTGGCTTCGGAGAAGGCACTGGAGAGAGTGGAAGCCGAACCACGCACCAGCTGCCAGCGCAGATAGGTACGCCAGTCACGCAGCGGCACTTCGGTGAGGAGCGTGTTCAGACCCTTGAAGTAATCCGGCATCATGACGTTGAGGGTCTCCATGGGCGGGCAGCCGATGGCGGTGAAGTAACGAGCAACTGCCAGCTTCGGCACCAGGGCCTGGAAAGCAGCGACGGTCATCTTGTTCTTGGTCTTGTCGGGATCGCGCCGGTCTTCCTTGCTCATGAAGATCTGAGCCATGGAAGTTTCGAGCTTGAGCACCGCTTCGGCGTGACGACGGGCAACCCCGGGTTGCTCACCGATCAGCTGAAACATGCTGGTGACCATGTTGACGTACTCACGGCGAAGTTCCACCGCTTTGTCGTCAGTGCCCAGGTAGTAATCGCGGTCGGGAAGACCGAGACCAGACTGCAGGGCATGGCCGATCATCTGGCTCGAATCGTCGGCATCAGGTGATGCCCCGAATGCGAAAACGCCTCCGGCACCGATGGTGTGGAGGTGAGCGATGACGTCCGTGAGCCGGCGCAGCGACTTGATTTTGCCGATGCGGGCCAATTCACCCTTGATTGGCGTGAATCCGGCAGCTTCGATGGCGTCGACGTCCATGCCGGTGGCATAAAAATCTTGGACCTTCTGTTCGATGCTGCCGGGGACGATGTCGGTGCGCTTGGCCAGGTCTTCGAGTATGACGCGGGTCTGCTCGAGAGTGAGGTCGCGCAACATCAGGAAGGCGCCCCAGCGGGGATACTGCGCCGGAATTTCGGTGTTCTTGATCCAGCTGCCGTTGGCGAAGAGATTGAAATTCTCTCCGGGGTTTACGCTGAGATCCATGTAGCCGGGCTTGATACCGTGATTTTGATTTGTCATGATTTTGCTCCGTTTATTTGCTAAAAGAAAAGGCAAGCGTTAGCTCGCAACAAGAACGTCTCGCAAAAGTTTTCAATCGACCACAGCAGTCAGACGAGTAAACAGCCGCTCAGGTGCAACAGGACAGGCTTCCGGGAAGGGAGCTGCTGAATGCGTTAGAGGCTGGTGTTACTTGATTGCCGGTTTTTTGAAAAAATTTGAGAGAGTGATGAGAAGTGAACCTTCACCCTAAAGATCTAGAACTCTGAAAAGCCATATAACTGGTCCTTATTTAACTCCGCAGGCGCGCGTGTAAGTTAATTAGTTTAGTTAAGCTCGCGCTAGCTGTGGGGTTATCATCACGTACGCCAGGGGCTTTGCTAAACTAGCCACTCGCAGTTCAGGATTTCATATGACGCTAAACCAGGCTGTAGTTGCCGTAGACAAACTGAACAAAACTTTCGGCAAGGTTGTGGCCATTGAGGAAGTTTCGTTTGCCATTAATCGCGGCGAAGTTGTCGGTCTGCTTGGTGCCAACGGCGCCGGTAAATCCACCACTATCCAGATTTTGCTGGGGCTTATTTCGCCTACCTCCGGCAGCCTTTCCATTTTTGGTCTGGACCCCTGGAAAGAGCGGGTCAATGTGCTGGAGCGCTGCAATTTTTCATCAGCCTATGTAGCTCTGCCCTATAACTTGAAAGTGATTGAAAATCTCGACGTTTTCGCCCAGCTCTACGGTGTGCCCAATCGCAAAGCTAAAATTGCCTCTTTGCTGGAATTGTTCGAAGTTGGCCACCTAGCGTCAAAGCTCACCGGTGGCCTGTCTTCCGGAGAGTCTACCAGGGTCAATTTGTGCAAGGCACTGCTTAACGACCCTGAATTTTTGCTGTTGGATGAACCAACCGCAAGCCTTGACCCCGATATTGCCGACAAAGTGCGCAAACTGCTGGCCCAGGTGCAAAAAGAGCGAGGTATGACCGTGCTCTATACCTCGCACAACATGAAAGACGTGCAAGAACTTTGTGACCGGGTGCTTTTTTTGCATAAAGGAAAAATTATCGCGGAAGGTACATCCGCTGAAATTCTCACTCAGTTCGGTCAGGCTTCACTGGAAGAAGTATTCATCCACATTGCCAGAGACCAGGTGCTCGCCCCCGCAGAGGAAAAGCCGTAGTGTCGACGTCATCACAATTAGGTTTGTTAGTCAGGCCTTCCAGAGTTAGAGGCCTGTGCTCTCGCTATTTCTACATTTACACACGCAGCGGCTTTCGCGTGCTCGACATAGTTTTCTGGCCGGTAATGGATCTGGTGGTCTGGGGTTTTGTCGCTAAATATTTTATGCGCCTTGATACCACAACTAGTGCTACTGCTGCTGCGGCATCTGCTACTGCCGGCGGTGCGTCAGCCGGTGGAGCAATTACTTTTTTAATTGGTGCCATAATCTTTTTCAATATTCTATATCGGGCCCAGCAGTCAATTTCGGTTTCTTTTCTAGAAGATTTGTGGTCGCGCAATTTGCTCAATATTTTTGTCGCACCAATTACGGTGGCAGAATTTGTCGCGGCAACTTATGTCGTGGGCATCGCTCAGATTGCCGTGGTCAGTACTCTCATGTCGGTACTGGCCTATTTTCTATATACTTTCAATATCCTCACTTTGAGCTTTGCTTTGATCCCCTTATTTCTCAATTTGCTGGTGATGGGCTGGTCGCTCGGTATGATGACCACGGCACTGGTATTTCGCTTTGGTCATCAGGCCGAAGCGCTGGCGTGGGCTGTGCCATTTCTGATTCAACCGGTGTCGGCAGTCTTTTACCCGGTCTCGGTATTGCCCACCTGGCTTCAGCCTGTGGCGTATCTGGTGCCGGCCACTTATGTATTTGAAGGCATGCGCCATGTGCTGGCGGGTCAGGGCGAAATTAATCGCTATCTCCTAATTGCCAGCGCCCTTAATGTTCTTTATTTCGTCCTGGTCAGTTTCTTTTTCGGCGGCATGCTCAACAATGCCCGCGAGCGCGGCGCTCTGGCCAAATTGGTGGTTTAACTCCAATCATTTGCAGTTGTTATGTAAAGCGTGGCTGTTGGTCAAAAGTGGGTAGAAAGATATTAGGCTCGAAGCCCTTTGAGGAAAATGTCATGTCAGGAATCACTGAAGCCGTAATCAACGCCATCAACGCCTTAGTGGAATTATTTGCCTGGAACAGACAACCGGCACTTCAGCCCGTCAGAAGTGACGAAGAGAGAATTTTTCGCGCCTGAACGTAATAGACATCGGCTTCAGACTCGCGTCGCATGCGATTGAGAAGCACGGCATAATCTTTCAATATCGCCGCCAGTCGTCTCTGGGTTAAGCGATTGAGCCCGGCTTCATCGCTGTTGCGCATTAAATCGGCCGCTTTTTTGAAGTGGCGTTCGGCTTTGAACAATAAGCTCAAATGGCAATAAACCAGGGCCAGGCGATGGTGACAGAGGCCAATTAAACGGTCAGAAGCCGACGGCGTGGTTTCTAGTTTGTATAAACAGCGCTTTAGGAGCTTTTCTGACTGCCAGCTTTTGCCTTGCTTCAAATAAAGGCAAGCAAGAAACATCAGATCTTCAGGTTGTTTCGCTTCAATGTTTTGCACTTCTGAAATATCCGAAGCTTCTTTGAGCAAATCTTCCGATTCATTCAACTCTTTGCGTTTGAGCCAGACGCGGCCAAGGCGCGAGTAAGTGTTTCTCAAATTTTCATAGAGAACAACTCGGTCAGCTTTGACATAACGGAAATTAGCGGCGAAGTAATCTTCGTAGTTAATTTCGTTGCTTTCTAAAAAACTGGCAGCACCGCTTTGCGACGGTGTTTCAATTTGAGCCGCTAAAATTTCCTGCACATCGACGCTGGTTTCTGAAGGGGCTGCACTGCTTTCAACAACAGCTTCAAAATCGGCTTCAGGAACTGCCACTTGCGGGACAGCTTTACTCACAATATCAACAGCAAGGTCTGGAGCCGCTTCAATTTCAACTGGTTTGTGGAATTGCATGGCGGGTAGCTCAGCCATGGTAGAGCGGTTGTCCGGCTGGCTTTGAGTGGGTTTGCGCCCCGGTCTTACTTTGCCGCCCACAGCTTCGCTCGGTGGTTGGAATTTGAGGAATTTAAGTTCAATCAAGCATTCAGATACTGCTTTATCTGTATTGAAGACTTTCACCAGACAGGCCGTGGCATCGCCAATACTGAGATGGGAGGCCGTGATCATTCTTTGCAGCGAAAGGGCGGCATCTAAAAGTGCGCGGGTGACAAAGCCACGGGCCACTAACATTTCACCAATAGGATGGCTGTGAGCAAGGGACAATTCCAGGGCTTGCATAACGTCAGCCTGGCTGACAATGCCGGCGCGCATCAGCAGTTCGCCCAGTCTGATGGCTGCTTTTGTTTTGATCTTGAGACCTTCGTCGGCCTTCATATTTGGCGCAATCATATCAAGCAAGCGTCGTGGATCTTGCTTCAGCGCAGCAATGGCCTGGTCTCTGGAGAACATGCCGTCACGCACTCGCACTTGCAATTCAAGGGCGGCATCGAGATAACTTTCGGTAAGCAGTCCTTCAGCTACAAGCACCACTCCTAGTGGCTCGCCGCGCTCAAGGCTGCGGGCGTGTGCTTGTTCCATGGCCTCGGCATTGAGAATGCCCGCGCAAACGAGCATTTCACCTAATTTACATGTAGTCTCTACGTTACCACCGCCCACAGCTGTGGGCAAAATTTCGAGCAGAGCATCTTCAAATGATTTCTCAAAATTACAGGCGATACCGAGCGCTTTTAAAGCCTTGAATGAGTCAACCAGGCCATCTCTTAGAAGCGATTGAGCCTGCAGAGCGGCCCGCAGTTGTTCCGGCTTAAGTCAACCACGAGCGACTAAAGTTTTGCCAATCAAGCGCTGTCTGGTGCCTGCGTCTTTTACTGCTTCATCTACTTGAGTTTGTGAGACCAGGCCGGCCTTGACTAAAATTTCGCCGATTGGCAACTCGGAAATATAGGTATTCACTTCAAACCCGACCTCATCAAGAACAACATATAATTGCGGGATTCCTGTATGACGCCCAAAACGGGCTTAACCCGTTTTAACCAGGACCGCTCAGGCCCTGCGACAGAGAACTGTATCAGATGGTTCCGTCTATTTTTTTCATTCGCCACCGAAATTAAATTATTGACTACCGCTCTGTGCAAAAAGCAATTTTTCAGGACCAAAAAAATAGGGCCCTTGTGGGGCCCTATCGCGGTCTGTAGTTGGGTCTAACCAGTTAGTTCTTAAGCAATGGTTACTTGTTGGCAGAGGTAAACATCTTGAATTGCGTTAAGTAACTCAACTCCGTCTTGCATTGGTTTCTGGAAAGCTTTGCGTCCGGAAATGAGACCGGTGCCACCTGCCCGCTTGTTAACAACGGCGGTCATCACTGCTTGTTCCATATCGTTGGCACCAGATGCGCCACCTGAGTTGATCAAGCCCTGTCTGCCCATATAGCAGTTGGCGACTTGATAGCGAGTCAAATCAATCGGGTGGTCTGTAGTCAATTCGCCATAAACGCGAGCATCAGTTTTGCCGTATTTGAGAGCGTTATAGCCGCCATTATTTTCAGGCAATTTTTGCTTGATGATATCGGCTTCAATGGTGACGCCCAGGTGATTGGCCTGACCGCTCAAATCGGCAGCGAGAGAATAATCGATGTCGCCGACTTTGAAAGCGCTGTTGCGCAAATAGCACCAGAGAATTGTGGCCATGCCGTATTCGTGAGCTTCCTGGAATGCTTCTGAGACTTCTTGAATTTGCCTGGTTGATTCAGCCGAACCAAAATAGATCGTGGCGCCGACTGCTACAGCTCCCAGGTCCCAGGCTTGTTTGACTGAACCAAACATGATCTGGTCGTAACCATTTGGATAGCTCAAGAACTCATTGTGATTGAGTTTGGCAATAAACGGAATTTTGTGAGCATATTTGCGTGAGACGGACCCAAGCACGCCGAATGTAGAGGCCACAGCGTTACAGCCGCCTTCGATAGCTAGTTTGACGATATTTTCGCCATCAAAGTAGATGGGATTTTTAGCGAAAGAAGCGCCGGCTGAGTGCTCGATACCCTGGTCAACAGGAAGAATCGAGAGATAACCGGTATTTGCCAGGCGGCCGGTGTTGAAAAGTGTTTGCAAGCTTTGCAGTACTCGAGGTGAGCGATCGGAGATGACGCCAACGCGGTCGACAAAGTCTGGACCCGGCAAATGCAGATGCTCTTTAGGAATACTTGTGCTTTTGTGCTCTAAATAGAAGGAAGCCTCTTTGCCCAAGGCTTTTTCAATTCGCGAAAGTTCGGTCATAACTGGCATGGATGCGCCTCCAATGTAATCGGAAATTAAATGTAGCAGAGAGCAGTCTGCCAGCGGCCAAATCAGACAAAAACATCAATCTTTGTGAAAGTTATGAGCCGGCGAGGGCTACTCACCCCGGGGCTGAGAAAGTTCGAGAAGCACTCCACCAGTGGCTTTCGGATGCACAAAAGCAATTTTCGCGCCCCCCGCCCCAACTTTAGCTGTTTCGTTAATCATTTTTGTGCCCCGCTGCTTGAGCTGGCAGAGGTTATCTTCAATGTCGGACACGCCAATACAGATATGATGTAATCCCGGACCTTTCTGAGCAATGAATTTGCCCACCGGTGTGTCGGGGGAAAGCGGCTCCAGTAGCTCAATGTGAGTGTTGCCGATGTCGAGTTTTGCCACTCTAACGCCCTGTTCTTCTACAACTTCTATTTCCAGCCTGGTCAGCCCCAGCTCTTCGTAGAAAGGCAAAGCCTCTTCTAATGAGTGCACGGCAATGGCGATATGGTCGAGGCGCGGGTTGGTTTTCGAAATGCTCATATTGTTTACCGGCTATGGGCCATATCCAGAATACTTTTCAAAGAACTTATGCACACTGTTCATTTTTCGGTAGATACTGAACTGGTCATATTCAGGGAAGGTAGACATCAGCCTGGTGGCGCGTTCGATCAGATTGACCTGATCGAATGGAGCCCAGACTTCGCCCCGCCATTTGGGATCGAAATAAAATCCGCTGATGCGATCGGTTAAATTGACGGTAGAGTCGATATTGACAAGGAACGGTTGGCCATCGGGCCGCACAGGGAAATACGCTTCTTCGCCTGGAGGCGTCACCAGTATCTCTTCAGCGGGCATAACTGCTGCCGGTTCAGGCAGGTTGTCACGACGGGCTTGCGCCGGCTGCATGTTTATAGAGGCGCCCGCTAGCAAGATCAGGGCGAAAAGACTGAAAACGCGGCTTTTACGCTTCTTGTTTTTCGAATCGCGCTTGGACTGCGGCATTAAACTTCCCTGAGATCAGTTTTATGGACGGGCTCGAAAGCCGCTATATCATACGACTTTGTCTATTAGTTTAACCTTCTCTACTTAAAATGCAGCCTAACTTAAATGGATCAACTGCCAAAGTAGTGCATCTTTTAGGTAAACTGGCCGCTGTGACGGCAAAATTTGTGGGGAGTGCGACAGCAATGTCTGAGAGCAAAAATTTAGGGGCATACGCCAGCGGTAGACAAGTAGCTGTCCCACTAACTTCTGGGTCCTGGCAAAGAGCGGTGAAGTTTAGCTTTAGTCTGGCTCTCACTTTAAGCGCGATAACCGCCCTCGGCAGTGCTGCTCAAGCTGATGACGGCGTTACTACCGCACTGCGCAAAGTCTCTGTCGATGCCAATCGCAAAGTAATTTTCGAATTCGCTGAAGGCGCTGCTAAGGCTCCGTCTCCCAAAATGTTTGAAATGCCTGTTCCTAATCACCGTCTGATTATGGACTTGCCTGGTGTGTCAATGGATATGACCTCTATGGCCAGCGCCGATCAAATCTCTAGCGCCATCACTAAAGTTTTGCCGGGCGTCAGTAAAGTACGCTTCGCTACCCTTATCAATCAACCGCAACCGACAGTGCGCATCACTTTCGATTTAGCCATTGCCGCCAAAGTCAAGCCAGCTCTAGTTATGGAAGACGGCGCTCTGGCTCTGGGGTTGAATGAAGAATTCGCCCAACCGGTCACTGCCGCTGTTGAACAAGCATCAAGTGCCATCACTACCACTGATGCCTATTCACAATACGCCGATGCCATGATGGCACAGAAAGTAGAAACACCAGACCCTGACCCTAAAAAAGGTGACCCCACCTGGGGCCCGCGCAAAGGCAATGCTTCTGAACTGAAGGGCCTGGTAGGCGGCATCAGACCACTGGTTACCAAAGCGGCTTTAGCAGTGCCTCCTATTGAACCTGCTTTAACCGAATCGTTGCCGGTCAGCAAAGAAAAACCAACTTCCGCACCAGCAGTGGTGCCTGAAACCGCTGCACCTGAGGCTTCGATAACCGAAGCGGTGCAGCCTGCCGCTCCTGCCGTTTCTGCCATGCCGCAACTGCGCGATACCACTCCCGAGCAAAGCATTTCTGCTGCTAACACAGTTGAAGAGAAAACTGAAACTGTAGCCGAAACAGTTGAATCTGGCACTCCAGCTGCTGCTCCGGTGGTTGCTGCCGTCACCCCTGTCAGACGAGCCTCCCCGGTGGCCGTTGCCGCCGCCGAAGCGCAGCAGTCTACCGACATTAGTGCCGACGCACAAGCCGGTGCAGCCGATGGCGAATCTCCCAAATTCAAAGCACGTCGTTTGTTTAACAACGCCGTCAAAGCTCATTTAGCCGGCAATGTCGACCAGGCGATTGCCGACTATAAGGCCGCACTGGCCGGTGACCCTGAGCTGGGTGATGCTTACAGCAACCTCGGTCTCGCCTATAATCAGCAGCATAATTACAATGATGCCCTGGTGCAATTCCGCAAAGCTCTAGCTATTCATCCGGCTGATGCCATCACATACAATGGCATTGGCGCCGCCCTGCGCGCCCAAAAAGATGTGCCCGGTGCCATCAAAAACTGGGAAACCGCTGTTAAGCTCAGCCCCAAACTGGCGGTAGCTCACTATAACCTGGGTACCGCTTACGAGTCGCAAGGCGACCTGGACCGGGCCATGGTTTCTTACAAAAACGCTACCCAAAATGATGGTCACCTGGGCGAAGCTTTTTACCGCATGGGACTGATCATGTGGAAGAAGAACAAAATTGAAGATGCCAAAGAAAACTTCAGACTGGCTCTGAAAATTTCCCCTAATTCCGACTACTCGCAAGATGCGCGCAATCGTCTAGCCATGACACCTAAAGCGAAATAGCCATGACACCTAAAGCGAAATAGCCATGACACCTGAAGCGAAATAGTTATTGCCAGAGCTTCTCTTGAGCGGCTCGGTAAGACTGCAGCTCGCGATTGGAAATGCGCAATGGGTCATTGTTTTTGTCACCAGGATCAGAAATCTTGGTGTAATCTTTGGCTATCGCACCGGCAAATTCGCGCGCCAGCGGATTTGAGCCGTTGGTTTTCTGGTTCTCAAAATGATTTTTGGCAGAAACGCCGTATTCATCAAGGTTTCCGTAGTGGCCGCCGGCTTTGCCCATTTCTTTGACGGTGCTGTCTAGATAAGCCACTTTAAGCTTTTCTACGGCGTTAGGATCAGATTGACAGAGTTCTTTTTTAATTGCTTCCCAGCGTTCGCCGGATCTTTCGTGCGCAATTTGTGTTGAATACTTTTCATCGAAGCCGGCCACGTGTTTCATATTGCCATGCTGCTGCTCTTCATAAGCTTTCAGGTCATTGCGTATGGCTTCCATCGCCGCTTTTGGCCCTTTCTCCTTAAATGTAACGAGAAATTCTTTGGCGGCGGTTTCATTCGCTGTATCGACAGTCAATTCAACTGGCGGCAAAAACTGCTTGCTCGAATCTCCAACTTGAACCTTCAGATCGCGCACAGTGTTTCTTTGCTCGTCGACCGTGGGGCTAAAATCAATGGCGAGCTCGGTGACTCTGGCTGCGTCTTTGTCTGACTGTTGAAAATTCTCTTTGTGCATGGCAGATGACCTCGGGGTGGATTCTTCCTGAGGGTAAGAGGCGAAAATAACATTGTCATTACAGACTTTCAGTCTTTCGTTTTGATTTTTTCCACCAGGGCTGTGGTGCTCTTCAGGGGCACGAGGGCAAGCAGCTGCACTACTCCGCCAAAAGATTCCACCACAGGAGTCTCAGCCAGGTCAGAGGCGCTGTAATCGGCCCCTTTGACGTGCACATTTGGTTTAACCGCGGTGAGAAATTCCACCGGTGTGTCTTCCTCAAATATGTAGACAAAATCAACCGCAGCCAGGGCAGCTAAAAGTTCAGCCCGGTCCCCTTCATTATTGATTGGTCTTTCAGGACCTTTTAAGCGTTTGACCGAGGCGTCGGAGTTAAGGCCGACAAAAAGACAGTCGCCTAAATCGCGCGCTTGCTTAAGAATGCGGGCGTGGCCCACATGTAATATGTCAAAACAGCCGTTGGTGGAAACCACTTTTTTGTTCTGCCTCTTAGCCGCTTCGGCAGCTTGAGCCAGTTCTGATTGATTTAAGATGCGGCCCATGGTTCCTCGTGTGGTTGCCCTGGGCGTAGTCTAACAGTGACAAGTATGGCTGCGCTAGAAAAATCTTCAAACGACGCAGTCAATACTGTCGAGATGATACCACTGGCGGTACTAAACCCAATTTTTCGCAGCAGCCCCAATATTAGCGTGGCGTAACCATTCGCATCATCGGCGCTAGCGCTTGGCAACCGCGCATTTCACTACATTCTTTTGATTATGAGTAGGAATTAGAAAGAAGCCAAGCAGTATAAGATTTCAATTCTTGCACTGGCTACCTGCCCGCGGGTAAGTTGTAAAGATACACTCATTTCTCTCTTTTTTTTCTCAAGGATCCTTAAGCCCAAAGCCTTAACCCCTGAAAATCTTCCATTACCGCACTGGCATTACTGCTTCAACAGCTGTGAAGGCGTGCGGTGTGAACAACAGCACTTTGCTGAAACCGAAGGACCTCATATGAAAATCTCATTTAACCTCCTCGTGCTCGGTAACCAGCAGTCAGAGTCGCTTAAGCGCCTCCAGTCTGTATGTGCCGACACCGGTGTGCCAACCTTCATCTCTGCCAACAGTCAGTCGCTCACGGCCTTACCGGCGCTGCAACTGGCTCAGCAAATAATCTTCATTGCCGGGCATTGCTCAGCTGCTGAACTACTGACCACGGTGGAATCTTTCGCTGCTACAGGTGCCGTGCCGGTGGTGATTGTCGATGCGCTTTCCAGCGATGACAATCTGGTTACAGCATTGGCTCATCTGGCTGAAACACGCATACAAGCAGGTGTCGTGGCGCAAGTCAAAGGGCTCGTTAAGAGCTCGCGGCTGATGTTTTACCAGTATGCCAAAGCCGACAGCACTGCCACCATTATGGTGATCATCGGCTCCGGCACTGCGTCTGCGAAAGTTTTGACGATTACCAGATTGCATGCGCCCTTCAAAGACTGTCAGTCATTTCCTGGTGGATTTCTCAACGCCCACATCGAGACCCTGCTCAATTGCGGCGCTCGTGAAGGCAGCGAAGAAACCAATGTCGTCGTGCCGCCGCATGCGCTGGTTTTGCTCGACGTGCGTTCGTCTCCACAACGCGACGAGCGTGGACACGTGGTCGACCACGGCTACATGTGGTTGGTTCCGGCTTCTATGGCCGCGCAAGTAGAATCTTCCGCCAGTGCCGGTGATGACGCCAAACCAGGCAGTGCCGCATTTGTCTCTGTGGCGCAGTTGTTGGCTGGTGGCACCATGGCTTTCGACCATTACCAGCTGCTCCTGGCGGCTGTCCGCACTGGTCTTGTGCTGCCACCCAAAATTCTGGCTCTGCGCTTTGTTCGCCTTTGCCAGCGTTTGCTCGGCGGTCTGGCAGACCAGCTCGAGCGCCGTGACAGCGTTTTTGCGCGCTATCACAAGTAACGAAAAGTCTTTCCAATCAGTCAAAAAAGGCAGCTGCGGTTGCCTTTTGTTTTTAGCGCGCCAGAAAAATCTGGGCGTTTAACCGCGGAGAAAACTATGCAATTAGAAAATCCTGAAAATGGCTACGCTCGTCACTTTGAGCGCCGGCCTGAGTTTCTGTTCGGCTCTCACGTCGACCAGGTTATCGACGCTTCCAGCATACGGGAGCGCACCATCAAAGACCTGCGTGTCTTTCGCGTCAGCGATCTTTTTAGCGGTGGCCAGGAAATTTTCCTTGGCTTCGGCCTGCCCAACGTCTATCTGACTGTGCCTGACGGCAAAGGTGGCTACGAAAAGTTTGCTGCCAAATCGCTTAAGCGCGCACCGTCGGTGGTGGAAGATACGCGCAATTTTGTCCAATCGGGCATCATGCTGCGTATGCTCAATCTGCCTGAACATGCCGCTGTGAAGCTGCGGGCGGCCATGCGCGTGCACGACGGCAAGAAATACTGGACTTGCGTCAATGCCAATTTGCGAGTGCTCGAAGACGCCGGCTTTACTTCCGGTCAACGCAAACTGAGCAGCCTCTATATGCCCTACGCTTTGCTCAGCTATCTGCTGGCCAACGGCCTTGAGTTTGAAGGCAAGCCAGTCAAGCTGGAAGTGGTGCGCACCACTCAGGCGAACATGGAAAGCTATGCCCGGCAGATCATCGCTGCCGAGCTGATGACTTTCTGCCGCCACGGTGAGCGTATGCTCGATGCAAAGTCGCAAAAGAGCAAGGCCTGGAAAAATGTCAGAGCCGTAGTTCTGGCACCATTTAAGCTGCTCGGACTGGCCGGTACGGCAGTGGGTCTCCGTTCGAGCAAGCCTGAAGTGTTCTCCCGCGAAGTGGCGCCGGCACTGCCTGCCGATGCCGAATATCACGGTGATATTCGCGTCAAGCTTTCGGTGGCTTCTTCCACCGGCACAATCTTGCGCCAGTTCTGGGGCGCTCACGCTCTCTTTACCGGTGAGCAGACACGGGTCAATCCCCTCGATTATTTGGCTAAAAGGCTCAAGCCTTTCCCTCAGAAAAACCCCAACCTGGTGACGCGCTTGAAGAAGCGTGTGCTTTTCTCCAAATGGGTAATTAAGGTGATTCACACCATTCTTGCGCCTAATTATGCCGAACTGGGCAGCAAGAGTGAACGCGATGTTTACGACATGCTGCGAACCGACAGTGCCAAGAAGTCGAACAAGTACAACCTGGTGATTACCACCAAAAAGATCATCATTGCTCGCACCACGGTTGGTGTCAAGCTGATTGACTGGATTTTGAGCAAGCACGTGCTGGCTTCGGGCTACGATCCGGATGTGCTCTTTGCCGGTGAAGTCTGGAAGGATGTCGACGGCAAAATTCCGCTCAATGGAAATTCTGGCACTTATCAGCCTACCGACGAACAGGTGCTTGCTGCCGGCCGCTACATGCAGGCTGTCTTCCCGCATTTGAACGTGGTGCCTGAGCTGATTCAACACCCTGTGGAGGCCTGACTATGAACATTCTGCTTTTCAATCTGGCGGTGGCACTGGCAGTGCTGAATGCCCTTTCACTGCTGGCCAAACCAGAGTCGCTGCGCGGCCTTGGTCGTGTGGCCGGTGGTCTGTCGTGGATTCTTTTCGGCAGCGCACTGTTGCTGATGGTGCGCTCGCAGACGCTCAGTGCTGATGTGAGCTTGAGCAGCTGGGTTCTGATTGGCTGTGGTGTGCTTGCTTGTGCCTCCGGCGCTCGCAAATATGCCCGGCGCAATCTGCCCGCTTAATAGCGTTATTTAAGTAAAAGCAGGGGTCATTCCCCTGCTTTTACTTAACCTCATTTATATTATATGAAGTAGTTAATTAGTAGATTTAATCTGTCATTTTGCCTGGTCTCAGAGCTGCGCTATTTGCTTACCGGGCAAAGAGTCTCGCTTGGCAAGCGGTTTTCAAGCGGTTCGTTCTGATGTACTGTCTTTAGCGAAGCTGATAGATGCCTGGCTGTCAGGGTCTTTGCTTCCCGGCCGCCGCATTACGCTTTCTGCAGCTCTTAAAGCTCTCAGATTCATAAGCCTGACTGATTGCTATTGAACTTACAGGCCGACTAAATTTCTAAAGTACTTTTTCCAACTCTTCACCCACGGCTCTTTAAACAACGTCCATCGCCAAGCAGACTTTTTTAGCTAACTCGCAAGACGCGTCGCGTTTCGGGGTCACAGCTATTTTGTCCGCTTGTCTATGGCGCGCTGCTAGAGCTTCATAACAACAAAAATAAAAGTAGGACATTTCTATGCCTCATAAAATCATTGGGCCTGAAGACCCAAATTTTTCTAAAATGCGTCGCCGTTTGCTCATCACCTGGCTCAAGACTTTGCTTGGTTACGCTGCTATGGGCGGTCTCGTTTTCGCTGCTTTTGCCGGTTTCGGCTATAGCTATCGCTTTCAGCTAGGCTTTGGTCTGCTCTGGTTTCTGGTGCCGGTTTTGAGCTGGTGGTTCAGTGCAAAAATTGCCCTGGCCGTCACCAAATCAACACCTGCCGATCCAAGCAACCCGCAACACCAGCGCCTGCTCACTATTGTCGATCGTGTCTACGCCAAAAGCGGTCTCAAATTCAAGCCACCAGTCTACATTTCCGACAACCCACTGCCTAACGCTTTTGCCACTGGACCAATCCATCGCAAAGCTGTTGTAGCAGCTACTAAGGGCCTGTTCGACACCGGCATGACCGACAAGGAAATCGAAGCGGTTTTCGCTCATGAACTTGGTCACGTCAAAAACTACGACGTCGGCATTAACTCAATGCTGTCGATCATCTCCATGATTTTCTTCATGATTTCCGATGCCGGCGTGCGCATTTTGCTTTCGGGCATTCGCATCTTCAAGCCCTCTTTCGGCTTGCAGACGAAAAACCGCAAGCCGCAGGGTTTCTTCACTGGTATTCTCGAATACGTGATCATGTTCCTCATTTTTCAGGTCACGGGCAAGATTACCAAAATCGTGCAAATGTTCGTGATGCGCTCTCGTGAGTCGGCGGCCGATGCTACTGGATCGCTTATGACCGGCCAACCTTGCGATCTGGCTACGGCCTTGCTCAAACTCGTCGCTTATGTGGAGAAGAATCGTCCGCAGGGTCGCGAAGCCGAGCTTTATCGCGCGCTGCGTCCGATCATGACCATCGATCCGATTTTCGATGCCCGTTATGCACCGCCGCCGCCAGTTACTTTCTGGCAGAAGGTCAAAGCTTTCTGGCGTTCGCTTCAGCTCACACACCCGCCGGTTTCCGAGCGCGTGCGCGAGCTTGAGAAGATGAACGGCGGCGCCTGCGTTCTGCCAAAAGCCTGAGTTTTTCTTTTCAATCGTCGAGTCAATCTCAATTTAGATTTTGACTCTAATAACAATATCTCTAGTTAGGAGATTAATATGCAACCTGTTACTTTCAAAAGGGTGAGCCGCTTTGTAGCGCTTGCCCTCATGGTTGTGGCTGCTATCTGGTTTGTCAACCGCGGCCCAACCTTTTCTCTTTTCCACGGCGGAGTTATTCTCTCCGGGAACACACCTGAGGTGGTGGGCGAGTCTCAACTCGTCAAACACGCTAATCCCGAGGCCCGGCTCGAAATTCTTGTCGGCCTCAATCTTCGTGATGAAGCCGATCTCGACAGCTTGCTGGTTAAACAGCAAGACCCCAATGCTCCTGAGTATCAACAGTTTCTCACCGTCGATCAGTTCGTCACCCGCTATTCGCCGGATGCTTACGACGTCGAGCAAGTGGTGCGTTACCTCACTTCGCAGGGTCTGAAAATCAAGTTGGTGCCCAAGAACCGTTTGCTTATTCACGCCGAGGGCACCGTCTCTCAGCTGGAAAAAGCATTCAATGTCACCATCAACGAGTACTCAGCCAGTGCCATGGTCAACACCGCCAACATCGGTGCCATGCCTGCGGACAGTACCGCTGCACAAGCGCCTGTAGTTTATTACAGCAACGACCGCGACCCTTCTGTACCCGTGCATTTGAAGAACGTGGTGCAATCTGTGATTGGTCTGAACACCTACGCAGAGTTCCAGAGCCGCATCGCTAAGTCGCGCGCTCCGGCGCCGCGTGCTGCTCAGTCGTCTCATTCGCCTCAAGATATCGGCACGGCCTACAACTTTCCCAACGTCAACAACAAGAAGGCTGTGGACAGTGTGGGCGGTAAGAAAATTTATAGCGGCAAAGGCGTGAAAGTGGCTGTGGCTACGGCTTACGGCTACGATCAGCAAGACATCGATGCCTACTGGCTCAAGCACGGTATTGTGCGCACCGGTCAATTGACCAATAAGTACATCAACGGCACGAGCACTAAGTTCGAGGAAGAGACCACTCTCGATCTCCAGCTGGTCAGTTCGCAAATTCCCGATGCCGATGTGATTATGTACATCGCTTCCAACCCGAGCTTCCTGACTTTTGCCCTCACTTTCAATCAGGTGGCGGTAGACAATGAAGCGTCTGTGATGACGGTAAGCTGGGGCCTTTGCGAAAAGGGCACCGGCTGGCTGATGATGAAGACCGAAAACATGGTCTTCAAGCAAGCGGCGGCACAGGGCATTGCTCTTTTTGTCTCCAGCGGTGACGACGGTGCATACGACTGCCCGGCCAAGCCGAAAGACAAAACCCTCAAGTGGGCAGTTGACTATCCTTCGTCCAATCCGAACTTCACCGCTGTTGGTGGCACAAGTTTGGCTGTTGACGACGACGGCGTGCGCACTGCTGAACCGGCCTGGAGCGGCTCTGGTGGTGGAGTTTCCGAACACTGGAAGCGCCCCAACTGGCAGGTTGGTGCCAATCTTCCGTCCGGTGACATGCGTGCGTCTGCCGACGTCGCATTAAACGCTGATCCGTACACCGGTTATTCGTTCTACTTCCAGGGTCGCTGGTCGCGCATCGGCGGCACCAGTGCTTCTGCTCCGACCATGGCTGCCCTCTGGGTGCTCACCGTGGAGGCTGCAGGCAAACGGGTTGGCGCTGCTAATCCGTATCTTTATCGCCTGGGAAATTCGGCCGACTACGGCAAATATTTCTACGACGTCACCAAGGGCAACAATGGTGCCGGTCAGGGACCTGGATACAAAGCCGGCCCCTCGTGGGATCATCCTACTGGTTGGGGCGCACCGAATGGCACCGCTCTGATTGAGTGGATGGTCAAGGTTTCGCCGGCCCAGCCTGCTCCGGCGAAGCAGTAAGAGAGTAGAAAAATCAGCACATCCTGATTTTCGCGAGACAGCGGGCCAGACTTTTGTCTGTTTCCGCTGTCTCGTTTTTTGTTTCGCCTGTTCTATTCATTCATATAGTATAGCTCCGCTATTAGTAACAGGGTTGAGTTCTTGGGGCTTAGTTGTATATGCGAATGGCTTCCTGCAAATCTTGTTGCCACCGGAATGCAGCATGAGGAGCTGTGTACAAAA
>JADYXQ010000078.1 GCA_021772135.1 Candidatus Obscuribacter sp.
CCCAATAATTTATAAGACTTATCGACAATATCGCCGGTGGAATAGACTCTGGCGTTGCCGATGCCATAAGGTAAAGATGCTGTTTGAGCACTCTGGTTAACCGTGGTGGCATCGTTAGCGAGCAAGTGATAAGTGCTCCACGTCTCGGTCATGGAGCGTGGATTGAACTCATTTTTATGCTCATCGCCGGCTTTGCCCATGGCCTTCTCGTTTTGTCTCTATTAATATTCCCCAATTGGCGAGTTCTATAAATCTTGGCACTGGAGCCGGTTATATCGAGCTTGTTCTATGGAGCCTGTTCTTTGCGAAATTGCTTCAAGAACTTCCAGGCTTCTGCAGTGGCGTTAATGGGCGCGTCCTCGGCACCGACACCGCCGTACCAGAGATGCTTTTGATTGTTCAAATACATGGTTCGCACTTCTGCGCCGGTCTTTGGATTCTTCCACGAATAATCGACAACTTCGCTGCCGTCTTTGCCTGTGCGAGTGCTGATGTTAGGCGCTTCGGTTATGCCGTTCGCTTTTTTATAGAAGTCTTGCGTGTAAGTTTCTGGCTGCATTTTTACGTTGTACCATTGGCTCCCTTCAGCTGGAGAGACTGAATCAGAGAGCGATTGAATCGACATAATGGGAAAAGCGCTGGCAGGTTGGTTTTCTTTACCGGTCATCCAGCCGCCGTTTTCTACTACAGCCGCCACACGGTTTGAGAGTTTGTTGGCCACGTTGTGGCTGAAGCTGCCGCCTTGTGAGTAACCCATGATGTAGATGCGCTCTTTGTCGACATTGAGATGTTTGTCGATGGTGTCCATCATACCGCTGGTGAAGGCGACATCGTTGCGTTTGGAGAAGAACCATTGACCGTTGTTCCATGAATAGGAGCGGTTGGCATTGCCGTCCGGATACACAGCAATAAATCCTTCTTTGTCGGCGAGTTTGCTCAAGGCACTGACTTCTTCCATGCCTTCGGCGCCTTTTTCAGTGTCACCCTGGCCGCGATTTCTGCCGTAACCGTGAAACATTAGCACCACAGGCAGTGCCGTCTTGCCGTCGTATCCTTCAGGAACGTGAAGTCTATAGTTGGCTTTTTCGCCGTTTGGTAAAGTGATACTTTCAAGAGTACTTTCACCCGGGCGGATAGGCCCAATTTTGTCGCCCTGTTTTTCTTTGTTTTCTGCCGGTGCTGCAATTTCGTGTCTTACAGCAGCCAGTGCGTCAAATTCGCCAGGTGTATGGTTCTCGCTTGCGCGGTGGCCGTGGTCGATGACCAGCTCAGGTGGGTTAGGCATATGAAAATTCTTTCTGGTAAGGTGGTTTTCCAGCTTTCAGTATAGATGTCAATTGTGACATTTTATGGGCTTCTCTCTAGATATACCCTCTTTCGGCCTGTGTTAAAATTTGCCCGTAGCTTGTACTTGTACTTGTACTGTGCCCCGTGAACAAAATTAGAGCTTCAATTGTTATTGTTAACTGGAAAACGCCGAAGCTGCTGGCAGCGGCTCTGCGCTCGCTTTTAGCCGATTCGGCCGCCGCCGGCTTTGAAATCTGGGTGGTGGATAACGACTCAGGCGACGGTTCAGTGGAAATGCTCAGACGCGATTTTCCGTCTGTAATTACCATCGCCAACGCTGAAAATGTGGGCTTTGGCCGCGCTTGCAATCAAGTTATTCCGCAGTGTACTGGCGATTACGTCATTCTCGTCAACCCCGACACGGTGTCCGGCCCTGACGCCGTGGGCAAAATGGTCGCTTTCATGGACGCTAATGCCCAGTGTGGAGCCGTGGGTCCGAAGGTGCTTAACCCTGACGGCTCCCTGCAGCTATCATGCCGGCGCTCATTCCCGGACCTCTGGGCTTCGTTTTTCAGACTTTCATACTTGAGCTTCCTCTTTCCCAAGCATCCACTGGTGGCGCGCTATAACGTCACTTACGCCGACCCTGATGAAGAAATCGAGGTGGACGCACTTTCGGGTGCTTTCATGCTGGTGCGTAAAAGTGTGATTGATAAAATTGGTCTGCTCGACGAAGACATTTTCATGTTTGGCGAAGACATCGATTGGTGCTGGCGCGTTAAGCAAGCGGGCTGGCAAGTAAGATATTTGCCCAGTGCGGTGGTGCACCATTATCATGGCGCGTCCAGCCGGTTTCGCCGCATCGGCTCAACCATCAATTTGCACAAAGGCATGGAAGTTTTTTATCGCAAACATATGGCCAAGAATTACTGGCCTGTTTTCAATTTGCTTGTCTATGCAGCAATATGGTGCCGGGCCGGGGTTTTCATTATCTTGTCTTATCTGCAACGGTTCTTTCCAGAGAAGAAGAGCGCCGGCGTTTTTGAAGACATGGATCAAATGGGCGATGCTCAGCCAACGCTCGGTGCCGATACTAGATCTGGTGCTGACGCCGGTGAAGTAGTTAAGGGCCGTCGGCCTTAGGGCTGTTGCTTGCTCTTAAAATGAAACGATAACGTTTCATTTTGGAGATAGGTTACCCCGACGTCAAATTCAACCAGAAGGTATACGTTCTGGTTCTGAATACTCATTGGTACCCGGCCGTAACTTTCGCCTGGCACCGCTTCAGGTTTTTTTAGCCAGCTGAGCTATCCGAGATTCAATCCAGGCTCGGCAACGGGGAAAAGCACGATTGAGATCTTTTTCCACTGTCACATCACCCATCATTGACGCCGCCAGTGCAGAAAAAACTTCTTTAGCGCAGGTTTCTTCTTCAACAAGAAAATCGTGAAGCTTTTCGCGACGGTCATGATCGACTATGGCTGCTGCATCCTGACGATAAACCCGCCTGAACTTTTCGTCTGTTGAAGGCATCTCCAGGCATGTGCTTGCGTTTGCCCATGTGTTTGAATAGTGCCACTCGGCATGTGGGCGCTCACTGTGGGTGCGTTGACCACAGTAGCTGGTCTTTGCCTTTCCAGTAAAGAAAGAAAAACTCTCGCAGAGGCTGCTTCGGTGCTGGTGGGAAAATACTGAATCAGCATTTTATAAGTACGCATCGCCGTATTATTATCGTTCTGTCTCTCGTAGCACTGGCCAAGTAAAAGCCAGGTGATAGGCGACTGACCGTCTTTGTACAAAGCTATCCTCAACAGCTCAGCTGCAGATTTAAAATCCCCTCGCTGAATCTGCGTTCTGGCCGTAGTAAGGAACCGTCGCCTGGTCGGCGCAAAAGCCCGGGAGAGGTGCTATCGTGGCCATGAGCATCAATATTAAAAACAGGCGTTGTTTAAGTGATAGGATTGTCAAAAGAGAATGGGCCAATTGGTGCAGTTGAGCTGTTTACGATTGTTCAATGCTCCCACAATGGCGTGCGATGTCAGTAGAGTGCTGGTTTTAAGAGTTTGGCGAACCACGGTTGTGTCTAATATTCGCACATCATTAGTGGCTTTGAGCTTCTGTGTAACTCTGGCTTCCGAGCCGATCAGTTGTTTTGCCGCTGATTCCCTGCCGGTTCTAAAAAGCGCTTATGACCATGATGATTATGTAATTGTCGTACGCATGGGCCGAGAGATTACTCAGTTGCGTCCTGAAAGCGCTCTTGTGCATTACTATGTCGCCAATTCATTAGTGCAATTATCACAGCCTGCTGAGGCCATCGCTGAATATCAAAAGTGTGTTGCTATAGATAAGAGCGGTGCCATTGGTCAGAACTCAGCTCAAGCAATTGCGAATTTAAGAAGACGTCCTGCGCGACCTGCAGCCGTGGTCGACAAACCTAGCGTCAGCAAACCAGTTGTCGCCCATCCGGTTGTCACAAAACCAGTGGTGTCGGTGGCTGATTTGCAAATGCAAATTGGCTTGAAGCGATTGCGCGACGTCGCTACTCGAGAAGAAAGATTGCCTCTGACAGATATGACCACGAAGTCAGTCAAATTCAAAGCCAGAGCAATTTGTCTGACGAAGAGTTGAAAGTAAAGACCCGGGAAGTTTTTCAAAAATACCAGGCCGAGCAGGCAAAAATCGAAGGTCGCTACAAATCAACGGCTGCCGACCTGAGCAAGCGCACTTTTTCTGGCGCCGAAGAGACTAAAACTACTCGCATTGTGCCCCATGGCTCCAGTGCCTATGTGCAAAATTTTGAAAATCTGGGCAGCGATTCAGATGATGTATCAATTCCTTTTGAAAATCCTATGCTGGCTAAAGCAAAAAGTTTATCTGCAAAAAGTAAACCAATACCGGCTATGAAAAATAGGAAGAGCTTGAGCAAATGAGCCTGCGCCACACGCTTTTTCATTCATTTCTGAGTGCTGCTTTTTGCTTCTCGCTCAACACTGTTCAAGCGCAACAGCCCAGCGACACAAAGCTGTATGGTCACATCAATAAATTAGGGGCGGTTTTCACTTCCGCCGGTCTAATTCCGCAAAGTACGCAATTTCCTACACCTGTCCTTAAAGTAAGGCTCGGTTCTCCGGCGTATTATGCCGGTATACAAGCGGGTGATCGCATTCTGAGCGGCAACGTCGGCGAAAATCTTCTTTCTGCCAAAATCGAACGCAATGGTCAAATCTTTTTTGTCAAATTGCGAGCTAAGACCGATACTCTGGGGCCTTTGCAGGCAAAGACACCAGAACAAATTCATAGAATGGGGCTAGGTGATTTCGACATTACCTTTATTGTTGACCACTCTGTCTTTTCAATACCGCCCACTCGATTTATCATGACTTGAGCACGGCTCAACTGGTAAGTATTCTTAGAGCCAATGTCACCACCGGTAATACTGATCTGGCGCCTGCGATTACCAGAGTTTTTCAAGATCATTCTTTGTCTCAATCGAAGAAGCCGCTTTTGTTATTCATAATTACTGATGGGCAGACACTCTCCAGCGAAGTGAATACAAATTTAATTCTCGAGTATGCTCTCAATAACCCCAAAGGTAAGCAAATGCAGGTGGTTTGTATTCAAGCCGGGCATTCGGAAGAAGGTTCCGCTTTCATTAGTGCCCTAAGACGCACTTGTGCAGCCCACGGCATGTCGTGTGCCATTCACGGCATGCATTTTACCGACGTTTCACAAAACGGTTTATTGCCTCTTGTGTCAAAGTTTATGGCCGAATAGTCAGTTAAAAATGGATGAACTGGGGAAATCTATTAGAGTCGACTCGATGTAGGTTCTCAATTGTCCGACAATCTCCAATTGATGGCAGAATCTGCCCTCACACGCGGCCTTTATGGCGAAGCGGAGGGTCTTTATCAGCGGCTTTTAGCTAAACACGGCAATAGTTCGGACGATCCAATTGTGGCCGACTGCCTGCGCGGTCTGGCGAGCGCCTATCTCGGCTTAAACCGTTTCGTGGAAGCCGAAAAGGCTGCTAACCGAGCTCTGGCGATTGACGAAGATTATTGGGGCGGCGGCTGCCTGCAAGTAGGTGAAGCTTATTTCCTGATGGGTGAAGCCAGCCGATTACAGGGTTTCCTCGGTCGAGCCGAATTTTTCTACCTTGAGGCCATGACACACAGGTTGGGTCACCTTGGCCCCAGCCATACAGCGGTAGCGCAAGTTAATGCCAGACTGGCTTTGCTTGGTTTGATTCACGGGCTTTATCCTGATTTGAACGAAATGATGCTCAGTTGTTATGCAATTTATGAGACCAGCCCTTCTCACGCCGAGTTTATCGATTTTCTCGAATTGCCTGCCACGTTTAAATTTTTCCACGAGCAGGGTCGGCGCGTTGAAGCTGAAGCACTGTTTAAAAATGCTATGAATGCCTTAGAAACGCTATTTGGACGCAGCCACCTTGAACTGGCAAATCTCACTCGCAGTTACATTTTTTATGCCGGTGGTGGCGCTCCAAATCTGCAGCAATGGCAAAGACGAGTAACCGCCTCCATTACTCTTGGTGAGAACATGGAGCAGAAAGCTGAGCAATACATTGCCACCCTCGAATACGATAAGGCTGAAAGCATTTATTTATTGCAGTTGCGTCTGACTCGCGAGCAAAGAGGAGAGTATGCGCCGGAAGTGAGGCACATACTAATAAACTACAGTACACTTCTGCGGCGCTGGCAGCGCAATGATGACGCCATGCGCATCGAAAAATTGGTCCAGCAAAATTTCTAACTGTTCTGACTGATATGGCTGCTCTATTGTTTTTGCACTGATTTGTGAGGCGCACGAGCTTGTTGCATGCCTTTAGCCATGCTCGCTAAGCTTTCGCGCATAGTCTGTGTGTTATCCAAACGCAAGCATTCATCAGCTATTTTTTGTGCTTCGCCGTCGCGGTTGGCGCCGATGTAAGAGCCGTACAACAAAAGCACCATGCTCGGAAACGGGTCAAAATCTTTGGCGAATTCAGTGTCAGGGCGTGGCTTTGTCATGTCTTTAGCTCGTTTGTAGATCTCGTTCACTTTCGTTATTGGGTCGGCAAACATATACGTTGCTAAATCGGCCCACCTTGAATGCGAGTACAAAATCGGCTCAAGTAGTGCAGCGTTTTTCTTCAAAGTATCTTTCTGTTTTGCGTCAGCTTTGATTTTGTCAAACCATGCAAGAGTGCGTGGTCCGTCGCCTAATACGCCATTGAGAATAATCCAATCGCCGCGCTTTTCGCTGTTTTCGGCAGCGTCTCTAAGTTCAGTAAATTTGGTTTTGGCTGGTGCATAAACAGCGCTGAGTTTTTCTATTTCAACCGGAAGCATACCAGTGCGCACGTCGCGAAGAGTGCTATCGGAAGTGCTGGTGTTGTTCCAGAGCCAGACATATTCTTCTAAAGCTTCAGCATTTTTTGCCGCAGCTTGCAGCTCGCGCGCTTTGCTGATGCGTGACCAGATGTCACTTTCTTCTGCTGGTTCACTGCTGTCGGCTTTTTTGCCGCTCTTGGCACTATCAAGCCATTGTAAAAGTTCAGAGGGGCCCATGAAGCCAACTTGCCTGCCAAATTCGCCAGTGCTTTCCGGCGTAAAAAGCACAAGGGTCGGCATGGCCTCAACATTTAGAGCGCTGCTGGTTTTCTCGTCTTTATCAACGTCAACTTGAATGGCCACGGCGTTTTCTTTTACCCAGGCTTGCACATCGGTGTTGCTCCAGGTTGTACTTTCCATTTTTCGACAGGGTGGGCACCAGCTCGCCGTAAAATCCACCAGCAGAAGTTTTTTTTCTTTTTGAGCTTGTTGTTTTGCCTGATCAAGTGTTGAGTTGCTAAAAATTTCAGCCTGGCACCAGGCGACCGGAGCGTAAGAACAAAATATTGCTGTAAATATAAGCGCCCGCGCGATTGCCTTTTTCATTGCTATTTCCGTTTTGCAGAGTCAGTGTCAGAGTGAGTATAGTTGCTCTTTGTAGACGCCATATTGATTCGACCGGCCCAGGGTGATGGAAAACCGATAGGAATTTTCGAAGAGCGTCAGTGGCGGCATACGTGTTAAACAGGGTGGATTTCTATACTCACAGCGCACCCAGGTGATGTGGGGAAAGAAAGTTTGCGGCATTGTGGTGCCTTGAATATTTAAGTCAGTCAGCGCTTCGGATACTTTCTGTTGCAAGGCTTTTAATTCTGGGGTCAAGCCAACAGATAAACCCGCCCAATATGTCCCCTGGTTCTGAGCATTGCCTGGTTTGATGCAGAGCGAATGTATTTTCAAATCAAGTGGAGCTGGTTTGAGTTTTTCCATTGCCGACCAGATTTCGTCCAGTCGCTCAGGTTCGGGTTCAGCTTCAAACTGGCACAGAGTAACGTGAGGCAAAGCCTCAGCGCCTAGCAAATATTGATCTGCCTGGTGGGCAAAGTTCTCCTTTGCTAAATCAATGCAAAGCTTTGTCAGCTCGGGGTCTTCTGCCAGCAATGCGATATTGAAATCAGTTAGCAATTTATCTGGTCAACCTTGCAAATTTGCGCCGGCCCACTTGCAGCACTTTGTCAGTGCCGTTATCGAGGGCCACTACAAAATTGGGATCTTTAATGGTCTCGCCGTCAAGCTTTACGCCGCTGTCCTGACAGAGTCTTTTGGCCTCACTGGTAGAAGGCACCAGTCCGCTGTCTACAAGCACGCGGAAAATTGCTTTGTTCTCCGTCACCGCATATGATGGCATGTCTTGAGGTGCCTGACCTTCGCTGTGAACATTGTTCCACTCGGTTAAAGTGCTTTCGGCAATTTCTTTACCATGATATTGAGCCACAATTTGCGAAGCCAGCTTTAGTTTGGCGTCTTTAGGATTGCCGCCTGCTTTTAAATGGGCAGATTCGATGGCATCAATTTCAGCACCACTCAAAGTGGTGGCCAGTTCAAAATATTTGAGGATCATTTCGTCTGGTATGCGCATGCACTTGCCGAACATTTCTGTTGCGGGTTCTTTCAAGCCAACATAGTTGCCATAAGTTTTGGACATTTTCTTGACACCGTCCGTGCCCTCCAATAGAGGCAACAGCATGGCCATTTGCTGATCGAGATTGTAATTGGGCTGCAACTCTCGGCCTTGCAAAATGTTGAAGCGCTGGTCGGTGCCGCCAAGCTCGATGTCGGCCTTGATGGCCACAGAGTCATAGGCTTGCAGAAGCGGGTAGAAGAGTTCATGCAAGGCAACTGGCTGTTGCTTTTCCAGTCTGTCTCCAAATGCTTCTTTTGCCAGCAACTGGTTAACAGTGACTGTGCTGGCCAGTTTGATTACTTCTTTAAGGGTGAGGGGGGCGAGCCAATCAGTGTTGTTCACGACTTCGGTGCTGTCCAGGTCTAAAATCAAACCCATTTGCTCTAAATAGGTCTTGGCATTGGCCGCCACATCTTCGGGCGAAAGTTGCGGCCGGGTGGCATTGCGTCCGGTTGGATCGCCAATCAAAGCTGTGAATCCACCGATAATAAGCACGATCTGGTGGCCAAACTCTTGAAAGCGCCTAAGTTTACGAAATACCACCGCGTGGCCGAGGTGCAGGTCGGTCGATGTGGGGTCGACGCCTAGTTTGACGCGCAGCTTCTTTCCGGCCTTATAAGCATTATGTAATTTGCGTGCCAGGCCGAGGGCCCCTTCAGGTAAGGCTTCAGCACCGCGACAGAGTTCAATTGCCTCAGCAATAACTTCTTCGCTGATGCCTTCTTTACGGGCAAGCTCGCTCACATTGCTGTTCATGGTGATTGTTTCCATAATTTTTCTCTATACGTGGTTGACAGCCTTTTCAGGCGAACAGGAGCCTGCTTCGGCAAATGACGCTAAAAATCTTAGCATGCGGTGATTTTTTCTTGAGGGATGAAAACAGACGAAGTAAGATTCAGAGGCTCAATATATGAAGAACAGGGGATAAATTTAAATGGCTAGCCAGTATTGTCCACAAGATATCGACAAAAAGTGGCAACAGCGCTGGGAAGAGCTGGGCCTTTACAAAGCTATTGATAACGACTCCAAGCCCAAATTCTATTCTCTTGTTATGTTTCCGTACCCTTCTGGTGACCTGCACATGGGTCACATGCGGGTTTACACCATTTCTGACGTCATTAGCCGTCATCGCCGCATGCAGGGTTTCAACGTCTTGAACCCCATGGGTTGGGATGCTTTTGGTCTGCCGGCGGAAAACGCGGCGATGAAGCGCAAGCTCCATCCGGAGAGTTGGACTAAAGAAAATATTCGCTACATGCGCGATGAACAGCTGAAAAAGCTTGGTACCAGCTACGACTGGGAGCGCGAAGTAACTACTTGCGACAGCAATTATTACCGCTGGACTCAGTGGATCTTCTTGAAGATGTACGAGGCCGGCCTGGCTGTGCGTAAATCGGCGCCGGTCAACTGGTGCCCAGAGTGTCAAACAGTCCTTGCCAATGAGCAAGTAGAAAATGGCGCCTGCTGGCGGCATCCGGAAACACCGGTCGAACAAAAGCAGATGCATCAATGGTTTTTAAGAATCACTAATTATGCCGAAGAATTGCTGGCTGACCTCGATACGTTAAAAGGCTGGCCTGAGCGCGTGCGCGTCATGCAGCAAAACTGGATCGGTAAGTCGCAAGGGGCTGAGCTTTTCTTCAAAGTGAAAGAGCATCCTGAACTTCAGGTAAATGTCTTCACTACCAGGCCTGACACCATATTTGGTGTGAGCTATCTTGTTCTTGCTCCTGAAAATCCACTGGTGGCAAAGCTGACTACGCCTGAATGCAAGGCCAAAGTCGATGAGTATGTCGAGCAAGCGAAGAAGAAAACTGAGCTTGATCGCATGACCGCTGAGAAAACAAAAACCGGCGTGCCCACAGGCTCTTATGTGATTAATCCATTCAATAAAGACGCTGTGCCGGTGCTGGTCTCCGATTACGTTTTAATGAGCTACGGTACTGGCGCTGTCATGGGCGTACCGGCTCACGATGAGCGAGATTTTGCTTTTGCTAAAGTCTTTAATTTGCCAGTTACTGAAGTAATTTCGGCCAGCGGCAGCCCTACGGCCGATGGCTTGAAAGCGGCATTTCTTGATCAAGGAGTGATGCTCAACTCGGGCGCCTTTAATGGTCTTGGCAGTGCTGAAGCCAAGCTGAAAATGATCGCCTGGGCTGAATCGAACAATGCTGGTAAGACCCATACACAGTTTCGTTTGCGCGATTGGTTGATTAGTCGCCAGCGTTATTGGGGCTGTCCGATTCCGCTTGTGCATTGCGAAAAATGCGGCATTAATCCTGTGCCTGAAAAATCCCTTCCGGTAATTTTGCCGGTTGAAGGTGTGGAGTTTACCGGTGAAGGCGGCTCGCCGCTCAAACGCATGCAAGATTGGCTCACCGTTGATTGCCCCAAGTGTGGTGGCAGCGCTCAGCGTGAGACCGATACCATGGATACATTCATTGACTCGTCATGGTATTTCTTGCGTTATGTCGACGCTAAAAATCCTGAGCTGGTTTTTTCCCCTGACAAAGTCAATTACTGGATGCCTGTAGACCAGTATGTAGGCGGGGTTGAGCACGCGATTTTGCACTTGCTCTATTCTCGTTTCTTCACTCGCGCTTTGCGTGATATGGGCCTGGTCAATTGTGCCGAACCGTTCACCAACTTACTTTCGCAGGGTATGGTGACCATGCATTCGCCCTTGTCCGGCCGCATTGAAAAAATGTCTAAGTCACGAGGCAACGTTGTCGGCACTCTCGATTTCTTCAAAAAATATGGTGCCGACGCCGCACGCCTGTTCACACTGTTCGCCGCTCCCCCAGAGCAAGAGCTCGAGTGGAACGAAGACAGTGCTGTAGGGCAATATCGCTTTTTAGGCAGAATCTGGCGGCTTGTTGACGAACTGCTTGAGAAAGGCTGCATAGACAGTAAGCAAGTCGGAGCTGCTATCGACACAGAAAAATTAGATCCGGCCGGCAAAGCGCTCATTAAACAAGTGCATAAAGCAGTTAAGGCTGTCTCGACCGATCTTGGCAATGAGCATTATGGCTTCAATACAGCCATTGCCCGTTGTATGGAACTGGTTAATGCTCTTTATAAGTATGTGCAAGAAGCGGGTCAGACTTTGCAGGGGCCTTCACCGCTGCTAACTTTCGCAATTCGCAATTTGCTGCTCATTATTGCTCCCATGGCACCGCACATTTCAGAAGAGTTGTGGCATTTGTGTGGTTTCGCCAGTGGTGCGCAAGATTCCATTCATACGAGCAGCTGGCCGCAATTTGATGAAGCCCTGACCATTGACCAAGATGTCGAGCTGGTTTTGCAAGTGAACGGCAAGATTGTCAACAAGGTTGGTGTGGCCCGAGGTTTAGACAGACAAAGCGCAGAAGATCTTGCTTTCGGCGATGACAAGATGAAAGCAAAACTGGGCGGAGCGCAGGTTCGCAAAGTGATTGTGGTGCCTGACAAGCTTGTTAACGTGGTGATTTAGGAGCAGATTAGATTTTGACTATCTATTGCTAGCTCTGTATATTAATGAGCTAGTAGATAGAATCGAGCGGGTCATATGCCACAAGAACCATCGTCAGTTACGCCTAAGATCAAATTTGACACTCAGCAGGCAATGCCTCTGGTCAGCATATTGCTGGTGTTTCTTTGCGGCACCGTGTATGTAATGGCTGCCAGCAATGGTCCCAATATAGAACGGTGGTTGGCGAATAACGGACTGATCGCCGCCCCGGCCTCTAAAGCTGTGGCTGAAGCGTTTAGTTATCTGAAAATGGCGTTCTCCGGCAATATGGCGGCCCTTGCTCCGGTGCAAGCCGACATCGGCAAGTTCTTCACCTTCTGCTTTAACAACACCTTCGCTTCTCTCGACATTCCCCAGGTTGCCGTTAATTGCTTCTTTCTCTGGGCCTTCGGCGCCAGTATGGAACAGCGTTTAGGCCTGCCGCGTTTCATGATGCTCTGTATCCTGGGTTCAACTTTGCCCTGGGCACTTTGTTATTACGAAGTGGTCGGTCGCGATCCTAATCATTGTTACTACGGTCCATATTTCTTGTTCTGCGTGCTTGTCGGCGCCAGTTTTGTCTTCCCACCAGAAAAGAAAATCAATACCGAATGGTTCAAAAGCGCTCGCGGCAACATTTTTGCTAAGAAAGAAGAAATCGATTACACCACTCGTTATCAGTTCAAACCAATGCTTTTCCTGGTGCTCTTCATTTGCTATGAAGTGGGTATGTATTTCTGGGTGCAACAAACACACCCCTTACTTAAGAACGCTTCTATTCTTTCCGGTGTTGCTTCCATATTCCTTGGCTACGTTTCTGTAGCACTGATGGTCTGGTCGGCTACAGGTAGCTTGAAAGACGGCCCAATTCGCCTGATGACCGTGAAGATGTATAACGACATTCTTCGCCTCGACGTGGGCCACGAGACTGCTGTTAAAGGAACCAGTCTTTCTCTCGGTCTGCCGCCAGAGCGCGTTAAGGAGTGGGTCTCCAAACAAAAAGGCAAAATGCGCATTTCTTAGCGCCTGTTAACCTGAACTTGACCTAAGCCAGCAACCTCATGACTAGTGCTAAGATTTCACTTTGCGAACAAGTGGAAAAAAACATTGAGCCAAAATCGTTCTGAGACCACAGGCCCCAACACTGACAGCGATCGCAGCGCCGTTTACGGCCCGGCGATTCCCTGGATGCGCGTGGTTCAGGTGGTTCTTGATTCCATTCTTGTTTCGCTATCTCTGGCTGGCGCCTACCTGATTCGTTTCGATGGCCACATTGGCTCGCTCTATGGCACGCAATTTTTTAAAGTGCTGCCTGTTTTTATCGTCGCTCGTGTTTTATCTAATTGGTTCTATGGCGTTTATCGCCGCCTCTGGCGCTACACCGGTTTAACTGAAGTCAGCGAACTGGGTGTTTCTGTAATTTCAGTGAGCGCCTTACTGCTGATATTGCGTGCGTTCAGTTCTGATCTGTTGCGGGTAGAAGGGCAGCTGCTTTCCTACAGCATCCTGGTGATTGATTGCGGATTGTGCTTCTTCCTTTTTACCGCCTGTCGCGTACTGAGACGTTTGCAAACAGAGCATTCACAGCGCAAACACTGGCGACAGCCGGTGCGTCGTCGCGCTCTGGTAATTGGTGCCGGAGACGCCGGTACGATGGTTTTAAAAGAGCTCAATCAGCGTTCAGATCTGGGAGTTGACGTCGTCGGACTGATAGATGATGACCCGACTAAACTGCGCAAGCGTATCGGCAATATCACCGTATTTGGTACTACCGCTCAATTGCCTTCACTGATAGAAAATCTTTGTATCGATCAAGTGATTATTGCTATGCCGTCTGCCCCTGCTGCAGAAATTCGCAAAATCGTCGATGTTTGTCGCACAGCTGAAGTTGAAACACGCATTCTTCCTGGCCTGTTCGAGCTAATTAACGGTCATGTCAGCATCAATCAGTTGCGCGAAGTTTCACTCGAAGATTTGTTGGGTCGTGATCCAGTTGAGCTCGACAGCGCTTCTATTGCCGGCTATATTGAAGACCGCGTAGTGCTTGTTACCGGTGCCGGTGGTTCAATAGGTAGTGAACTTTGTCGTCAGATTGTGCGCTTTCAACCGCGTCGCCTGATTATTCTAGGCAAGGGCGAAAATTCAATTTTCTCCATTCAACAAGAACTCGGTCGTTTGCCGGAGCCGGTTGAGATTATTCCAGTGGTTGCCGATGTGCGCGATCGCAAACGCCTCGATCACGTATTTCTCAAACATAAACCCACTGTAGTTTTCCACGCTGCGGCGCACAAGCATGTGCCTTTAATGGAACTCAATGTTTTTGAAGCTATTGCCAATAATATTTTTGGCACCAGGGTCGTGGCCGAGCTTTCTCACGAGCATAAGGTAGACAATTTTGTGCTTGTGTCCAGCGACAAAGCGGTTAATCCAACTTCGGTCATGGGCGCCACTAAGCGCCTGGCAGAGCTAATTGTGCAAGATCTGGCACAGCACTCCACCACCAAATATGTGGCGGTGCGATTCGGCAATGTTTTGGCCAGTCGCGGATCTGTGATACCACTGTGGCGCGAGCAAATTGCCGCCGGCGGACCTGTCACTGTTACCCACCCGGAAGCGACTCGTTACTTCATGCTCATTCCTGAGGCTGTGCAATTGATTTTGCAGGCTGGTGCATACGGTTCTGGTGGCGAAATATTTGTGCTCGACATGGGCAAACCAGTAAAAATTCTCGACCTGGCTACCGACTTAATTCGCTTTTCCGGTTTGCGGCCGGGCCAAGATATCAAAATCGAATTTGTCGGTTTGCGCTCAGGCGAAAAATTGTATGAAGAGCTGCTCTCAGCTGAAGAAGGTCTGGCTAAAACAGTTAACCAGAAAATCTTTGTTGGCCGGCCCCAGCCCTTGCCTCATGATGCATTGAAGCTGACGCTGACTAACCTGCATGATTACGTTGAAAGTGTTGATGAAGCAGCTATTCGCAATGAACTTGACCGCATTGCCAGTGGTACCACTAGCCTCGCCAACATACCGGCCGTCGGTCAAGTGAAACAAAAGTAGAAAAGTAGAAAAGATGAACAGTTCGTTGCAGTCTGAGCCTCTCACCCTCGCATTGGCGGCAAAAGAAGCAAAATTACTGAAAGCTCTAGCAGGTTTCGATAGTTTGATCGTGGCTTATTCAGGTGGTGTAGACAGCTCCACTCTGGCTCATTATGCTCGCGTTGCTCTCGGTGAGCGGGCGCGCATCGTCATTGCTATTTCGCCCAGCCTGGCAACCTCTGAACTGGCAGATGCCCGCAAACAAGCCGCCGTAGCCAATTTTAATTTGATTGAAATTTATACAGATGAAGTCGATTCGAGCGACTACCGTGCTAACGATAGTATGCGATGTTTTTTTTGCAAGAACACATTATTTGCAGTGCTAGAGGCTATGCGAAACAACAATGGTATAGCTGCCATCGCCTATGGTGCCAATCTGGATGATTTAAATGATTATCGCCCCGGTCATCAGGCCGCTAAACAGTATGGTGTAATTGCGCCATTGATTGAGGCAGGTTTGAGTAAAGCCGATATTAGAATGCTCGCCCGTAAAGAGGGTTTGCCTTCTGCAGACAGGCCTCAGGCCGCTTGCCTTTCGTCAAGATTTGCTGAGCACACCTATATCACTCCCGAGCGGCTGGCTCTGGTTGATATGCTTGAGCAAGTGGTGCGCTCATTCGATTTCGATCAGGTGCGCGTGCGTTATCTGGCTCTTGGTGACGATATTAAACTGTCGGTAGAAGTTGGCGCAGACCAGGTCGATCGTTTTAAAAACGAAGATGAATTAGAACAAAATCTATTGGCCGCTCTTTTTGCGCGGGCGGGAGCGGCTCAAGCGAGAATCAGTGCCATAGAGATTGACCAGGAAGGTTACAAGCAGGGTAAAGCGGCACGATAGGTTTCAAAAAATGGAGCGAAAATCTATAGAGGATCTTCTCACCTCGGTGGCTCAAGGTCAGATTTCTATAACCGATGCCTGCGAACGGTTGGCCGTGTTGCCTTATCAAGATCTTGGTTTTGCCAAAATTGATTCGCATCGCGCGCTCAGGCAAGGATATCCGGAAGTAATTTTTTGTCCAGGCAAAACTCCAAAACAAATTGTAGAGATTGCGCGCAAATTGCGAGCGCTCCATCCGGCGGTTATCGCTACTCGAGCAGAGCCTGCTCAGGCCGCTTCAGTTTTAGACTTGTGGCGTACTGATAATAATGATGTTGCCGATCTTGGCGATTTTGGCGACTGCGAATATTTAGAACAGCCCAAATCTATTGTTTTTGGCCAGCTACCGCCGCAGAAGAAAAACGCTCCCTCTGTAGCAATTATTACAGCGGGCACCGCTGACATTGGTGTGGCTGAAGAGGCGGCACTGCTGATCGTGGCAGCTGGTTATCCGGTCAGCTGCGTCTATGATGTGGGAGTGGCAGGTGTGCAAAGGTTGTTTGATAATCTGGCGCTTTTGCGCCAGTCACACGTCACTATTGTTGTGGCCGGAATGGACGGAGCTCTAGCGAGCGTTGTCGGCGGTTTACTGGAAAAGCCTGTGATTGCCGTGCCGACATCTATAGGCTACGGCAGCAGCTTTGGTGGTGTGGCCGCCTTACTGAGTATGCTCAATAGCTGCGCCGCCGGCCTAACCGTAGTCAATATCGACAATGGATTTGGAGCGGCAATGGCAGCTCTGCGAATTTTGGCCAGTAATAAATCAGAATAGACCTTGCGAGATTACACCCTTCTCAAAAGTAATAAATCTCACATGAGTTCAACTAAAAGACAAATTTTAATCGCGCTAAGCGCTTTGGCTTGTTTAGCCGTCGTTGATTGCAAGGCCTTCGAACAAAATAGTGATGGTATTTCAACTCTAAAGATAGTTTCGTTTGAAGAGTGTATTCATCCAATTCTAGAAATTAAGAGCGGCGAGCATTTGCCTGAACGAAAACTACCAGTTCTTCAGTTTTCCGAGCTAAATGATTTCCGAGGGCCGAACTGGATTCAGAACACGAAGCAGGCATTCTTAGGTGAGGAAACACAAGCGGCTCAGTGGCTGTGTGCACGCAGCGTGGGACGAGATACTGAGTCGGTAAAAATGCTTGCAGGCATCCCCCAGTTTGAGGGGGTGGTGAACAGTAATTCTAATCTAGGCAATAACCTGCTGATCGGTGATAGTTTATGGTTCTACAACTTTGGCTTGAACAGGATCCAGGCTAGATTTGTGTTTCGCGAAGGTCGGTGCATATTAGCAACAAGAGTAGCTTGGGATACTATGCTGTCAAAAGTTGCTAAGCTGATCGACCATCAGCAAGCAAAAAGTTCATACCATCCAATTCTACACATAAGGAGCGGGCAAAAAGTTGACAAAAAGTGGCTCAACAATGCTGCTTTCTTGAAGTTAAACCGATATTCGCCTCCCAACACTCAAGGCATGTGGCGAGATTATTTTTGGTTTGAAGAAGTGAAGGCTGCAGTTAAATTTTCAGTGGTTGCTCGAGGAAAGACGAAATCAGAGATTGTCAAATTGGGAGGCCCTCCTGATTTCCAAGGCAAATGGGTATCAATTTGGAAATTTGCAAATCAACGGCAAGAACTTTGGCTTTATTCATTTGGTGGATCCAACATACCAGTTCGTTTGGCATTCGATGGGGCGATTTGTTTGAAGGGTGAAATTTATCCTCTAACCGAACACGAACTATACGCTAAATGGCGAATTAAAAAAATTACGACTTCCGCCGTAGGCAGCACCTTGTCTGCAATTATAAAAGAACATGGACATCCAGCTTCCTTTGTATTCGCTCCTGCTTCCAGAACTGATATCAAAACGATCACTTATAAACCTGGCAACAATAGTCCTTCCGTTACTCTTTCCTTTATCAATGGCCGATGTCATAAAACTTTTGTAGATGATGGACTTATCGCAAGATAGCTAAATCAAGCTCCGCTGATTACTGTTTGTTGCCGTAAAAATTATCGGTTGTTAGAGTCCTGGTTGCGTAATCGTTTAACGGCGAATACATATAGGTATGACCCTCTCCGTCGGTTCCGTCAAATACAAACACTTCGTAAGCGCTGTTAATTGCCCAGGCATAACCTCTTCGGTTAATCGCGGGAATAATGTCAGCATCTCTGTCAAATCCTGATCGGCCCTTGGCTGCAAAGTAGTGCGTCATCAGCACACTTGCGCCTATCGAGACCGGTCCAATGTGAATTTCGCTTTGTGATGTACTGGGCGCACGGTGCCAGATACCAGAACTATAGTGTCCTCCTCGCTCATAGTGATTTCGGTCTTCTGATTGTTCGTATAAAAGTGCGATAAGTTTTCTAATAGCGGTACCGTCTGGGCTACGGTGAGCATAGTCCTTCATGAAAATGTCAGGCGATTCTGCCAGTACATACCAAGTCATTGTGTTTGGGTTTATGTCCTTTGCTAACACCTTTCCTGTCGCTCCGTTGAGAAAATTTTCAGGACGTTGCGAATTGACAGCCAAATTATGTGCCTGCCGTAACTTTTTGCTCCACTCGCCGCCGGGGTTATCCCCATCAAGCCACTCTGCACTACCGGAACTGCCACCAGAGATACTACCGTAACTTGACCCATAGCCATCGCCGAAGCTGCCACTATTACCAGAATCCGCGGAGAGGCCTAATAGGTCTTTTAAGACCAATGGAGCATTATGGACATAGTTGTAGAGATGCATTCCGCCATCGAAACCCAACGGTTCTGGCTGTAAAAACCGTCCAATTTTTGTTGAATACATTCGCATTTTGTAATAATATAGACCGGTTTCAGCATCGTATCGCTGTCCAGTATAACCATGGGTGGTGCCTGTCAAAGCCGCGGATTCACCAAAGGCACCATATTTGTACCTGTTAACAACGACTCCACTTGAATTGGTTGTTGCAATCACTGAGCCCTGATTGTTGTTATGATAATAAGTTTTGGTGCCAGCGCTTGAAACTTGAATTAGAACTTCATCCATGCTGGAGCCATAGACATACCGATTTTGCAGAGTGAGGGCTGTGCCGTCGTAATCGGCAAGGCGCTGGAATCCAGAGTAATAGAAATTGGTTTTCACCGCTCCAACAAGTTTCTGCACCTGGCGCAACAACGGATCGTACAAATAAGTCGCAATGGTGCTTGTTCCGGCCGCATTCTTTACCTGAGTGAGCATATTTTCTGCATTAAAAATGAATGTAAATGAGCCGTCATGTGTGAGACAGCCATTTAAGTCGAAAGTTTGCGCAACACCGCCTACGGTGCCATACTGATTTAAATTGTTCGCGGTGGCATAAGTTGAAGTGCCAGAGGCAGCAGGGTGCCACATAAACTGGTTGTCAGTCACAGATTGGCTACTCATCTGGCCTACCGTGTCAAACCCATATGAGAAAGTTACGTTAGATCCGACAAATGCCTGGGCAATGCTTGTCAAATTATCGTCGTATTGGAACCCGTAGTCAGTGGTGGTGCCGTTTTCATAGATAATTTTCTTCCGTCTTGAAAGCTGATCGTACTGTAGTTGAATGGCGCTCGTGCCAGCTCCGTTTAGTTTAATATCTGTCAAGCGATTAAGCTGATCATAAACGCGATCAACGAAGTATGAACCGTCTGGATACGTCGTCTTGGTAATATTGCCATTTGCATCTAAAATGTTGGTTACGGCTTTGCTGTCAGGGTATTGCTCCTTGTAAAACCTGTTAGCTGTGTCATAAAATCGCTGGTAGTTGCCAGTGCCAAAAGCAGAACCACTGAGATTAATATTCGTGGTCCGGCCAGCCAAATCATAAGTATTTGTCACGGTCCAGGTGGTGGCGTCATCGGTGACAATTTTTGTCTTTACCCGATTTAATTGGTCGTATGTAAAATCAGTCTTATACCGATGGATAGGCGCTACCGTGTCATCTTTTCTCGTTAAAACTGTGGCCGGATTACTGTTTGCGTCGTAGCCGGTGACTTGCTCAAAAGTACCATCCGGATAAATAGTCTTGCTCGCTCTGTCGACTCCATCCCAGGTGAAAGACGTTGTGTTATTTCGTGCATCTTTTATGCTGAGCAGTTTGCCATTGTCTGAGTAAAGAAGAGTTTGGCAGATGGTCAAACTTGGATCTTGCACTGTGTAAACACGGCTCAGATCATCATAGACTTTGGTCACCACGTGGCTTACGTGGTCTGTCACCGTCGAAAGCCTTTTCATGTTGTCGTAGACAAAAGTCGTGGTGTGGCTCAGTGGATCAACGGTAGTGAGCAGCAAACTTTCTGCCGAGAATGTTGCGGTAGAAGTTTGCCAGGGTGTAACAACATCTCCAGTCTGGCGTTCAACCTTGGTCTTGTTGCCGTTATCATTGTACGTGAATTTCGTCAAGTAATTAAAAGGCGATGGCGCAGTGGTTTGAGTTATCCGGCGCAAAACATCAAAGGCCACGGTAAGTGTATTGCCGCGCGGGTCTTGCAAGGTCGTGCAATTGCCCGCAGAATCGTAGCCGAAGTTGGCCGTCAAGTTAAGCCTTCCTGTGCCAAAATCTTGCACAACACTGGTCAATTTTTCGGTTAACGTGTCATAAATATTTTTGACGACCATGCCCAGTGGGTCGCTCACTGTGAGCACTTGTCCTCGGACATTGTAAGTCATCGAAACCGTGGAAGTGCCCACACCAGTCACCGCAGGTGATACTATGCTCAGCAAATTGCCGTTAGCAGCATCATAATTGAGCGTGGTGATGCGGCCGACCGGATCTTGAGATGTTTTGAGCTTATTCCAGGTGGTGTCGTATGTAAAATTAGAGACAATGTTGGCCAGACCAGAGCCCGATTTCGCCACAGCAGTAGTTTGCGTGAGTAAATTGAGGCTGTTGTAAACCATGGTAGTGTAGTTGCCTTCCGGAGCGTTAGCACGAGTCATTCTTCCTCTGCCGTCAAAAACAGCAGTGGAAATTTTGCCCAGCTGATTTATTTTCTTAACAGCGTTGCCATTTCCGTCAAAGTAAAGAATGCTTTTCTTGCCATTAGGGTCAATCTCCTCAGTTCTTGAACCTGCAAAATAATATTGCCAGAGGTTCGAGTTTGCATCGCGCTGCTCTTTAACCCGGCCGAGCGAATCAAAAACGTTAGTGGCGACCGCAGTGGTTGGAAAGGCCGCTTTGAACAGCTTGATCATGCGGCCAGGAATATCGTACTGGTAGGTCCAGTTTTTGCCATTGGGGTCAGTGACCGACGTCAGGTTTGCCGTGGCAGTGTCGATGGTGAAAGAGACGCTGCGGCCGGTACCATCAGAAACACTCGCGAGCATGTTGGCATTGCCGCTGTTCTGATATGTCAAAGTCAGGGTGCGACCCAGGCCATTTGTGACGCTGGTCAATTTAGCATAAGCGTCATACCCAAAAGTTACTGTAATGCCGCCCGGGTGAACGATCGTGCCGATATGCCCGTCTGAGTTGTAGTTAAATCTAACGCCTGTCTGTGAGGTGTAAACGAAGTTTCCGCTGACGACAGCGAGCGTGCCTCCGTCAGCACCGGGGCTGGTGTACGTTCCGTTTGGCTGCTTGACGAAAGTGCGTGAGTTAAAGCCTTCCTGCAACGAAACAACGTTGTCCGAGAGATTATCCACAAACCACTGATTAGCCAGCGCACAAGTGATGTATTTATCAAATGGCTTGGTCAGGTCAGTCTGGAGGTCATACGTAACAAAAGCTTCGACAATGGTGCCAGCTGCGCCGAGGACAGTTTGACCGCCCATTCCGGCAAATCCATCGGTGTCACGACCCGCGTAGATTTGGTAGTTGTGTCTCCAACCACGGCCGATGGGGCCATGCTGGTCCGATGCGCCCGAGTTGTAACTGCGCGAGAAACCCAAGCCATAGGGGAATCCAGCACTGCCAACGGTGATATCCGTAGCATCGAGCAAGTATGCTCCAGAAAGGAGGTCAATTGGCTCTGGTGAGGTAAATCTTCCTGTTCTAGAAGCGCCATAGCCTCCTTCACTGCTCGCGGCAAAACCTGAGGCACCTTTTCTGATTCCTCCCCAACCATAAGATGGTTTGGGAATCCAGCAGATGCACTGACCGTTCCAAGGTCCGCAAACAGACGCGTTGTATGCAACCTGTAGCACCGCACAGTCTGGCGGGGGGAAAGTTCCCGTAATGAAAACGTTCCAATTCTGTTCCGTCCACATGTAAGTTAACGCGGCAAGGTTAAATGCCATAGCGGCGCTGCCGCCTTTGAGGCCACCGCCGATGATACCGTACGTGCCGTAGTTTGGGATGGCATAATAGCCAAGCCCGGTCCAGCTACCGATAGTGATCTGACCATTCTCTGGCAGCCCTACGCGATAGCCGTTGTTGATGTACCAGTTTTCAATGTCGGTTTTGTCACCGGCCGAATAGTTGAACAAGTTTGGTTTGACGTTAGTCAGCCAGTTGGCAGTTTTAGCGTCGTAGATTTTCTGACCGAGGCTCACAGCCTTGTCGATAATCGAGGTCGATGCAACTCCAAGCGACGCCTGGAATTCACGAATCACTTGTGCTTCCAGAGCAACGCCGTGCTGAGCAAGTGCAGTGTCGTTTGCCTGTTGCTGATTATAGTTGTTATCGAGCGCAGAACTGGCTCAGGTGATTGCACCAATGTCGGTGAAGGCAGTGTCGAACCAACCAATCAAGCCGCACTGGTGGTGCATTACTGAACTACAGTTACTTAACCGGTTGGTAATGTCTGCCATGCGCGAGAGCATACTGTCCATTGTCCGCCATGTCTGGGCCATGGTCTCGCCGATCATTGGCTCACCGGTGCGAGATGCAAACGAAGCTTCCAGCGCCTTGATTTTCTTGCCGTGAATAGCAGTAGCGCTCGGCGACAAGTTGCCCCAAGAGTTGCAGAGCAAATAAGGCTTTTCTGCCCAAACTCTCTGCCAGACATACTGGTCTGCAAAGCCGCTGGCATAGGGGTGAACGATGTCGAAGAGCACCGAATTCCAGGTGCCCACGCCTTGAGCCGAACTGGTAGCGATGAGCGCACCATCAAGGCGCAACTCGCCCTGGCGACTGCCATTGAAAGTCAGCGTCAGGCGCTTACCGGCTAGATCATGGCTGTTGAAAGTAGTATCGATGGTATCATAAACGATGTGCATCGTGGCCTTGTAGGCCTGCGGAATGCTCGTCCATGTGGTAACTCTGTCGACCCGGACTTTTTGGACGGGTGGTTAGCCTGCCGAAGAGGAGTTGCGGCGTTATTCTGAATGATGTTGCGCCCGCCATGGACATCGTCCATGGCGGCGGCGTGGTTGTTTGTCTTGATCCAAGTAACCAGGTTTGCCGTCATGATGGCCAGATCCGCGCGAATATTCGTGCGGTTCATGTCCTTGACGTAGTCGGCATTGACCGTAGCACCAGTCTTGGCACGCGTTATAAACGTCGACGCGTTGTAACCCATGGCCGTGGCCAGGTTAATCTTGGTCTTGGTTGTGTATGTTTTCTGCGAAGCATCGAAAACAAAGTTGGTGCCGCCGATGTTACAGAGCACCCAGCAGTGGCTGAATTCAACGCCATCGGTGCCGGAGATATTAACCACCGAAGTCGGCACGCCGGAGTTCGCCAAATAGTTGTTTGCGGCCCAAATATTTGTCGGGTCGGTGCCAAGCCAGGCACCAGCCTGAGCTGCGGTCATGCGCAGAGTGCCAAATTGATAATCGGCGGTGTAACCAGCCTGACGCAGAAGCTGGATCATCAGCTCTGCCTGGTCAAAACTGTTGCCAAAACCGTCAATAGTGGCTCCCAGTCCACCTTTCTGGCTTCCATAGCTGGGTAGGTTTTCTATATTATTGTAGACCCATTCGTAAATAAGGTCGACGTTGCCCTTGAGAGCGCGAGACAATTCCACAATAGAAGCTGGCCCCCCGACAGTGTTACCGGCAAAGCCAGATGCAATCGATTTTACTGAAGGAGTCGATGCTGAAAGTTCAACATAGATGTTATCGGGAAGCGGCTTCTTTCAATTTGCCGGCGGGTAGAATCGACATCAACACCTTGTTGAGGCGCAGTGGCAAGCCATCCGCCTGGCTGAAATTTTTGAGGCGGCACCGCGCGCGGTGCTAGGTCCACGGAAGGAGATTCCGTATCTTTAGCTGCAATTTGAGCCATGTGACTTTTGTCTGCGCTGAATTCCTTGACCAGATCTACTGGACCAGGAGTGACTTTGTCACCGCAGTCGGCACAGTCGCTGCCCTTTTTTTCATCGAACAAATTGCGCTGCTCTGTTTGCCCGGTGTTTTTGTCAGGCTTCGATAAATTTTCCTCTTCGGGAAAATTGTCAGCGGAATCATCATCTATATCAGGCATTGTGTTTACCGTTATTTTTCTTTGCTGAATGTTATACTTGAATTGAAACTAAGTTAGTGATGGCTAACAAGCACCTGAGCAAGTGGCGACCACAGAAGTTCGATTTCCGGCTGCATCATAATAGAAAGTTACCAGAGTTGCGTTTGCGAATAAAATCGTTTTTAGTCTGCCTAAATTGTCCCACGTGTAAATTGCGCTATCTGCTGGCATAGCGAATCTCCTCTATCTAATTATCAACTATGCACCAAAGGTGGTGCCCTCAAGTTGTGCAGTTTCTTGGAAGGCAACCCTAGTTATTGAGGGTCTTTGCGTCGTACTTTCTTGCAAACATGATGGTTTGTAGGGTTTGTACCTCTATTATGATACAGCGTGATGACATTGAGTCGGTTGGGCAAATGGCTATATATCCATGCTCGCTAACACATAGCTTAGCTAACTCTATTAGAATTTTTCGCCCGGTTTTGGTTTAGCCGGCAGTTTGGTATCAGACTTATCGGGGCTGATGATAATCGCGCCCGGCAAAGGCACCTGAGTCGAAGTGCTGCTTTGGGCAGGATTGAGGTCAGGATAGTGACCAATAGTGACCGAGACTTCTTTGATGGTGGTGCCGCGTAAGAGTGTAAATTTAACAGTGTCATTGACCTTGCGAGAGCGCACAGTTTCTTGCACGTCTTTAGGTGAGTGAATGACTTTATTGCCTTCCAACTTTTGAATAATATCGCCTGGTTCAATACCGGCTTGTTGAGCCGGCGAATTTTCATAGACTTTGCTTATGAACACGCCTCTGGTGTTGAGAGGCAGGTTAAGGCTTTTGGCGTGCATTTCATTTAATTCGCTCATGCCAATGCCGAGCCAGGGTCGGCTAATCGAGCGGTGGTTAATCAAGTCGTCTGCAACGCTGCGCGCTAAGTCAATAGGAGTAGAAAAACCAATATTCTGCGCGTCGGCTTGCATAGCGGTATTGACACCAATGGCTTCGCCGCGCAAATTGAGTAGCGGACCGCCGGAGTTGCCCGGATTGATGGCGGCATCGGTTTGAATAAAGTTGGCGTTGCCCGTATTAGGATTAGCAATGGTGCGGCCAACAGCCGAAATTATTCCCAGAGTAACAGTGTGATCAAAACCGAGCGGTGAGCCAATAGCAATGGCAAATTCGCCCGGACGTAGCTTATCGGAGCTGCCCATTTTTAGTGCAGGTAAATCACTAGCTGAAATTTTCAGTACTGCCAGATCAGAAAAGCTATCGGCACCAACCACATCAGCGTGGAATGAACGCTTGTCTGTCAGACTGACTCTAATGTCGCTGGCCCCTTTGACCAGGTGAGCATTGGTCATAATATAACCGTCAGGACGAATGACAAAACCAGAGCCGGTAGCGCTGGCTCGCTTTACTTTTGGTGCATAGCGAGGCACCGGATTCGATGGCGAAACTTCGCGACCGTTATAGAAAAAGCGAAAATTGCCGTTGCCGAAATTTGGCAAATCGAAAAGATCCAAATTGGGCATGCCGTTGGCACCTGACTCATCTTTGCGGCGAATTTCAATATTCACCACAGATGGTGCTGCTTCTTCAGCAATGTCGGCAATGGTGTCTGCGGTAAATGGGCCACCATGATTAACAGCCAGAGCTGGAGCGTCTTTCAGCGCTAACAACCGATTGCTATTGATACTACCTTTATTTGATTTGGAATTAGCAACTAAGCTGGCCGAAGGATATTGCACCGCAGTCACTGGGCTCACCGGCCCCATACTGTTCATTTCGCTTATGGCCCAAACAAAGCCCCCGAGAGGTAAAAGGGCGGCCAGGGTGATACCTGTGTAGCAGTTATTACAGCCGCCCCACATAAACTTTGACATTATTTGCGGCCCATTCCCAACTGTTGTGCGTTTTGATAAACCTTGCCTTCAGTCAAAATCGAAGGGGCGATAATCACTTCGACTTCTTTCATTTCAGTCAAATTAGAGGCACCAAGAGTGGCCATGCTGGTTTTCAATGCTCCAGTCAAATTTTGGGTGCCGTCGTCAGTCAGGGCCGGTCCATGTAAAATGCGCTCGAGCGAAACTGTGGTTCCAACTTTAATGCGGGTGCCGCGTGGCAGTACCGGGCTTGGTGTGGCCATTCCCCAGTGAAAACCGTGACCTGGCGCTTCGGTAGCTCGGGCAAAAGGCGAGCCGATCATGACCGCATCTGCTCCACATGCCAGGGCTTTGCAAATGTCTCCGCCGGTGACCATGCCTCCGTCGGCAATCATTGCTGGTCTTGCTGGTCTGGCTGATTTATCAGCGTTTGCCCTCTTTTCCATAAAAGTAGCTCTAGCGGCGGCACAGTCAGCAATGGCAGTCGCCATCGGCACGCCGATTCCCAGCACAGAGCGTGATGTGCAGGCCGCACCAGGGCCGATACCGACCAATATTCCGGCTACTCCTGTTTCAAGTAATTCTAAAGCGGTTTTGTAAGTGACGCAGTTGCCAACCACCACCGGTGCACCAAGTTCGCTGACAAATTTAGCCAAATTGAGGCTAGGCATACCATTTGCCGAGCGGTGTTCAATGCCTGTTACTGTTGACTGCACGAAAATAATGTCACAACCTGCGGCTACAGCCACGGGGCCATATTTTTCAGCAAAATTAGGGGTTATAGAAACTGCAGTGATAGCGCCGCTCTTTTTAATATCTTCGATGCGCTTTTGAATCAAACTGTCTTGGATGGGAGCCTTGTAAAGCTCCTGCATTACTTCCACAAAAGAGTCTTTATCGCATTTGGCGATTTTTTCGTAAATTTCTTCAAGATTTTCGTAACGAGTTTGAATGCCCTGCAGATTAAGTACACCCAGTGAGCCCAGCTTGCCTAAAGTGGCAGCCACTTTGACGTCGACCACCGAGTCCATGCCGGAAGCAATAATCGGGGTCTCGAACTTAAATTGGCCAAGTTCATAAGAAATGTCGCATAGCTCGGGGTCGAGAGTATAGTCACCGGGCACCAGGGCAATTTCGTCAAATCCGTAAGCCCGTCGGCTGGCTTTGCCGAGGCCAATCATCATTGGTGAATCTGTTTGAACTTTAGGTTTGGATGAATTACCGGAAATCATGGATATACCTTTGCTATGGGCTCTTATAGACCAAATAGACCGATATCTTAGCATTGTCAGGCAATTTAGCTTTTCACTGAGGGCCTATAATACGTTCAGTTAACTTGGGTATGTCTTGATGTCTCAAATTTTGAAACCCCTCAATGTGCTCGGCATGAACAGCGGCACCTCGATGGATGGCATTGATGCGGCGGTTTTTGCCATCGCTCCTCAGGGTTCCGGCGGGTCCGATTCTAAGAGTTGCGGCGGCAATTTACACCTGCCGGCTTTGAAAATGGAATTGCTGCATAGCGAATCTGTGGAATTTGAATCATCTTTTAAACATCAGATGGCCCGTATGGTAGCTGAAGGGCAAACTGATTTGCGCCAGATATGTCTGCTTAATGCCGCGCTTGGTGAAATTTTTGCCCAGGCGGCTTTGCAGACGATTAAATCTAGTCGGCGTAAAGGTATTGAAATTGACTTGATTGGTTCTCACGGACAGACCATCTGGCACGCACCTGATCTCAGCCAATTCTGGGGAATGAGCACAGCCGGCACGTTGCAGTTAGGCGATCCGTCAGTCATCGCCGCCCGCACAGGTGTCACCACTGTTGGTGACTTCCGCACCGCCGATGTTGCCCTTGGTGGCCAGGGAGCACCGCTTACTTCTTTTGCTGATCAAGTAATTTTCGGTAACAGCAGGAGCGCACTGGGTGTGCTCAACCTTGGTGGCATAGCCAATGTAACGGTGATCGATGAGCATGGTCAGGCGGTAATGGCTTTTGACACCGGGCCGGCTAATGTATTAATTGATGAGGCCATGCGCGCTTTATATCAGCGTGAGTTTGATCAAGGTGGGCAAGTGGCGGCGTCTGGCACAGTCAAAGAAAAGCTTCTGCAAAAACTTTTGGCAATGCCATACTTGCATTTGAGCCCGCCTAAAACCACAGGACGAGAGCTTTTTGGTCGCACTATGGCCCTTGAACTGGTGGAAAAGTGGCAGGCACATGATGTCAGCCCCAGCGATATAGTTGCCACTTTGACCGCTTTCACTGCTGCTTCAATTGTGCAGGCCTACAAAGATTTGATCGCTCCGCAAGTGAAATTCAATATTCTGGTGCTGGCTGGTGGTGGTGCCGACAATCACACGCTGATCAAACATCTTAAAGAAATGTGGCCTGAACCTTTGACTATTCAGCAACATGAAGATTTCGGCGTCGCCCCAAAATTTAAAGAAGCGCTGCTTTTTGCTTTGCTGGCCTACACTACCAATTTTGGTATTCCAAATAATGTGCCGGCCTGTACAGGCGCTTCGCGTCGGGTTTGCCTCGGTAAGCTCGCTCGCGTCTGAGACTTTGAGCAACAGTTTCACAGTCGTGTCATGTTTGTCGGTTTAACTTGAGCTGTTCTTGTTAAGAACGCGAATTTTGCCTCACCGCAAAATTATCTGTTCGCCTTACTAATTTTCTTTTGCCTCAAGGGTGCTTAACATGCGCATTTTGTGTCAGTTTACTCTGGCTTTTTTGACCCTTGCCATGGCCTGTGCACTCTCTAGCGCTGCACCAGCAGCAGCTCAAGATGCTTATGGCAATGTCAGGGTGGCCAGAGTTTTATTTAGTACCAGCAATGGTACCATTGCTACGCAGGCCACCGAAGCCGGTGCCGTTGCCGGCGTCAATACTGGTGCGACAGTCAGGGTTAATAACCTGGCTAATTTAGAAGCTTTACTCAATATCGTCGCCAACGGCATGCAAATTCTTGGTATCGCCTGGGGTGGCCCCACCATGATTATGGGCTTCATGCAGATGGCGGCTGGGTCGCAAGAGTCGTCGAAAAAAGTATTGGGTGGAGTAGCCGGTGTGGTGGGCGGTCTGGCCGCGCCAGCATGCATCAACTGGCTGGTTGCTTCAGCGCAAGAATCGGCACTTTTTTCATAGCACCTATCCTCTAGCCTGCGAAAAATTGACTTGCCGTCAGTTGTCCATAGCCTCTGTCTGCGCAAATAGAAATCAGAAAGGTCTTCCAACAGCCTTGCTCCAGACGCCATGGCTTCGGCGTGTGAACGTGGCGCCCGTAAATCGTCGATTAAATCGCTAATGCCATAACGTCTGCGAGTAATCTCATTTTCCGATAATTCCGCTGGCCCATCATCTAAGTGCTTTTGACAAGAATTCTGAAGCGCTCGGGAGTAGTCAGACGCTACAGGTAAGGGGATGCCTTTAGCCACCATGCCGGCGAGAAAGGGTTTAGCTGCCTGGCCGTCCATTTTAAGGAAATATTTGAAAGTTGCAGGGTCATGAACAAATGCTTCCACAGGCCAGTCTTTATATAGGAAAGATTCACGCCAAGCGGCTTCCAGCGAAGCGTAAATTACTACCAGGTTAAGGCCTGAGTGCGGGGTCGCTTCACCGCGTACTACTGAACCGCTCAGAAAAAACGCCTTGCAGGCAGAAATTTTTTGCTGGCGAATCTCTTCGGCGGCTTGTGCCGGCGGCAGTCTGTCTTTTCTCATAGCTGGGCCTGTAAGTAACGACTTTATTTTAGGCCATGTCACACTCGTGTCACCTTTGAGCGTTTAACTCTAGTAGATGCTCTCGTTGAGAACTGCCGAAACCTCTCCCCAGGCAGAGCACTTCATTTACTAAATTTTCTTGCAGGTATTTACTATGTCACAAGAAGGCTGGGGTTGGGGAGGCAGAGACGGCGGTGATTCGCAGTCTTACTCTTTTGATAGTAGTTCGTTCTATGGCTCCATTGACATGAACAATTTTGATAGCTTTAGTAATTTCGACACTACTGCCAGTAGTCAATTACCAGACCTTAATTTCTTTGACAGCACCTTCAGTAACTCCTTTAGTAATTCATTTAATGATTCATTCAGTAGCACTTTCGATAATTCAATACGCGATCTTAGCCTTGCGGGCACAGTCAATTACGAGTTTAAACCTGAGTTCGGCAGTGATAATGACTTCATAAATTTTGTTTCGCTGGAAAATCAGCCATGGAACCGCACAGAGGAAGAGCTTTTCGACTTTAGCAACAACGACATTTTGCCCGATGATTTTTCCTATAATCTTCAAGATCAATCCAAATTTAATGCAAGCGAGCTCGATTCGGGCAGGCAGGTTTATGAAGGTGATGCCGAAGAGTCGGCAGAAACCAACGCTGTAGCGGGTGAGACCACTAGAAGTACCGTAACAGTTGACGGCAAGGAGCGCGAATATTTCGTGCATACTCCTCCAAACATGGATCCTGACAAGCCACTGCCGGTAGTGCTCGTCTACCATGGCGTCGGCTCTAATGATGTGCAAGTGGACGCCGAGACCAGCAAAGGCGCTGAAAACATGGAGCGCGTCAGTGGCTTTAGCGAGAAAGCCGATCAAGAGGGATTCATCGTTGTCTACATGCAAGGCAACCCTGATAGAAATATGTCATGGAATAACAAAGAGCTTGCCTTCAGTCGTGCCGACGATATCACCTACACAAATAAAGTTCTTGATGATATCGGCATGACTCAAAATGTTGATCCTGCGAAAGTTTTCATCGCTGGATTCTCTGAAAGAGGCAGCTTTGTCAATCGTGCCGTCAATGATCCGTCATTGAGAGAAGTTTTTGCAGCGGGCGGAACAGTCGCCGATTGGATGACCGGCAAAGAAAGAACAGAACCGACTGGTGACAAAGATCCGATTTCAATGATTTCCATTCATTCAGTAGATGACTCGACAGTTCCCTATGACGGAGCCTGGAACTGGTTCCCAGCCAATCAATTTGCTGCCATGAAATCTCAAGATCGGGCCCAGGAGTTTTATCGAGTTCGCAACGGCATCACGGCGCCACCTGAAGTGTCGACTATTCACAACGACGATACTCCAGTTGGAACTGTATACAATTCGGTCAATCCAGTCACTGGTGAACAGGTAAAACACATCGCCATAGACAACGATCTTGGCCACGTATGGCCTGGTGCCGCCGACAATAATCAATCCGTCAATGCTACCGATGAACTGTGGAAATTCTTCCAGCAGCATCCTAAAGCTAA
>JADYXQ010000079.1 GCA_021772135.1 Candidatus Obscuribacter sp.
TCTGATATAAATGCATCTGATATAAATGCATCTTTTCCTGCGCCCCCTGAAAGAACCAATTAAAACTGATCGAATCAACGATGCAAATAAAAAAGAGATCGCAATCGATCTCTTTTTTATCTATCTATTTATTGACTAAATGCTGCTGAGTGCGCGTTTGAAACGGGCTTTCAAGTCAGCCACGATTTCACTGTTGGGAGGCGGAATGCTGGGTCGGCCGAGCTCTCTGGATGTTTCATAGACAGAGTCGCGTAAACGGATAAACATGGGGTGAAATCCAAATGAAATCATTTCTTTATAGGCCTGCTCAGCGGACCATCCCTGCTCATGCATGCGGTACATAGCCACCATGGTACCGCAACGGTCCTGCCCCTGCCGACAGTGTACGAAAACCAATTCGTCGCCGCCAGTGACCTTTGAGAGGAATTCGTGTACCTGATCTTTGCGCACACCTTTAAGCACGGTGAGCGGAATGCTGACATATTTCATGCCAAGATTTTGCACAACTTTTCTTTCATCTAAAATGTCCTCTTTACCGTCACGCAAATTAATAATCGTTTTAACACCGGCCTCTTTCAAAGCTACGAATCCTGCATTTGTAGGCTGCGAACCCCGAAGCAGAACAGGTGAAACGTAGCCGTAATTAACGATGGTTTTGCCTAACTGCCCATAAGGACCACTGGCAGCACTTGAAGCTGAAGGTAATACCATTGGTATTGCAGTTGTGGCTGGAGCCAGTGCAATGCTGGGAAAACTTTCTTCGATATTTTCAGCAGATGAGGCGGCCTTAGCTAGTGCTGGAAGAGGAGTAGTGACAACATTGGCGGCTACGATCGAAAATGCGCTTGCCAGAAGTACAATGTTTTTTAACGCCATTCGTTTTGACCTCGTATCTAAACTTAAGTGCAAGCAACTCTTGTTGCAGTGCACATATATTCAATCTAACAGTAAGGTGCAAATGTCGCTCAGGCAGCCAGTAACCGCGAAATTTCCTTTTAATATGAAAACTATGTTTGGCAATAGCTGAAGAACTGCCGGTGATACCAGTTTGCAAACATGCCTGGAATTTCTACCAGTAGTAAATTGAATACATTGGCGTAAAATTAAAGGAAGACAAAGCTTTAGATTATGGCTAATATGTCAGCTCATCAGTGGAGCGCTGAGAAAGCCTCAAAGACTATGTAATTTCAGAGACTGCCAGTGAGTCTCCGGCTAATTTTTCTATATAACTGCGCACGTCAGCTGGCCAGGCTTTGATTAGATCGTGAAAGTGTTGCGGGTGAGAGGCGAAAAGTGCTCGGCAAGCTTCTTCAAAGCCAGTGAAATTCCCGGCTACAGCCGTCATAAAACGATATGTCGCTTCTTGCGAGACGCGGGCATCGTTATTATTTTTTCGCACCGCTTCCACAAGTTTACGTATAGTGACTGATGCATCTCCTGGTTGAATAGCGAGCCAGTCCCAGTGTCTTGGGAGCAGGGTCACCTCCCGCGATACCACTCCTAATTTTGGGCGGCCTATTCGATTTGTGTTTTAAAACTTTGCTGCGCTGGCAGATAATTCCGAGGCTTTTGCCGCTTTTTCACGAAAATCTAAATCTAATTGTTGCCCATTGTTATCATCAAAAATCAGGACTTGATCTGCCCCTTTTTGCTGCCAAAAATGGAGCGCAACTTTATTAACGTCGGTAAAAGCGCCGCTGGCTATTTTAGTGCTGCCGTAAAAAGCAGTACAGTTCAGGTTTTCTGCTTTCATGGATAAACATCCGATTGGGTCTGCCTTATCAATATTACCCGGGTAATACTCTTCAGTAAATATTACGAAATTGGACCTGACGTGAATTCGTGATGAGTTGCTCTCCCGGTTGAAGAGTGACAGACAGACTGCAGATATTCCCTTTATCTGCTGGCAAAATGCTGCTGGCCCAGTTTTGCGCAATTCGACAAATACGATCCACACTGCCGCTAATGCTCTCGGTGCCAGCCTTTATATTAGCCCGGCACAGTCAGTCTGTATGACTGATGATGCTTTGATGAAAGCTGTCGAACAATGTTTAAATCAGACCGTCAAGCAACCTGATTAAGTCTTCATTGGCCAGCTGCCGCACGTTCTTTTCTTTGCAGCGCAGAACCGATGCTGGCAATAAGCGACGCTTGAGTAATCATATCTTTGCTCAGATAGCCGCAAGCACCCATAGCAAGAGCACGAGCAGCTATCTCTTGATCATCAAAGCCGCTCAAGATCAAGATGGGAATTTCCGGCATCAAAGAATTTAATTGCTGGAAACCATTAAAACCGTCGCTGTCAGGCAATGACATATCGAGTAAAACCAGGTCAAAGTCGCGCACATGCTCTTTAGTGGCCGCTAGAGTTTGAACGTGCACGACCTCGCACTGAGCCTCTCCGCGCAGATTGCGCAATGTCAGGGCATCATCACTGAGACTGTCTTCCACCAGTAATATTTTGATTTTTACAGTACCCGTCAGTACAAAAAAATAAGACGTTACTTCTACTCATACCCAGTTACTTTATTACAATCCCAATTCTTTCAAACGGAACTTCCACAAGCTTTTTCAGTCTGTCGGTCTGTCAATGAGGTGAAATTACGGGATGGAAGATGATATTCATAAAACTGACCCTGTAGCTGCATCTACACCCATATTGCTGGAAAGTTTGCAAAATGATTTTGGCAATGAGTCAGACGAATTGATTGCCCTTTTTTGTCAGGGTGCCGGCATTGAGCTGGATAAATTGAAAGTAGCAGTGGCCGCACAAAATCGCGAGCGCCTTTTGCACAACGCTCGGGGATTGCGCGCCGTTTGTGAATCGGTTTATGTTGGCGACATGGCCAAGACTTGTGCAGCAATTGAACAAGTCGGCATCAATTGTCAGTGGTCTGAAGTCAATGCTTTAATTGAGAGGCTTGAAAGTCAATTTTCGCTCGTGCAATTACATCACCAGAAATAATTATTTCGGTGTGACTGCTCCGCCCGTGTAAGCATAAATAAGCAACATCCGCCCACCGTGAGGACCCACGGTGAGCGCGGTCATGCTGGTGAGCTGATAGCGATAGTTTGAGTGTTCGATTATGGAAGCTGAGACGTCATCAGCCGGACAAATTTCTTGCACCACCATAGTTGGTGACTTAATGAACTTCTTTAGTTTTAGGTCGGCGAGATCAGTTAGTTTTGGCATGATTTATTACCTGAAAGTGATTTGCTTAAAATGCAGCAGCGCCTGCTTCGGCGACGCTATGATCTTGCTCTCCGGAGCCCCCGCTGACGCCAATTGCGCCCACGACTTTGCCGTCTTTCTTCAGGGGAATGCCTCCGGCAAAAATCATCACTTTGCCGTCATTGGAAGCATGGATACCGAAAAATTGTCCGCCGGATTGGCTGTGTGTGGCTAAGTCTTTAGTGGTGATGTCGAAAGCGCGGGCTGTGAACGCCTTTTTAATTGAAATATCAATGCTGCCGAGCCAGGCATTGTCCATGCGCACATGAGCCACCAGATTGCCTCCGCCGTCGGCCACGGCAATGTTCATTGGTTGGCCAAGCTCCAGGGCTTTCTTTTCGGCAGCGGCAATAACCTTTCTGGCAGATTCAAGTGTAACCATATGCGCCTCTTGTAAATAATGAGCAAAATAACTCTTAAAAGGTACGCTAAGCCGACCAATTTTTCCATGCTTAAGCTGTAGTTGACAGTAAGGGGCCGCACCTGCGCCTGCTTGGCGATTTATGAAACTTTGCTTGCTGGTGTCCTTTCGTGAGCATTCCTGTTGAAAACCAATACACTGGAAGTAGATAGCTATGGATTAACCAATGCCTTTGATCAAGAACTTTGTCGCCGCCATCTGTGCGCTCGCGGCTCTTTTGTTTCTCGCTGCCCCACTGACCTGGGCGGGCGGGTATAGCGGATGGACTGCCGACGATCTGGCGCCTGCTGCCGGCGCCCAGATGCCCTTTACCTACGGAACTGACCGGGTGATTGTGGTGTTGAACGGCAAAATCAACATCAGTCGAGCTGACCTGAAGGCCTATATAGATGATGCCGCCCGGGCGGTGATCAAAATTTATGGCCGTCTGCCTGTACCCCTCACCATTGTCAGAATAGACGCCACCGAAGGCAACCATGTGGGTTTTGCCACCAGTACTTTCGATGATGAAAATGACTATGGCTTGATTGAGCTTTCATTAGGGCGCAACACCAGCCGGGCAAGTTTAAACAAAAGCTGGACTCTAACCCATGAGTTGTTGCATTTAGGATTTCCTATCGTTGAAAAATCAAAACGCTGGTTAGCCGAGGGCATTGCTACTTATGAAGAACCAATCGGTCGCGTGCGCACCGGCATGACCAGTGCCAGGCAAATGTGGGCTGAGCTGATTGAAAACGCTCCGGCCGGATTGCCCCAGAGTGATGGGGGCCTCAATTACACCCGTTCGTGGGGCAGAGTGTACTGGGGCGGTGCGCTTTATTGCTTGCTGGCCGACATCGAAATTCGCAAACAGACTAAAAATCGATTTGGCCTTGAGCACGCTTTGCGTGGTATTGCCCGCAGTGGCGGCACGGCCGCTTCTGATTGGAACGCACACCAGGCCATTTCAGCCGGCGATCAGGCACTTAATTTGACCGTGTTGCAAGATTTGTATACAAAGATGGCACTCAATCCCGGTTCGATCAATTTACCTCAGCTGTGGAACAAGCTCGGTATTGTGGAAAATAACGGCGTCATCAGTTTTGACGATAGCGCTCCGCTGGCAGCAATTCGTAAAGCGATTGAAAGCGGCAGTTAAAGTTAGATTAAATCATCCAGAACTTGAGAGAGGTGGCGGCGCAATAAAAAGTGGCCTTCGCCAGGAACTATTTTCAGGTTGGCGTTTTTTATATGTTGTTCAAGATAATGTGACATCGCCCGCGGGCATAGCCTGTCATCTTCGCCTTGCCACAATGTGATTTTGCTGCTGATATCCTCCACCAGAAATTGCCAGTCGCTGGAATAGGCGCTGTAATCGTCTACCACGCCCCAGCCACCCTGGCCGGTAGACTCGATGATAAAAGAAGCTGCCTCGAAATCGCTCATGGTCTCGATAATGGAGCGATCGCATTGCGACACTTCAGTCAGCAATATTTTCTTTACCGCCCAGGGAGGCAGTTTGCCGCCCATGGTGACAATAAGGGCCTGGAGCCACTGTAAATAGGGCGGGCAGCAAAGCAAAAACCGATCTGTCCACATGCCCAGATCTGCCATGGTGATTGGCGGTACCATGGCTGAAGCAGCGCCCACTGTGGCGATCTTTTGCAGCCGCTGAGGTATTTTGTAAGCGCAGGCGAAAGCATAAGAACCACCAAGAGACCAGCCCAGCAGCGGAAGCTTGTCGACGGCAAGCTCATTGAGCAAAAACTCAACGTCGTCAGCCCAGTTGAGCATTGAGCGCCCGCGTTTCAAAGTCGAAATGCCAATTCCTGGTCGGTCTGGAGCAATGATTTTGATGCCCCGCCCCTTGCAATGGTCGTGAGCAAAAGCAATATCAAGCCTGCTGCTCACACCGCCGTGAAAGTACAGCAGTGGCTTGCCTTGAGGGTCTCCATACTGGGCATAACCAAGCATGCGACCGCCTGGCAGCCTGACTATATGATCGCGGTCAGCTGACTGCATAAGCCTTATTTTTGAGGGACATCGACAGGTTCATCACTGCTTCTGATTGATTGCCATTTAGCAGTAACGGCTTTACCCACATGCGAAATAATTTGTTTGATTGGATGAAAACCGAGTACGCTGTAGACATTGTAAATTCGCACCAGAAGAAAACGCGTTTTCATGCAGCAATAAACTTTCTCTTCTCTGGCTCCCGGTAGCTCCGGTCTGTACTTGCTCTTGTGTCGGTAGAGATTTTTAAAATTGTAGAGAAAGTTGGCTTTCTCGAACGAATATTTGAAATGAGCCGACAGCAATTTGCTGTGACGAAATTCGTCAGTATCATTGACTTTCGCTAGAGGTGATAGACCGAGGGAGATTTCTTTTTTTCCTTCCGCTCTGAAAATCTCCAGAGCCTCGAGCAAAATAAAATCAACTACTGAATAAGAGCGGTCCAGATTGCTGCGCAAGTGATTGGCTATATAACCAACCACTGTACCATCTTCATACATAGGGTCAAAGATAATAAATCCGACCACCTCATTGTCTTTGATGGCGACAAATTTGCGCACGTCGATTTCATCTACATAAACAATGGGCCGCACAATGAATTGCATTTCACTGTCGCTCATCACTTTCTGTTTCATCCAGTCTTCACTGATTTTACGAAATGCCTGGCGCATCTCACCATCAGAAGAAAGTACTTCAACACAAGTGAGATTATCTTTTTTAGCGTTGTTGCGGGCTTGTCTCAATGCCTGCTTTTTATTACCGGTGAGCGTGAATTTTTGAATATCGATAAAAGTTTCAACGCCTAATTCGTTAACGCAAAAACCGCGATCGTTGAGAACCGTGGCAGTGTCTTTAGAAGCATGAAGAAAAATTGGGTCTTTTTTGTTTTTCAAAAATGCGTCAATGAAGGCTGGCAGATTTTCTTTGTTGCAAATGGGGTCGGCCAGAACACAGACCGAATCAGCACCGTCAGTCAGTGGAGTGTAAGCGCAGTAGCCGAGCTCTTCGTCCATATAATATTGCAAACCGGCTTGCAATGAAGAATAAGCCAGGGAGCCGCGACCAAATTGCTTCAGCTGATCGATGCGAAAGGCCGCAGTAGCAGTGCCGTTGTTAATCGCTTTCACTGAAGTTTGCAGCGCTTCTTGTTTTGTGGTCATAGACTGAGAATTGCTTGATGCTTTACTCTTGTCGACTTTTTTGCTCTTGTCTTTACCATCGGGAGTGTCCATCTTTAATCCTCAGCCTTTGGGAGCCTAATTCTACCTGCTTGCCCTACTAATATTTGATCAAGCTCGGGTCAACTTCATCGGCCCAGCGCAAAATGCCACCGGTCAAATTCAAGACCTTTTGAAAGCCCTGGCCCCGCAGAAATTGAGCACAACGGTCAGAGCGCGCTCCGGAGCGGCAGTAGATAATGATTTCGCCGTCTTTCTGTGCCTCCAGCTCCTGAAAACGTTGGGGCAAGTCGCCCATGGGAATCTGTGCGGAGTTGTTGAGAGCACAAATACCAAGTTCATGATCTTCTCTGATGTCAAGAATGAATAGCGTCTCCCCAGCGTCCATGCGCTTTTTCAGGTCCAGAGGAGTAATTTCGAGATTCGATGGCTCAGTATTCATGGCACCCCTATTATTTTTTGTGCTGCTGCTTTCTGCTTTTCTTGCGAGCATTAAGTATAATCTCAACTTGAAGTTCGCATTAGGAGGCGCAAGCGTGGCCAGAACATTAGAAGAAGCCCTGAAAGAAGTACTCACCGACGATAACAAAGTCTCTAAATACGAGGCAAGGGTCATTCGTGAGTTGGTTATGGCCGATGGAGTAGTTTCGGAAGACGAGAAGGCAGCTTTGCAAAAAGCGCTGACTCAGAACACTTTCGAAGACGAAGCATTCCAGCTTTTGTCATCCATTTTGCTCAGATCACACATGAAAGACTAGTATCTGGTCTAAATTCCGGTTTATTCCCAGAGTAATCTTTTAGCAAGACTGGGTCCGATGCCGAAATATTTGTTTAAAAGCTCGGGTTTTGTCTCGGTAACGATGATAAAACCCGGGCTTACATATTTATTCCAGGCATCTTGAAAAGCCTGGCGACCTTTTTCCGAACGAGCCAGTAAGTTCGGCACCGCATGATAACTACCGATTTTAGGCTCGGCCCGGCCACTTATATATTTGCGGAAAAAGCGATCACTCTGCTCTTCGGCAACCGCTTCTGCCAGTGTAAATTCATACTTGGCAATTAAGTATGGCTGGTTGGCCAGCGGTGCCAGTACTTCTTTAAGTGACTGATTGAAATGTTTGGATGCCTGCGGCTCTACATCATCAAGAAACACTCGATAGCTGCCGTCAGAGCGAATGGTGGCATGAATGCTCTCTTTGCTTACCCCGGGCGGTAGCAGCTTGACCTGTTGCAATGCCACCATGACGGCGTTAGCGATATCAATCAATGATGACTCTTGCGAGTTTGGTTGGCACAGGTCTTTTTTTAGTTTGAGGAATAATGCTTTGCGTTTCATGGCCGCCACAGCCATTGCACCGCAGGCGGGCAAAATCGCCGCCCAGACAAATGGTGCCAGGCCTGCAAATGACAATGCCGCCGCCACCGCCAGCGATACCATGCCCCCCAGCCCGGCATATTCGAACCAGATGCCGTTTAGAGCCGCTCGCAGTTCTTTTGCGTGCTCTTTGTATTTACTGTTGTAGCGAATGTGTGGAGGAGTGAGGGCAAGTTTGCGCATGCGCGCCACTTCAAGGCATTCGAGTAATTTGTTTTTGTAAGGCTCGCCGATTTTCCACAATTCATAAATTTTGTGGCGCACCAGAGCACGCTCCATCATCTCTTGATTGAAGTCGGCGAATGAAGCAAAGACTTCAGCCGGAGTCAATTCTGAAAATGAAGGATGAACGTGGCCGACACCGCATTCGATTTGTCCATCGTCGCAAATGCCAAAATAGCCGTCGTGTTTGCGCACGAAGCGATAGTAGTCGTTCAAGCCTTTTTCCAGGCTGGGGGCAATGCAGACTACATCCCAGTTGTTGGCTACTTTTCGCTCACCGAGAGCGTCGTTCTGAATGCGAATGGACCGCCCGCGCAGCTGTTTGACTGAAACAGCCGAGGTCGTGGTGGTCAAATCGATTAACGTGTTCAGTGCCTGGCTGTCCCAGCCTTCACCAAACAGACCTCTTGTGCCAATCAAACATTTAGTAATGCCCCGTTCAAACAAACTGGTGGCCAGGGCCACATATAAACGCGATTCCCAGGCCGATGAATTGGCTGTGAGCTGACAATATTTGTCACCACTTTTGTAATTGACCAGAAGCTCGAAGTTGTAACCGGCTTCTTTAATAAACACTTTTGCCGCTTCGACAAACTGTTCTTGAATAGCGCTGTCTACAAGCAAAAGCGAACCGGTGACCAGGCACGGATTGATATAGACGGCAATGGGGCTTTGCAGCAATATGCGCATGGTGGCTATGGCACCACCAGATTCTTCGCTGAGAACACCCTCTAAACTTTTTACCGCTGTAGCTGACATGCGTTCGAAGTCTGTCACCACAACTGCTCGCAGTCTATCTTGTAAAACGCGATATTCCAGTGCCAAAATTTCAGCTACAGCTTTTGGTTTGGCTTCACTGAAGGCTAAGACGCGGTCTACTGGAGAAGCCTGTTTACGCAATCCTTGTTCGGTTATGGCATAACCTAATTTTCGCGTGGCCGAGCGAATGTGATCATAGAGTTTGTGAGCTTTTTCATCGCCGCTCAATTTGAGCTTTTTAGAAGCGAAATCTTCAATTAAGATCATCCAGTCTTCAAGCAATGGTGCTTGGGTTAATTCGTGGGAAAATTCCACTGCCCTGGGCCGCGGCAAACCAAGTTTCCAGATAGCCCGAATCAATGCCGACGCCATTGCCGTGTCGTTTTTAAAATAGGCACTGAAGCCCTGTTGCAACTCGATAGACTGGGTTAGATCGAAAATATATTGGGTCAATGGTGGATAAGCCACCTTTTCAGTTACAGGGGGCGATTTAGGTATTGCTTGATTCGGTGTTTGAGCAAGTGTTGAAACACCGCTGGACAAATTTAACTGGCCGCCGCTTGAGCTTAGCTTAGCCTGCTCACGGTGCCCTTTGCCTTCGGAGGTGAAAGAAAAAGTCGGTGCTTCAGCGTTAATTGCCAGAGCCTGTGTTTGATGATTATGCGGCTTGAGATATTCGGCACCACATAATTCTTCAATTAGATAGTGAAATTCATGGTGCTGATCGGCCAGGTAATCAAATTCTTTTTGCGTCGGCTCCACAAAAAAGACGAGATCTTGAAATGGTGCCAGACCCTTTTCTTTTACGAGAGCCGGCGTCGGTACCTGATAGTCAATCTCACCCACAAGGCTGAGGTAGCGTGTTTCTTGACTGGCTGATTTTTTCTCAGGCGGCGTACCCGTTAGACCAATAACAATAGGATTATCGAGGTAGCGAATCAAATGTTGCATGATCGCTGCCCAGTAATCGGTCAAGTGGTGGCATTCATCAAAAAGCACCATTTTAAATTTTTGCCGGCGCAAAGCTTGCAAAAGCTCAATGGCATTGGGGTGCAATACATCTTTTAAATCCATAACTTCAGTCAGGCGTTTGCGCAAACGACTGACGTGCCTGGAAATTTCTTTTTGATGAGCTTTGGGATTATTTTGAAAAATTTCGATAATGCGCAGCTCGGCTTCGCCGATGCCGATGGAACGGCCCTTAACCAGCTCTTCCACCCATGAATTGTGGGCCAACTTCTCCAGATATTCCTGCTCTTTGCCTGGTGTGGAGAGCACCTGATAGGTAAGCACGGTGATGGGCTTGAGCGGCTGGTCTTCATGGTTACCGAGCAGCTGATCGGTGCGTTCTTTTGTCTGATTGTAGTCCACCATTTCAGGTGACAGAAATAGATTCAGCTTCGAGCCCCACTGCGACTGAATTGTAGTGTTAGGGCAGAGAATTAAAGTCGGGCATTTGAGGTTGCTTATCATTTGCAGGCCGATAATGGTTTTGCCCGCTCCGGGCGGTGCCACTATATGCAGCTCTTTTTCGCCCCGGGCGAGCTTACCGGCTACCAGCTCTAAAATTTCATTTTGATAGCGGCGCATGGGATAGCGAAACTGTAAATCGGCGAGCAAAGGATCTTGCGCCGCCATATATTCATCAGAAATGGGAATTACAGTTGATCTCACGTAAGCAAATTCTACGCCAAATTTTCTGAATATTGCCGCTTTTGCACTATCTAGAGGAAATTAAAGGGAGAGGCAGCCCGCAGGTAGTTACAATGAATCAGTAAACTCTATATGGAATCTATATCTTGCCGCCTGCAGACACCGACTCATCACCCATTCTAAGCATCAGGGCTGTAGGCAAGGCTTATGGCGAACATCAAGTCAGGGCTTTGCACGACGTCAGCCTCGTTATCGAGCGCGGCGAATTCGTCTCACTGATGGGTGCAAGCGGTTGCGGCAAGAGTACATTGCTTAATGTCATCGCCGGCCTTGATAGCGCCAGCAGCGGGGAGATTTTGTTCGACGGCAAAGATGTCACCAAGCTCAGCGATGAGCAAGTGACTGAATTAAGAGCGAAAAAAATCGGTTTTATCTTTCAGTTCTTCAATTTGCTTTCTACTTTTACAGTGGCTGAAAATGTAGCATTGCCTCTTGATCTGGCTGGAGCAATCAGCCCCTCTGAGCGGCAGCAGCGAGTTGTGGAAATTTTGACAAAAGTAGGCATGGCAGAAAGGCTTAAATTTTATCCGGCCCAGTTATCGGGTGGGGAGATGCAGCGAGTGGCTATTGCTAGAGCGCTGGTGCACAAACCGGAGCTGATTGTGGCTGATGAGCCCACGGGTAATTTAGACTCGGAGAATGGCAAGAACGTGCTTGCTCTCTTGAAGGAATTGAATAAAACTTTGAAGCAAACCATTGTTATGGCCACACATAGTGAAGAAGCTGGAGCTGTAGGCGATCGCATAATACGGATGAAAGATGGACTGGTGGTCAGCGATTCGAAGAACTAAATCATAAAATGCTTTTCGCTCTCAATTTATTTTCACGCTTTATTGTTCGCGATGTGCGGCGCAACTGGATCAGGACCACGCTCACGGTCTTTGGTATTGCTCTCGGTGTCAGCGTTTACCTTGCCATCAGCATCGCCAATAATACCGCCATCAGCCGCTTCAAACAGACCGTTTCGCAAGTTTCTGGTAAGGCCAATGTGGAGCTTGTACCCCTGGCCGGACCATCTTTAAGCGAGAATAGTTTGAGCGAAATTGCTTCTTTGACGCCACTTGGTGTCAAATATACGCCCATAATAGACGAACATCTGGTTTTGACAAATTTGCCCAATGATGTTGACCGCGCTAGCGGGGAAATGCCGGTGGCAGGCACCGTAGCTGGTGAAATTGTGCAGCTAATCGGTATCGATATGCTGGCCGACGCTGATTTCAAAAGCTATCAGTCTGACGCTGATTCAGACGGTGAACCTGATTCGATACTCAAGTCTGGCAGCAATAACTTGCGCGCTGAGGACACTGATGAAAAATTAGTTACAGTAGCTGAAAAGCAAGTAGCGGCTCTTACGGTTTTTAGCCCCAGAGCGGTTTTGATTGGCGGAAAATTGGCGAGGCGCTATCACTATAAAAAAGGCAGCATACTGACCATACTCGTTAACGATCAAATAGAAAAGCTTGTGGTTGCCGGCGTGCTCGGATCGGGGGGTATAGGCGGTGCTTATAGTGGTAATATTCTGGTGGCCGACATTGGTCTGGCGCAAGACATTCTTAATTGGCCCGGCCAAATTTCCAGAATAGATTTGATTGTGCCAGCGCCGCTTTTGAGCGCGGTGCAGGAAAAACTAGTCGCTACCTTGCCTACCTATGTGCAGGTGGCCACGCCGGACACCAGATCTGACCAAGCGGAAAAAATGGTGCGGTCCTTTGAATATAATCTGCTGGCACTGACTTTCATTGCTCTGATGGTCGGGATGTTTCTCATCTACAACACCATGACCATTACCATTTTGCGGCGGCGTCCAGAGATCGGTATTCTCCGCGCCCTGGGCGTTAAAAAACAGACTGTGCAGAACCTATTTTTAGGTGAAGCCCTGGGCCTTGGCTTGCTTGGTACCAGCCTTGGTGTAATGATGGGCGCTTTCATGGCCGATGGGGCACTGAAGGCAGTGGCACAGACCTTTCAATATTTCTATTTCAAAGTACCGCTTGAAAAAGTCACCATCGATCCGCTTCAATATGCCGTCGCTTTTGCTATTGGTATCGCCCTGACACTGATAGCCGCTTTACCGCCCCTGCTTGAAGCTCTCTCTGTGGATCCGGCAGAGGCGACCAGGCGAGCCTCACATGAAACAAAGGTGCGCAATAGTAAAAACTATTTGTTTGGCATCGGCATCATTTGCCTTTTGCTCTGTTACCTATCGGCACTGCAACCGGCCGTGAATAACTTCCCCTTATTTGGTTACCTGGCAGCCTTGCTGGCCATAATGGGCACATCGCTATTAACCCCTCTCGTTTTGTCCAAGTTGCTGCCGCTCATGGCCCGTCTGCTCTTTAAGATATTCGGGGTTGAGGGTCGTATTGCCGCTACTTCATTGCAGGGAACACTTGGCCGCACTGCCGTTGCCTGTGCGTCGCTGATGATTGGTATCGCCATGATGGTTAGCCTCGCTATTATGATCAGTAGTTTTAGAAAAACCGTCACTCACTGGATTGACCAGAGCTTTGAAGCCGATCTCTGGCTGCAATCGCGGGCCCGCGCCTCTGGTAATAAGAATGGTCGTTTAAAGGAAGCGGTACTACAGGCAGTGAACGCTGTTCCTGGAGTGGCGGCGGCAGAAGGTTTTGTCGACCGAAAAATTGACTATCAGGGAATGAACGCTTTTCTTGCGGCGGCTGACTTTGATGTATTGACTAAGTACGGCAATCAATTGTTTCTCTCCGGTGAGGACAGCAAATCTGTCTGCAGCAGAGTGCGCGGTATGCGAGCCATTATTTCAGAACCTTTCGCAGTGCGAAAGAATCTGAACAAAGGTGATTCAGTGGTGGTGGATACGCCGGAAGGAAAGAAAAGCTTTGTCATCGAAGACGTATTTTATGATTATGCCAGCGACCTGGGCTATGTCATTATCCCCCGCGATGTTTACAAAGAGCTTTATCACGACCCGACCATATCGAGCGTGGCGATTTATCTCAAAGATGGCGCCGACATTGAAGCTGTGCGACAGGGCATTTTAAATGCGATAAGCAAAGACTCGCTGGTGGCATTATCGAGTACTAGCGAACTGCGCAAAGAGGCCATCCGTATTTTTGATCGTACTTTTGCCATTACTTACGCCCTGCATACCATCGCTGTGACCGTGGCCATGCTCTCGGTGATGAATGCTTTGTTTGCTCTGACAATTGAGTCAAAGCGTGAGTTTGCCATTCTGCGCTATGTGGGAGCGAAGAAAAGTCAGCTGGCTAAAATAGTCTATTTGCAGGCGGCCATTCTTGGTTTTTGCGGCAATCTGGGCGGCATCGGCCTTGGATTTATCCTCTCTCTGCTTCTGATTCACGTAATTAACAAACAGTCATTTGGCTGGAGCGTGCAATACTCCATACCTTTCGATTTTATCTGGCAATCTTCTACCCTGGTGATTTTGACGTCGATATTATCGGGAATCTATCCGGCTAATATTGCGGCAAAAACGCTGGCACCGTCAGTGGTGCGGGATGAATAAAACAGTTTTGGAGGTGACAACATGTTGAGTCTCTTACGCCCCCTGATTCTGTTGCTATTATTGGCCGTGAGCTCGACCACGTCAGCTTTTGCACTGCCAAAGGTTTATAAGCAAGCATTACCCGGTTACCAATACAAGTTTCCCAAAGACCATTTCAGTCACGATCAATTTCGCACTGAATGGTGGTATTACACCGGTCATTTGCTCACTGACGACAAACGCAAATTCGGTTATGAGCTGACTTTTTTTCGTACCGGCGCCGACGACCAGCCCGCCAACAAAAATTCAGTCTGGAAAATGGATAATTTCTATTTGGCCCACTTTGCCGTAACTGACGAAAACGGCAAAAAATTCAGCTATCGAGAAAAACTCAACAGAGCAGGTTTAAGGCTGGCCGGTGCTCGCGAAGATGCATATTACGTTTTTAACGAAGGCTGGTCTGTGGAAAAAATCGGTGAGCATTATTTATTGAGAGCAGACGCCCCTGATTATTCCATTCACTTACTGCTCGATTCGCTTAAACCACCTGTTATTCATGGAGTCAACGGTGTCAGTCAGAAAGCCGGTTGTGTCGGCTGTGCATCTCATTATTATTCAATGACCAGATTGAAAACCATAGGTACGCTTTTTGCTGGTGAGAAACCATATGCGGTGACTGGCTTGAGTTGGATGGATCATGAATTTGGCTCGAACCAACTAACAACCGATCAGTCCGGATGGGACTGGTACTCAATTCAACTCGATGATAACCGCGAGCTCATGCTTTATATTTTGAGGCGGACCGATGGTACTGTTGAAAAACAATCAAGCGGCACCATTGTCAATGCCGATGGCACGAGTAAACATATCTCGCTGGCCGACTTTGCCATCAGCCCCACCGGTAGCTGGACAAGCAGCAAGACAAAAGGCAAATATCCCATGGGCTGGAAAGTTTCGGTTCCCTCAGCGGGTCTCGACCTTGTGCTCTCGCCCAATCTACTCGATCAAGAACTTGTCACCGGTCGCTCTACAGCAATAACCTACTGGGAAGGCTCTGTCACAGTCACAGGTTCATCTAATAGGAAGCCTGTGCGTGGGCAGGGATACGTGGAGATGACCGGCTATGCTGAAAAATTTAAACAAAAGCTGTAAACACTATCCAGCATTAGTTGTTAGACTGTGGGCAGTTGTTGATAATGGCTCAACGTTCTTGAGGATCTGATGAAATTTATTAATGCTGTGATTTCTAGCTTATTGAGTGTTGGCGCCTGTATGGCCATGGCCTCTTTGGCTCTAGCTCAAGTAGCGATGCCTGAAACAGGCGTTTACTTCGTTTCCAGCGTGGCCAGCGGCGAAGCTCTGGAGCCAAACGGACCGACAGCCGGCCAAAATGTGTTTCTTGCTCCCTACAATCACGGTGGACGCCAGAAATGGATTTTCACCCGTCAGGTAGATCCCAAGACCCACAAGCCAACTGATCGGTATTTGATCAGATTGCAAAATGAAGACACGACTTTGATATTCCAGCCCCACTATGTGCGTGAGCGCACAGCTCTGATTCAGCCGGGCAAGTCGTTAATTCAATTGAAGCCGTCCGCTGACGGTAACGGCATGATTTTTAAGAGTGTTCCTTTAAACGGCGAAGCTATGTGTGCCTTCCACGTTGCTGACAGCAATACCGAAGTCCGTTTTGCGCCGGACGACGGCTCCGCCATTTTTCGTTGGAAAATCGAGACTGCGGCTGATTAGCGACGCAGTTTGAGATCTGGCTGTCGTGGGTAAATCAATTTTGGAAGTTCTTTGCTTCCTCTTCTAGACCTGCAGCCGGAGTGATTATGGCATCCAAATTTGAAGTTTCCGATGATAAGCAGCAGGCCGCCAAGCAGCCTGAGCAAAAGGCTCTCTATGATATGGACCATATGAAGAACCCGCCACTCAACACGATGAGCTATGACCTCAACAAACCGGCTCCGCGGCTTGATGGTCCGAAACTCCCTGAGCTTAAAATCGAACCGTCGGTAGAAACTAATGAGCGCTATCAGAAGTTTGCCAAGCAAGCCGCTGATTTCGTAGCTATAAACGGTAATTTTAATATTGACGTCAGGCGCGCCGTTAAAGATGCCAATGAGAATGATAAATTGCATGGCGGTGGCCACAAAACCGTGGATCAACTTCTCACTTACATGAACAAGGAAATGGCAGGGACATATTTTTCTGTTATTCGGCAGAAAGATAATATCGTTTTGCTTGATTCTCGCGACAATCAACATCTGAAGCGCGATGCTAAAGGCAATGCTATTGTTCACCCGCGTGGTGTCTGGAACATAAATAAAGAGCCTTATGATCCAAGATACAATCAAGGTGACAAGAAAAAGTAAAGCTGTTTTTGATAATTGGATGCGTCGTCTGTTTTGGCAGGCGGCGTATTTTTTTGTTGGTTATGAGCGCGAATTTGCTTGATTTGGTGTTTGGTGAGCTGTTTGCTTTTTTGAATTATTTTGATGGGGGGATTTTCCTTTGTTTATCTGACAAAAATAAAACACCCAAATGCAGGTAAGTGTTGTCAGATATTCGGCGGAAAATCCCCCTATAAAAAAATATCGTTTTTTCGAAAACCATCGAACTTTCCGCTAACAGAATACGTATTACATAGAAGCCCCTGCCAAAAGATAAGGAGGTTCTATGAGCTGCCGTGCTGCCATCATGAAACATGTAAGGTCCCTGCCGCCAGGAACCCTTTTTACAACTCGAGACTTGTTGAGCAAAGCCTATCTAAGGAATACCTATGACAAAACTCTGGCCAGGCTCGTGAAAAGTGGCGAGCTGGTGCGCAAAGTTAGGGGAATGTTTGTTGATGCCGATACGGAAAAACCTGAGTATTCAGTGGCTGAAATAGCCACACTCAAGGCCCGTTCGTTCGGCAAAGAAATTCGCCTACACACTGCAGATGCCGCCGACGAGGTTGGTCTACCAGTTGAAAAAAATGAACCTGCTACTTATATAGTGAATGGCTCTACAAGCAAGTTTCTCCTCGTCCCGAGCGGACAGCCTATATATTTTAAGACAGCATGTGCCAAGAAAAATCAGTTAACTTCAGGCTGGGCGAAGCCTAACGCTAACGCAGAAACTAGTGGTTCGATTCTGTCATTAACGGCCTTGATGTCGGTAGAAATCCCACATCGTTGTTTTTCCCGTCTTTAGAAAGACCTTTGATATCGGCATATTGACGCTGTAAATACTAGCTCCCGGCTTTCTTTCCGTCTCCGCTAGCCTTGTCTTTCATTGTAAATCGACCTAGGGCAGTGTCCTTTATTAACTACCCAGAGGAGAGGCTAATAAGCGCTTTGCAGATTCAGATTAAATGCCCGTGGCCAGGCCATGGTTACCTGATATGGTTGGAAATTTCGAGAAAGACAAAGCTAAAGGTAATGCCCATCAGGAACATTCCAAGAAAAATGTGCCAGATTAAGGCCGCTTGCCTCTCGCTTAAAGTGCGCATAATACCTATACGGCTGAGCACATAAAAAAGCAGCGCCGCCAGAGCAATAACCGAAACCACCAGGCGAGCCCAGCCCCCTGCCAGCACTGCGGCAAGTAGCGCAAAACTGGTAGCCGGTACCAGCATTGCCGACAAATGGTCGCTCTGGCGCAATGTTTTCCCCTGCGCATTGACAGAATTGCGGACATGTTTAGCCGATTCGCTGATGTTTTCAAAGAAACCAAGGCGTTGTACTTTGATTGGCTGTTCTGTTTTCTCAACCCCTTCCTGACTCATCGCTTCTCCTGACTTAGTGCAATGCAGATGCATTATTAGCTCGGTCTGCTCTTGAATGCGTTATTTCAACTATGCCACAAAGAAAGCTTTCGCTATCAGAACGCAAGCGATTTGGCAACTTCGCAGGGCCGCACTTCTGAAGATGGACATATATCATTGATAGGACATTTTGGACAATCGGGCTTGCGAGCGTAGCAGCAGCGGCGACCGTGAAAAATCAAAGTAATCGATAGTTTTGACCAGTCCTGACCAGGAAAAAGCTTTTGCAGACCCAGTTCGATTTTGTATGGATCTGTTTCTTTAGTAAAGCCCAGTCGGCGAGAAAGGCGCTGCACGTGTGTATCTACGCTCCATCCGGAGACGCCGTGGGCAACGCCCAGCACCACATTGGCGGTTTTGCGACCGACACCCGGTAAAGCAATCAGCTGTTCGTGCACAGTTGGCACCACGCCACCGTGCTTGGTGACGATATCGCGCGCACAAGCCTGAATGTTCTTTGCCTTGGCATTAAAGAAGCCGCTTTGTTTAATGAGCTTTTTAATATGTTCGATATCGGCGTCTGCCAGGTCTTTAGGGGTCGGATAATGGCGAAATAATTCCGGCGTCACTTTGTTAATGGTGACGTCAGTAGATTGAGCCGAGAGAATGACGGCAATCAAAAGTTGAAAATCAGTCTTGTAATCGAGCTCGCATTCAGCTTCCGGGTAAGTTTGCAACAGAGTATTGATCTCGCGCTGGGCAATTGCTTTTGAAACCAAATTTACTTTCTTTTCTGTCGCTGGCTTAATCGGTTTTTTAAGAACCTCTTTCACCGCTTTTTTAACGCCTTTCTTAACGACCTTTTTCTCCGGCGTGATCGTTTCCTTTAATTTTTTAATTGCCACTCTATTCAATCAGTCTCCGGGCTGCTCACCGCTAAAACTTTTGCGCCATCATCAATAGTGCTGGTCACCCAGAGATCAATTGGATCATATTTGGTGGCACAGGCAATCTCATTGGCCTGGCAATACTGTTCGTAAAAGTCGCGCTTCAGCATTTCAGCCGCTTCGCCACTGGCTACCACAGCAAAAATAGTCGGTCCACTGCCGGTCATGTGGCAGGCAAGCGCGCCTAGTTTGAGAAAAGTTTGCTTGATATCCTTCAATTCTTGATAGTGCGGAAAGACCACTTGTTCAAAATCATTGCCAAAGGCTTTAAGCGATTCCGCTAGATTTCCATCGCCGAGATATTGTGCGGCGAAATCTCCCGGCAGCGCATCGGTCATATAGCGATCTTGAAGTTTTTCATGCAGATGAAAAATCTCGCTAGCCTGGTCGTAGGCTTGATAGACCCACGGTGTGGAAATGGAGAGGTGTCTCGGTTTGGCAATTACCAGATGCACGGATTCGGCCATAGGCAATGCGTCTGTTAAGACATCACCGCGGCCGGTGCCGACGCGCAAACCACCTACTAGACAGAAAGGCACATCCGCTCCCAGCTTGCCTGCTAGTTCGAGCATTTTAGTTGAGCTCAACTGCCCATTGAAATATTGATTCATGGCTAAAAGTGTGGCGGCGGCATTGGCCGATCCGCCGGCCATGCCGGCACCAATAGGAATGTCTTTTTCAATGGTGACATCAATTTGCAAACTGCGCGGATTATCGATGCTGGATAAATACAGCCGTGCAGCTCTGGCAATGAGATTATCTCCCCCAAGAGGAAACTCACCTTTAAAGCCGTCTTTAGCCAGGCTCAAATTAACTGAAGGCTCACGGGAGGGCGAGAAAGCGAAACTGAGCTGGTCTGCCAGCGCTATTGTACTCATTAGCGTGCGCACTTCGTGATAGCCGCCTGGTAGCAGGCCGGTAATCTCAAAAGTGAAATTGAGTTTGGCCGGTGCCACCACTTCAATTATGTTAGACGAGTTTTGATTCTTGTTCATGGCGGCGTTTTTCTTGAATAGCGTCCGACAACAGCGCAAAGGTCGTAAGAGGAAGATTCTCAGCTCTAGCTGATGGTGCCACTTTTAGATCTTCAAAAATCTGTCCCAGCATCTCCTGACTCAATTGGGTAAAAGCCAGATTGTTGCGCAGCATTTTTCGTCTTTCTCTAAATCCACCGGCAATCACTTTACGCAAAAATTCGGCATTCTCAGTCACCACGCTTGGTTTAACCAACGTGGTCATTTGCACCACCGCTGATTCTACATCAGGCTGCGGCACAAACATTTCTTTGCCGATAGACAAGATCATTTTGCAGACGCTGTAATAATTGCTGAGAAGGGTAAGCTGTCCGTATGTTTTATTGCCTGGTTCTGCTGAAAGGCGCAGCGCTACTTCTCTCTGCACGGTCATAGTCAGGCTTGCAACCGAAGGCAGCCAGGGGCTCGGCTCACCGATTTCGCCAAACACATGACTGATAATCGGAGTGGTAATTTGATAAGGCACATTTCCGACAATTTTTATTTTTTTCCCTGCTGCCACTGCAGCCGGTGCAATAGAACTAATGTCAAAATCGAGAAAGTCACCGTGAATAACCGTCAAATTCGGATGTTTGAGTTCTTGCAAATGGGCCACCATTTCTCTATCTAGTTCAATGGCAAAGACTCTGGCCCCGGTTTCAAGCAACACTTCGGTGAGAAAACCCAGTCCTGGTCCGATTTCAAGAACGATATCTTCGCTACTCAAATTCAGGCTGTCTACAATTTTTGCCAGAACAGAGGGTTCAATCAAAAAGTTTTGACCGAGTCGTTTCTTGGCTCGTACTTTGGAGGCTTTTTTAAGAAGCGCTTCTCTTGTGGTTGAAGGCAATCGTTTTTATTCCTGAACAGATCAATCTGTATTGATTTTACTGGCCGGTATACCCTGTTCGGTAGTTCGGCGACCATTATTATTCTTGTGATGGTTTGTCGGCGGTGTGTCATTGCCTTCGGCACCAGACTCAGGCGGAGCTTTTCTGGTCATGCGCAACTTGATGATTCTATGGCGATCCGATTCTTCTACGCGCAAGACACACGATTCAGCTTCAATTTCATCACCAGGCACAGGCTCTCTGCCCAGGGCACCAAAAACGTGACCACCTATAGTGTTGAACTCTTCGTCTTCAATATTCAAATCGAGTTTTTCGTTGGCTTCTTCAAGCGTCAGCTTGGCGTCCAATATATAAGAGCCATCTGGTTCGATGTGAATGAATTCTTCGACGATTTCGTGCTCATCGGCAATGTCGCCCACTAGTTCTTCAAGCAAGTCTTCCAGGGTGACGATACCTTGAGTGCCACCATATTCATCCATGACAATCGCCATGTGAGTTTTGGTGAGCTTGAACTCGGTCAGTAAATCTTTGAGATTTTTGTTTTCCGGCACAATCAAAATATTGCGGGTAAATTCGCGCACATACGAATTTTCTTTATGCTCGACCATGGCCCTGAGGCCGTCTCGAATGTGCACCATGCCAAAAATATTGTCCATGTCTTCTTCGAAAACCGGTATGCGCGAATGGCCCCACTTCAGAGCCTCGTTCACAAATTCGCGAATGGTAGCGGTGGCCGGCACGCAAACAAGGTCGATTCGTGGTGTCATTACTTCTGAAGCGATAGTGTCGGAGAAGTCAAAGACGCTGTGCAGCATTTCTTCTTCATCAGGCTCGAGCACCCCTTCGTCATGAGAAGCTGTAACAAGCATTTTCAACTCTTCTTCTGAGTGCACAGAGTGAATTGAAGGCGGATCTTTTATTTTCAAAAGCCTGACCACAATTTCAGTTGTTTTTTGCAGCACCACTAGAAATGGCGAAGTGAGCAGGCACCAGAAGTGCATCGGATAAACGGTAAATAAAATCACCGTTTCAGCTCTTGAGTAGGTGAGCATCTTCGGTAGAAGTTCGCCGCCCACAGTTTGAATGTAGGCCGTCAGCGCAAAAGCGAAAGCAAATGAAATCAAGGCTAAAGTTTTGAGAGTCGATTCGGGAAGATTGGCCTGGATACCCAGGTGTCGGCTCCACTCAGCCAGCTTCTCAGCCAGTGCACTTTCGCCCGCAGCACCAAGTAAAAGCGTGGCGATGGTAATACCTAACTGACAGGCTGAAATAAAGCGTTCAGGATCGGCCAGGTAAATTTGTACTTTTTTGGCAAAAAGATTATCGCGCTCGGCCAATTGGTCGATGCGCGTGCGCCGCACACGCACGAGGGCCATTTCCGCCGCCACAAAAAAGGCATTGAAGAGAATTAAAACTGGAATCCACATTATTTGGTACAAAGCAAAATCAGACAACGCTAACTGCGCTGCCTGTCCTTATCTACCAATGCAAGATTGCACGAAAGTTTTAAAGGTCGCCCCGGAAGGGGGTCTTCGGATGCTTGTTCTGAGCTACTACTATCAGTATCTTCCATCGTTAAGGTCTAATCTTGCTCCGCTAAATCTCATGCAAAAGCTGCCACCGGGCAACAATAAATGGGATCCTATCGATCCTATCATATGCACTTGCTTGTCTACTGCGACTATACCTGATAATCGACGCTAGTCAAGTGGGCATATGGCTTCGCTGGCTTGTTTCGACCCAGGTTATCAAGAAATTATCCAGGTTGGCTTTAGCAGACTTCTGTTTGTGACATAATCACGTCAATGCGCTCTGGTAGAGGATTTATGAGAATTAATAAAGCTATTTTGCTTGGTGGAGTAAGTGCTCTTCTAGCATCTCAGGCTTTGCTGCAGACCCAAAGAGTTGAAGCCATGTCTCCTGAGGCTCTTAACGCCAGAGGGAGCGACCCTCGCATTGCCGCCAAAAGTAAGGGCGCCAGCAAAATTCAAGAAATCGACAATTCCGGCCGCAAACTGGCCCTGTCCATACCCGGTCTGGGCACTGCCCATATCAGCTTATCGCCCGCTGCCGCCGCTCCTGCTCCCACTGCCAGCAAAAAAGCCCTGCATGGCCCTGTCGAGAAAGCTCCAGCCTACCCTTACGGCATTGTCCATAAGGGCAACAACATTACAGTCAAAGTACCTGAAACCGTTGACGAAGCTTTAGATTACGGTCACGTAGCAGCCAAGCAAGCCGGCAAAGTGGCCTCTGCTGCTATTACTCAAATTGGCGGTATGACTCGCTGGATCGGCATGTATCTCAAACAGCTTACCCATAGCAGCACGGTTACACCAGCCAGCTATCCTTATATACAGCAACAAAGCGGCCCCACGCCCACACAAATTGCCGCGGCCCAGAAGCTCTACCGCACCAGCGATGGCCGTCTTCGCACTGTTGTCAGTCGCTAAGTGGCCACCGTCGAATTTTTGGCGTCGCTTTTCGACTGATTCGACTTGTTGCCCGACTGTTCCAACTGGTCTAAATAAGCCCAGGTCTGCCCGATCATTCGGGTGCTGATTATTTGAGCCAGGAAAAAGCAAAATGGCGTGAATAGTGCTCCGATCACGCTGATTGTAGGCACTATCAGCGCCACCATCGTCAGTGTCGAGCCTGCCAGCCATACTGTTCCAAGCTCGAGGGGCGCTCTAGATATGCGCCTCAATACTTTGCGCCAGGCAAAACCTGCTGCCATGCGCTCTTCCTGAGCAAAATTAGCCATTAAGACTGCCAGAAAAAAGTTCTGAGCAAAGCTGAGAAAGAACAAAAAGAGAAAAGTGCTTTCAGCCCAAATCAGAAAATTGGGCTTGGACACATTAGAAAGGTCAAAGCCGGCGCCGGTGATAAGACTGATGGCCAAAACCGACATGGCAAAAAAGAAAAAACCGGCCGCAATTGAAAGCCAGGAAAGGCCTGAGATGGTGAGATCCATCCAATCGTTCCAACCAGGCAGCTTATCGAGCTCACCACTTGCGCTCATGCGCAAACTTCGCAGCAAGTAGCCTGTAGAAAGGGCTGAGAGTATGAAACAAATGGGCGTGAGAGCGGGATTGAAGATAAATATGCCAAGAGACATATAGTTGACGAAACCGCCAATTGTAGTCTTGAGCGGCCATTCTGGGTCTTTGAGGAAAGACTTGAAACTGTTATTTAGATCGAACGTGGTGGGAGAACTCATTGACAGTCATCATCTCATGAAGCTTGGCCAAAGTATTTTTGTCGGTCATATTGAAAGAAACCGGTGTAACCGTAATGTAGCCATGAATCAGGGCGTAGACGTCCGATAGTTCCGACTCGCCTTCTTCAATGGCGCGGCCTGAAAGCCAGTAATAGTCACGACCATTGGGGTCGTGGCGCAATTCAAAAATATCTTGATATTGACGCTTGCCAAGTTCTGTCACACGCACGCCTTTTAAATTGGCTGGCTCCGGCACGTTGATATTGAAAAGTCCGCGGCTGGGCATAGGCGCTTTGGGCATCACCCGCAAGAAATCAACTACAAACTCGGCAGCCAGGGCAAAGGTAGCGCGGTCATTTTTTGCCGCACTGACGGCTATGGCGGGAAAGCCCGAAAACGCCCCTTCCATGGCCGCTGCCACTGTGCCCGAGTAAAGAACATCGGACCCTAAATTAGGTCCAGAGTTAACTCCAGAGATAATAACGTCTGGTTTGTCCGGCAGCAGCTGATTGACAGCCAGTTTTATGCAATCTGAAGGAGTGCCGGTAGTAGACCAGGCAGCTTTGATTCCCGCTTCCAGGTCAACCCGTTCGACTCGCAGCGGTTTGTGCAGGGTAACGGAGTGGCCGGTAGCGCTTCTTTGCCTGTCAGGGGCGACCACATAGACTTCGTGCTTTTCTTGCGCCAGTTGCCGGGCGAGGACGCCCAGACCTGGTGCGAAAACGCCGTCGTCGTTTGAAATGAGAATTCTCAATGCTGCTTTCCTTTGTAATGATGCCTGTCCGGCAAATTATAGATTGCTGGTATCCTATGTATGGTCTCTGAAAGCCGTTAGTGCTTGAGGCGTGAGTATTTTCTCATAGATTTTTTTCCACCCTTTTTTGGACTAATACATATGTTGGATTCTGTTTTTGAGCGTTCGAGTGATTCACTGCTGCAAGTATTACAGCTCGCTTTAGATGAGTGTATAAATTTCGAGCACAACTATATTTGTACCGATCATATTCTGGCCGCTCTGGCAACCGAATATGGTGGTGTTGCCAACGAAGCGCTTGCCACCATGAAAATTGATGAAGATGCCGTCAGCAAAGAATTAGAAAATCAAATCAAAGGCAAGAGCGAATCTGAATTGCCTTTTTCGGGAAGACCTGATTTGTCTTCAGGTTTGCCCTCCGTCAGTCTTCCTGTTGTTGCCACCAGCGCCAGCGGCGCCACCGCCAGCTTCAGCGAGACAAGAAAAGCTTATGGTTTGAGTGATTTGACTGTGCAGTCACTGCACCGTGCTTATGAATACGCTCTCTTTTTCGGACTCAATTTCATCAATCCCGAACATTTACTGCTCGGCATCATGGATGCCCGGGAATCTACGGCAGTAAAAGTGATTGAAGAACTGGGCGGCAATATCGATTATTTGCGCAGACAGATAATGCATTTGATGGCTAAGAGTTTGAACACCGGCTCCAGTAATGCCGAAGTGCCTGGCCTCAATCGTACTGTGGTTAATGGCCTGAAAGAGCTGATTGATAAACACTATCGTGCTGTCAGCACCCTGCAAGGGCTATCGGTTCGCAGTCGCCATGCGCTTTCTTCTTTGCCGCCGCGCAGTGAAATCGTGCACATGGTTTGCACCGGATATTTCCCAGATTTCTTGCTCAATCAAATTGCCTTCCGTCGTTATTTGTTAGAAGAAACACTGGCGCAGTTAAATTTGCGCGTAGGTAATTTAGACAAAGAATTGATTGCCACCATCGTTTCGTCTGCCGCTCAGAGCTTGCGAGGTGAAGTGCGCACCGCTATCGAATTTATGCTCAGCAATGAATATCGACTATTCAGCCAAATGCTCGACGACGCCGAACACGATTTGATTGGCTCTGTTGTAGAAGACCTCTGGTGGGCTCAAGGTGAAGAAATTGCTCTCAATGATCTTTTTGCCGACGCTCTGGACGATCATAGAAGAAAGCATTTGCTCAATTTGCAGAAGCGTCGTTTGGAAATTACCGAAAGATTGACCAAACTGAAAGGGCGTTTAGATGAAACCATTCGCCAATGTTTTGTCAAACGTTCTGTTTCGGCCTGATTCACCTTTGAATGTCAGTCTATTTTGAAGTCTATGAACTAGTGCGCGATATTCCTCGCGGTCGCGTGCTTACTTATGGGTTGATTTCACACATGATTGGCAAACGATTGAGCGCTCAGGGAGTGGGTTGGGCTCTACGGGCACTGCCCAGTGCAGACACTGCCGATCATTGTAAGAAATATCATTCAGGCAATGTGCCCTGGCACCGCGTTATTAATGCGGGTGGTGGCATCAGCACCACCCGCAATACCGACATGCCTCCTGATTTGCAGCAAACTTTACTCGCTGCCGAAGGTATAAAATTCAATCATGAAGCAAAAATTGATCTGGATAAATATCTTTGGTCAGTAGCACTGCCAAATGCGGAGCCTCAACCGGCATCAGTATCACAGCAATCAAAGCCAATATCACGGACTGAGGACAGATATGCGTAGTCGAATTATTTCACTGATGGGTTTGCTGTTAATCACATGTGCCCCCGGATATGGTGCCAGGCCTAACCCTCAACAAGCGCTTGATGCGGTGAAGACCGGCAATCTGCGTTACTTGTCCGGTAAAACATTGCACTTTGAAGTCAGTAAAGAAAAGCGTGAGATCAGCGCCAGTGACGGCCAGCAGCCAGTGGCGATTGTGCTTGGCTGCTCAGACTCTCGCGTGCCGGTTGAAATGGTTTTTGATCAAGGTCTCGCTGAGGTTTTTGTCGTTCGAGTGGCCGGAAATATTTGCGGCACCGCGGAGTTGGCGTCGATTGAATATGGTGTCAAATATCTGCAAATTCCCTTGATTGTGGTGCTTGGTCATTCTGATTGCGGTGCGGTCAAAGCTGCTGTGGATAGTGCCGCGGGTGGTGCCGCTCTTCCTGGCCTGCTGCCAGCACTGGTCAACAAAATAGCTCCTGCTGTGGCAGTTGCCAAACGCAGCCATCCTGAGAAGAGAGGTAACGAGCTCGTTCACGCTGCGGCCCTCGCCAACGTCTGGCTAGTTGCCAATGAAATGTTTAGCAATAGCACTATCGTCAAAAATGCTGTCTTTGCCAATAGGCTAAAAATCGTGGCGGCTATACGTGATCTGAAAAGCGGCAAGGTCACGTTTCTTGGTGAATATCCACAGCCGGCCACTTTGGTAGTGCCCGGCAAAAATAGATAGTGCCAGCAGAGATATCAGTTGTCGACTGAACCTTTCTCTTGCTTTTCTTCTTCTAGCTTAGGTATTAATGGTAGTAAGTCTTTTATTTCTGCAATCAAAGCTTCAGCTTTGAATACAGGCATATTGATAAAGATGTTGGAACCCATAGCGTGACCCGCTTTTTCCGTCGAGGAAAGGATCTTTCTGCCAAGAGGTCCAGGTGCCAGAGCCAGAGTCATGAACATCGTATTTCTATGAATAGGATCTTTCCTCAGTCTTGTCAAAAAGTCAAAAAGAGATTCGTCTTCCAGGTAAGCCGCACATATTATGACGTCAGCGTGATCTTCACCGTCAAGAAAGGCAAAAGCTTCCGCTATGGTATGAGCTCCGACGACCGAGTGGCCGACATCCTTACAGGCAGTTTTTAACAACTCAGTATGCTCAACGCTATCTAAAATGAGAATGCGAAAGGTGTCTTTGTCCGCAAGCCTATTTGCTGGGCTGGGGTTCTCGATCAGTGGTTCCGTCGTCATGTTGTACTCCCTCGTCCAAAATGATCGCCTATGAATATATAGGGACAGATGGTCGATTCTAGTGACGCGCTATGACGCCAAATAGTTCCTGCTGAGTTGTAGTGGTTGTGGTGATTGACTGAAGGCGGCTGCCGAAGAACAGATTAAGTCAAAACAAAAGGACATTTTTGGCAAAACGCCTTAGCAAAATGCACCTGGTTCCCATCAATGTCTAAACCGACTTGCACGCGACAGCGCAGGGTGTTGCCGCATTGTGGACATTCCGACTCTTTGACGCCTTTGAGAATTGAGTCGCTTAAATCGGCCAGAATGGCATTGTAGCGCTCAGGATCGTCACTGGGTTCAAGCCTTGGCCGGGCTTCCACTTCTTGAATAATCACCGGGTCTACAGCCAGGGCGCGAGCCAGAAGCTGCCTGTCAGTTGAGGATAGCCAGGTCTCGAGACCAGATTCCAGGTCTTCGATGCGCTCTTTGGTAAAACGTGATTCTTGGGCAAGATCTTTGACAGTGAGATTTTTGCGTTCTCTCAGCTCCACCAGTCTTCTGGCCAGGGTCGGTGCAAGCTCACTGGTGTCTTTTGCTCTACTGTTCTTTGAATTCATTATTGACTCGGGACAGACGTGTTGGTGTAAATTATAACGCCACCTTCCGCTATGGGAACTCTCTTTTGTTTTGTCTTCTACGGGTGGAATATGCTCGATTTTATCAAGCTCTCTCAACTGGTTTCTCAAGTAGGCGCCGACGCTGCTCGCGAAAAGCAAGACTTTGAGCGCGTTATGGAATGCGCGCAGGCAGCTTTCCGCACGGCACAAGCTTCGCCGCAAAAGTTTGAAGATCGGCTGGCTGAAAACGCACCGTGGGTGCTCTGGCCCACTGCCAGGCCACTCGAGCCGCTGGCCCTGCGCGCAACTGTGCCTGCCATTGAAACAAAAGAAAAAAAATGGACAGTGGTGGCCGTCGATGGTTCGCAAATTATGCCGTCGCACCACGAGGTGCATAACTGCTATTTGCTCAATGCCGGCCTCGCTCGCATCTCTTACGGTCTGCCGCTGGCTCCGCTCCTCTTAAGCGAGCCCCGTCTTCATGCTCGGCCTGACGATCTGTATCCCCTGGTTGATCGCCGGCGCGTGCACATTGATGAGCTTTACGTCGCTCTTGAGCGTGGCTTATTCGAACTAGAACTTTTAGCTGAGCAAGCATGTGCTGTAGCTTTGCATGGTGAGAGCGTACTGGCGCTGGTTGACGGATCACTAATTCCCTGGTCTGTGGAAAAAATGAGCAGCAGTTATCAGGAAAATTATTTTGCTCGCGTTGAAGCCGTGATGACAAAACTGAGGCTGGCAGAAGTTCCTATCGTCGGCTATATCAGCCACAGTCGCAGCGCCGATTTGATCAATTGTTTGCGTGTCTCTGTCTGTCCATATGAAGTGAGCCACTGTCGTCAACATTGTGCCGAACTCAATGAGGAAGATTTTCCTTGCTCACAAGTATGGCCGCTCAGTGACCGCAGCTTATATGGAAAAATTCTTGCGAAAAATGAGCGCTCAAGCGCTTTTGCCAGCGGCGCTTCGGCGGTGAAGCTGATGCCGGTTGCCGACAGCACTTGTTTTGTTTACTTTCGCGGAGCTAGCGAAATTGCCAGATTGGAGCTGCCCCGCTGGCTTTTTGACGACAAAAAATTATTTGCCTTTGCCCTTTCAGCAGTGCGTACTCAGGTGGAAAAAGGTCAGGGCTATCCGGTTGCTCTGGCTGAAGCACATCATCTGGCTGTTATTAAGGGACCGGATCGCGAACGATTTTTCCAGTTAATAACTGACAGAATGGTCAGTTTGGGGGTGGGTCAGATTCGCGTCAGTCCAAAAGAGAGCCAGAAGCGCAGTGGATTTGTTTAATGGCACATTCGTATACCACTAGGCAGTTGCTTGGCTATAGACACTATATAGACCTGCTGGTATTTTATTAGCTGGTGCTAACAGTGTTCGAATATTGATGCAAACTGGGTAGAAATTAAGTAACGGCCACTGGCCTGTGGCAGAAAAATGGCGGGTGTGAAAAATTGATTTCCAATGTGCTATTTTTCGTCAAAAGCTTAAGTTCTTCAGTTACTCTGACTCAGAGCGGCTTGATTCTGTCTGATTTCTTTAACATGGGGCGCAATAAAGAGCGACTTACCCGTATGCGAGTGCAGTCTCATCAAGGTGCATTCGATCTTGATGATGCGCGCAGAATGGCTGATACTGCTCGTGAAGACAACGTTCTATGTCGTGAGCGGCAGAAAGAAGCGATGCTGCACTGGTTTGGTGATACACGCCGCTCGGAAGTCGAAGATATCGAGCAGCGCATCAACAACGTAGAACGAGGGCGTCGTGCCGGCATGCCTCAGATTGAACCACTGCCGTCCATCGAAGATAGTTTTCTTGCCTGGACTAATGAAGACGAATATCTTTTTGAGGCAAGCATCAAAGAGTCTTGGAAAGACTTTGAAGATGATCATACGGGCCTGGTATTGGCTTCAAGTTATAGTTATGAAGATGACGAATTAGATTCCGAGATGCTCGAAATTCTCCTTACTCAAGAAGAAAACCGCAAGTATCTGGCACCGGAAGAAGCAGCTCCAATTGTCGTTAATTCCAGCTACTGGGTCGATTGATTTTGATGCGATGCCGTACTTCAAATCGGTGGGCTGATGCTTAGTCAGTGCCGTGAGCTGTTGCGCTGGACAGGCACTATTGACAGGGCTCCATTTGTAAAATGGGGCCTTGCGCTTATGGTGCTCAAATATTGTATCGATCAATTAATAAGCCATTTATTTTTTCACCGCAGCTGATCAATTTTTGAATATTTTGCACCGGCTGTTGCTGCATTTCGATTTGAAACCGAAGCAACTTTTTTCCTGACAATTCTGGTTGCCTCACTGCCTTTTGCCTATATCGGCTGTGCGCTGACAGTGCGCCGTTTGCGTTCGGCAAACTTGCCAGTATGGCTGGTGTTGTTTTTTTTCGTGCCTGTAATCAATTTGATAATTTTCAAAATTATTTGCTGGATGCCTTCGACTAGAGAGCAGCATTCCATGCGATTGGAAAGCGCTGCTGCAGCTCAGATTAGCGACCCAGAACACTATGAAATTTCGCGTCAGGTGAATTATCCGGCACCGCAAAAATTGATCTTCGCTGGCATAATTCCTCGTCCGAAGCTCTGGTCGTTCGTTGCCGCTATCGCGTATCCTGCCCCCATTGGGCTGGCTACCTGGCTATGCATATTCTTGGTGCCTATGGTTGGGGAGTATTCGTCGCTTTGCCTTTTGTGCTCTCGACATTATCAGTTTTGATTTATTAGTACTGCCAGTCGCGCACCTGGGTTCAGTGCGTGCAAGTTGCCTGGCTCGAACTTTTCGTTATGGCCCTGGGATTGCTTTTGCTTGGTCAAGAAGGGGCGATTTGCCTCTTTATGGCCGCGCCCATTGCCCTGGGAATTGGCCTGGTGGGAGCTTTTCTTGGCTATCACATTCAGCCGCACGCCCCAGATAAACCCGGCCCCCTGCCCCAACTGCCGGCTATGTTTGTTGGTCTTGGTTTGCTGTTGCCGGCTTTTATTTTTCTTGAAGCAGCTTCAGCTAAGTCTCTGCCGGTTTACAAAGTTTCGACCACGGTCGATGTAGCAGCACCGCCCCAGGTTGTCTGGCAACATGTAGTCGCCTTCAGTCCTTTGCCGGAACCTATTGACCGGCCTCAAGACTGGCTATTCAATATGGGTGTGGTTTATCCAAAATGTTCTCGCATTAGTGGCAGCGCTGCCATCGGGAGGTACCAGACTGACTGGAACTACCTGGTACACACATGATATGGGACCTCAGGGTTACTGGAGAATCTGGTCTGACGGTATAATTCATTCTATTCATTATCGTGTGCTCGAACATGTGCGCAATTTGTCGGAAAATATTAGTGACACTTAATAGGTTGAAAAAATGCACGATTTAACCGCCGGTAAAGATGCTGAACTTAAACCACTGCCTTCTCTCAACACTGGGCGTTGTGTTATCAGGCTGGCGCAGGCCGGCGACGTCGAAGCGGTGCTTGCGTATCACGTTGAAAATCGAACTCACCTGGCTGAGAGCGGTCCGGCCTGGCCACCTGATTATCTTACGCAGGAATACTGGCTCAAACAAATCAAGCAAAATCTGGACGATTTTCACGATGATAAGGCACTGCGCTTTTTTCTTTTTGAGCGCGCGAACCCTGATATCGTAATTGGTGCGGCCAATCTCAATAATATTGTGCGCGGAGCCGCACAGTACTGCAACCTTGGCTATTCCATCGCCGCTGATCGACAGGGCAAAAGCATGATGAAGGAGGCACTGCAATCAGTTACATCTTATGGTTTTGTCGCCCTTAATTTGCATCGCATTATGGCTAATTACCAACCTTCAAATCAGCGCAGCGGCTGGTTATTGCGCAGCCTCGGGTTTACCGTGGAAGGTTATGCTCGTGATTATTTACTCATTAACGGCAAGTGGTGCGACCACATCCTGACATCCATGCTTAACCCCAACTGGACATTAAGAGAGTGAATGCCCTACGTGTGAACGGTTGTGTATAGCAGCCCTTTAGTTGGGGCAAACTGATTTTTATCCTGATAAGATTGATTTCGCCCAGTTGACCTTATTGAGGTGCCAGCCATGTCTGCCGTAATCGAAAAAGAAATTTCAGCCAATCATCCTCTGGCGGACGTGGCGCAGAAAGTTTATAACGGCCAGCGCATCAGCCGTGACGATGCCATCAAGCTCTACCAGTCAGATGATCTGGCCGCGGTAGGAGCTCTTGGTGAGTACGCACGCCGCTTGAAAGCAGAGCCCGGGCAAGAAAACTATGTTTATTACATTCACAACATGCACCTCAACCCCACTAATTTTTGTGTTGAGACCTGCCGCTTCTGCTCTTATGCCAACCCTGACGAACGTGGCAAGGCTTACACCTGGGGTGTAGACAGAGTTCTAGAAGAAGCCGGCAAAGGTGCTGCTCTCGGCATCAAAGAAATTCATATGGTGGGTGGGCTCAATCCGGCCTGCGATCTTGCCTACTACGAGGAAGTGCTGCAACAGATTAAGAGTCAGTTTCCTCATATTCACATAAAGGCTTTTACCGCCGTTGAAATCGAGTATCTGGCCAATCTTGACGGTATCAGCTATGAAGAGGTTTTGCAGCGTTTGATTGACTGCGGTCTTGGTTCAATGCCCGGCGGCGGTGCTGAAATATTTGATGACGCAGTCCGCGAGCGTATGGCGGTGAAGAAAACACCGGCACCGGTTTATCTGGATATTCATGGTATCGCGCACAAGCTGGGCATCAAAACAAATGCCACCATGCTCACTGGAATTTCTGAGACTGTGGAAAATAAAGTGGACCACATGTTGCTTTTGCGTGGCCAACAAGATATTAGCGGCGGCTTCCAGTGTTTCATTCCGCTGAAGTGCTACTACGATGGTACCAATATTCAAAATGAAGTGACCGAACCTACTTCTGCCGATCTCTTGAAAGACGTAGCAATCTCGAGAATCTTGCTCGACAATTTTCCGCATATTAAAGCTTACTGGATTCAATTAGGTGTGCAACTGGCTCAGTTGGCCCTTTCATTCGGCGCCGATGATCTTGATGGCACAATTTTGGAAGAAAAAATCACCCATGCCGCTGGTGCTAAAACACCTTTGCAGTTGGCTGAAGAAAAAATGGAACAGTTGATCGCATCGTCTGGTTACAAGCCGGTTGTGCGCGACACGGTTTACAACATTCGTCAGATTTCACCTCTCGAGCCTGCCGCTTTAAACCAGAGTTTTGCCGAACGCTTAGCCGCTCTTTCACATAGCTAATCAGGCTCAAAGAACAATTTGACCGATACTGCCATTGCGATCGATTAGCAGTTGTATAGATTGGCCGGGTCGCTTGCTGCCCATGAGCCCTTGGAAGTGTTTATCGTTTTGAATAACAACGCCGTCGACAGCGCGAATAATATCGCCCCGTTGTAAGCCACATTTTGCCGCCCTGGATGCGATACCAATAGTGGTGACCAGCACACCTTCCTTGTTTTTCTTAGCGATGATACCAAAGCTTGAAGATGGCGGAGGGGCATTTTTGTCGCCGCCTAAAAGGCCATTGCTATTGGCGTTTTCGTTGAAAAAGACGGCGCCGTTACTGTTGTTGTTGTCATTTTTGCTGTGTTTTTTCTGTTTCTTTTGATTCGGTTGTTCAGAGTTTTGCTGTTGTTGATAAGGCTGATTTTGATATTGCTGCTGTTGATTAGGTTGATTCTGGTATTGCTGATTGGAATTTTGAAATTGTTGATTAGGCCGCGAGGTCTGCTGCATTGGTGGTTGTTGGCTTCCCTGATTTTGATTGGCTTGATTTTGATTTTGCCAGGCTCGCTCGCTATTGGTGCGTTCAGTTTCTTCCGCGTGCAAATTGCCTTCCAGCTGTGCCACCGCTTTTTGATAGCTGGCTTCTTCAGGGTTCAATTTCTTTGCCTGGCGGAAGTAGTCTAAAGCTTGCACTGGATTTTTCATGGCCAGATAAATGGTGGCAATATTGAATTTGATACGAGCTTGATTGGGGGTTTTTCGATCCAGTTGTTTATAGAGATCCAGGGCCGATATAAATTCGCCCCTGCTATATGCACCAGATGCCTCTTCGGCTAGTTGCCTCAGTTCTTTTTTCTTGCCGTCATCTTGCCCCTGAGCGGCCGCTTTCTTCTCAACTAAACGCACGGCTTCTCGATACTCAGGCTTAGTAGGAATAATCTCCAGCGCGTTTTTATAACTTGCTAAAGCGTCAGAAAATTTCTGCATGCCTTCGTAAGCTACGCCAAGACTAAAATGAGCTTCGGCGCTATCGGGAGCCAGACGCACCGCCTGTTCAAATTTTTCGATCGCTTCCGGTTTTTTCCCTTCTTTCCAGAGTCTGATGGCGTCAGCAGACATCTGATTTACTTCTTCATCACGAGCGGCCATGGCCCGGCGCCTTACCCGTTCGGCTTCGTCTTCGCGCTTGTACTGCTCGTCTTGCTGAATCTGCTCAGGGGTGCGCGCTGCCGGTTTATTGACCGAGGCACTGCCCTTGTTGCTACTAGCTGGAGGCTTTTCTACCGGTTTGGCCACCTGCAGAATATGGGTCATACGCTCGCTCAAAGAGCCTTCCGCTGCCTCACCAAAAACGCGTTTTTCAATGCGTGCCAGGCGCGTCTCAACGCTATCATCGTCGTAATTTTTGAAGAAAAAGTTTTGCTCGAGCAATTTGAGCTTACTGGTTTCATCGGCATTGAGTGAGCCTTGAGCCAGTGCATTTTGCGGACAACCGTAACTTCCCAACCACAAGCTGCCAGACAACGTTGACAAAACTATCAAGCGGATAAGGAAAGATTTTAGATTTTTCTGCGTCTTTTGCACCATAGGGAACCGAATTTTTTTTCCTGGAATCGCTGTTGTTAATGCTAGCATCATGTTTGGTGTTGGGCTGCCTGATACGTTTGAAGAACTGCAGGCCCTCGTCAGTTGTGCACCGTGAGGTCGATATATCTGATATGCATCTTAACGAAGATCCCCTGAAAAAGTGGGGCGACGACGAGTTAAAGTACTGGATTGCTTTGGACCTGTGCACGGGTTGCGGCTTCAGGGCGGCCCGCCTGCTGCTTGTCTACGAACGCTTCGAGACTATGAAAACTTTCTGGCATGCCAGTGCTTCCGAACTGCGCGATATGGGTGGCTACCCGTACGTGCTCGGCTGGATTGATGAGACCTTGATCGAAAAATTCATTGCCAAACGCGGTGAGATAGATCCCGACACCTTGATGGCACAGTTGCAAACAGCAGGTGTTAGAGCGTACCCCCTGGCTCATCCACTTTACCCATTCACCTTGCGCAATATCCACGACCCGGCTCTTGTATTGTATGCCAAGGGGCATTTAAGTATGGATGAACTGGCCCACGGCGTAGGAGTGGTGGGCACCCGCACTCCCTCTAATTACGGCCAGAAGCTGGCTAAAGATTTTGCCCGCGAACTGGGACAGGCCGGTGTCACTGTCATCAGTGGAATGGCTGTGGGTGTTGATTCACTGGCTCATTATGGTGCCATCGAAGCTGGTGGCAGAACGGTTGCCGTGGTGGCCTGTGGGCCGGATATCTGCTATCCCAGCTCCAACAAACCTTTGTATGCCAAGCTCACCGAAGATCCAAAGGGTCTGGTGCTGTCTGAATATTTCCCCGGCATTAAGCCTGAAAAGTGGCGTTTCCCCGCCCGCAACCGCATTATTTCTGGGGTTGGTCAGGCATTACTTGTGATTGAAGCCGGCAAAGCATCAGGTTCTTTAATAACCGCCAGGCAAGCATTTGAGCAAAACCGTCAGGTCTTTGCCATTCCCGGGCGCATTGATCAACCGATGTCGGAAGGCACTAATCGACTGATTGCCGATAATATGGCTCAGATGGTAGTTAACCTTGATGAAATCATGAAATCACTGAACTGGATTACCAGCACGCGGCCTCGTAGCGAGCCGGTGGTGCTGGAATTATTCGGCAGCGAACGGGATGTGCATGAGCTTCTTTCCAATGAGCCGGTGCATTTTGATCAATTAACTGAAAAAACAGGGCTCACTGCCGGCCCGCTTTCCAGTACTCTGACAATGTTGGAATTAGCGGGAATTGCCGAAAGGTTGCCCGGTGATTGGTATGTACGTAAGTAGAGCGTGAGTAGCGCCTGGAAAATTTAACCTTTGGTTGTGGCTGATAACCTCATGTGCTGGTGTACGGGCTCATGCCCTGGGTAAGTATTAAAGGGCTAATACTCTGGCAGTATTACCTTTATGATTATTGTTTCTCGGAGTCACGAATTGCCTGGCATTTCTAAATGAAGCTTTGTTTGCGGTGCAATAACTATTATGGCGACGAAGTTTCTATTTGTTCGCGAGATAAGCTCGCCCTTGAACCAGTAGGCAAAGACCCCTTAATTGGCGCTCTTATCAATAATAAATATGCTGTTGAAACGGTTGTCGGCAAAGGTTCGAGCGGTATCGTGTATCGGGCTACCAGGTTACTCATGGGCGGCGCGGTGGCGGTCAAAGTGGTGCACAGCTATCTTGGTGCCGATCCCAAGAGCATGGAAAAATTTTCAAGGGAAGTGCGTGCTCTGGAGCAACTGCGCCATCCCAATATCGTTAATCTCTGGGAGTCTGGTGTCACCGATGACGGCCAGCCATATCTGGTTATGGACTATTTGCAGGGCACGCCGCTTTCGTCTTTAATTGAAGCAGAAGGGGTTATAGCCGGTTCGCGTGTATTGGAAATTACCCGGCAGGTTTGCGCTGGTTTGCAAGAAGCGCACAGTCAGGGCTTCGTTCACCGCGATATTAAGCCTGAAAATATTGTGCTTGATTCCACCAGTGAGCAAGACTTTGTCAAGGTATGCGATTTTGGTATCGCCTATACCGTTTTTGAAAACGGCATGAATACGATTTCGCGACCAACAACAGTGGCCGGTTCGCCTGCCTATATGAGCCCGGAGCAGTGCCGAGGCTTGCCCCTCGACCGCCGTACCGACATCTATTCACTGGCTCTGGTAGTCTTTGAGATGCTTACCGGTAAGCGGCCTTTTGAAGCTAAGACTTCAAAAGAGTTTATGGTTAAGACTGTAAACGACAAAATGCCTCTGATGTCTACTTTGCGCCCAGATTTAGGCATTCCAGAACCAGTAGATCTTGTTGTTGCTAAGGCATTGCAGAAAAATCCCAAAGATCGACACGCCTCAGCAGTAGATTTTGCCAAAGAACTTTCCCTGGCTTGCCAGGCTGCCGACTTCTCTTCCGTTAAGGGAAGTAATCAAAAAAATGATGGAAGGTTGCAAAACCCAAGCCAGCGGGTAAATGAGCGTACGAGGGGTCCCCAGTAGTCAAATGTCTTATATGTGAGCTTTGATTTAGTAACCTATTTGTGAGTGCAAGAACTGGATGACCAGGGTCGTGAGAGGAAGAAGAGTTTGAAGGACGAGCTGCCAGATTTAACGCCTTACTTGAGTAAGAAAGGTGGCAATAGCCAGAGCAAAGGGTCTGATAATCCTGCTGATAAAGCTGATATCTCTTCGAAACTTTCTGCACTCGTTAAAAAGACAGGCACTTTCAATGTTGTCAGTGACGAGGCCATTGCCGAAGCTGAAGCAAAAGCAAATTCTAATGATGATACTTTAGAAGCTCCAATCAGCCACGAACAAGGTTTCAATCCGACCGCAGATACTGGCTCGGCAGGCGGCTCACCTTCATCGTGGGCCAATATTGGTGATCTGCCTGGACAAAATCAACCGACTCAAGAGCCCGGGACACCTTCGTCCGGCGGCAGCAGCTCCACGAGCTGGGAGCAAATTGATTCGTTTTCAGCTTCGGCGCGTACCGATATGGACAAAGATGACGAGAGCGGTGCGCCACCGCCCACGGTGAACGAGGACGGGGGCGGATCAGCAGCGGGCACTTCCGGCTTTGGTTCCTCGGGTACTTTTTCCACCCGTTCAGGAGCGCGTCCCGCCGCTCCAGGTTTAGACAAATTCAAAGCACCGCAAGCGCGGCCGATGAATACACTTTCGTCAGGCAACGGCCCGGTGCTTAAAACACCGCCAAAAGAGCCGGGCCGCGCGCCTGCACCTTATGGCTTTACTCCAGGCGAAGCACCTAAATCGACGCCACCAAAAGCACCCAGTTCGTCTGGCAATTTCAGTACCTCGAGCCTTTCAGGCAACGCTAATACTTCCGGCAGCAACGTCGGTGCACAAGTACCAAAATCGCGTACAGGCGAACAAAACAAAGAAGTTCGCAAAGAAGAAGTTCGCAGGGTCGACCCGCCACCATCATGGCCGGCACAGCCTACCTCACCTCCACGAGTGACTGAGAAAGCAGAGCCGCCTAAACCTGCGCCGGTAAAAACAGGCCCGCCTACGACCACTCCATTTTCACAAAGTTTACCTTCCGCAGTACCATCTGCAGTGCCATCACCGGCTGCTTCAACAGCTCCTGTTGAGACAGAAGCACAGATTCTCGCTCGTGCCTTTATGGAAGAAGCCCGTGCTCTGCAAGCTGAGCGTCCTGATAATGACTTTGATGATCTCTCATCTGCCGAGCCCACAGAGCCAGTACCTAGCACCAGTCTTGGTGCGCTATTTGCTGCTGAAAAATTGGCGGAAGAGAAATTGGCCGCTGAGCCGGACACATCATCCACATTATTACCGTCACCATCGCCGTCACCATATATGATGGACGAAGAGGCGCCGAAACGTCCTCTAGGTTTTGGCAATTTGCTGGCATCGGCTGCCGCCGATCCTGCTCAGTCGTCTAAACACAGTACCCTTGCCGATTTGATGGTGCCTACAGGCGAGCACCAGACCTTATTTGCTCCTGATCGCCGTACTGAGCAAGGTGAAGATCAGCTCTCTCCTTTTGACGAAGTTGCGCCTCAGCCGAGCGATGAACCAATCAGGCTAGACAACTTTGGGGCCTCGTCCGCTCATGAAGATCATGAGGTAGAGGCTGCACCGACTGCATCAAGTGCGCCGGCCTTTTCTGCTCTTTTCAGTACAGAAATAGTGACTACCGGTCAAGATTTCAGTCAAAATAATAATGTCACTTCCGAACCTGAGCCTGCCTCTTTCGAAGAACCGCGCATGACCTCCAAATCAGACGTACTAAGTAAACTGATGGAAGCAGTCAATCAGCCGCCGGCACCAACCGCGGAACCGGCCGAGAGCGCTGTATCAAACGGCTTCACTGACAGCTTTAATTCTGATTTTAATGCTGAGAATTTCAATGCTGATAATTTTTCAGATCGCAATTTTGAGCAATCAAATTATGAGGATGCCGTTTTAGATGATATGCGCACGGCCGACACCATGTTCGGTAGTGGCGGTTCTAATAAGGGTAGCCAGGAAGAACTAGCTGCTGCTGACGCTGTATTTGGTGAGGTAGCCGATCTTGGTGCTCCTGCTCAATCTGAATTTAAGTCTGATTTTAAGCCAGAGGTTAAGGCACCAATTCCGGTGCTCGATATTGACGCGCTGCCTATGGCATTCGGTGATTCTACAAACTTCGAGCAAATTCGCCTGGAAGACATCAAGGTCTATAAGAAGGCGGCAAAACTCAAGGCCGCCGAAGAAGCTAAAAAAGCTGAAGCAGAGAACGCAGCCGCCGCAAACAAATCTAGTGAGGCTGTCGAACCACCTGCCGCGAAGCTTTCTCTTACTGAAATGATCGAGCAAGCCAACGCCGCTAAGCTCGAACAAGTCAACGACAATAAATCAGCTGATGCCAGAAGGCCTTCTGGTGGTGCCAAATCATCTCTTTCGTCGTTATTGTCCGGTGGTGATAATCTTGACGAAGTTCTTGCACCGGCCGCATCCGCCGCATCCGTTACAGCTAACGACGCGGACGATGATGATGAAGATAGCCTGGGCGGTGCAATTTCGGACGCTTTAGATAAGCTTTTGAACGAGGCGCCGCCAAGTGGCGACACCAAATCTAATGTCGTTTCCGGCGGCCTCTCGAAGCTGATCGCTTCGAGCTCAGACCAGTCACA
>JADYXQ010000080.1 GCA_021772135.1 Candidatus Obscuribacter sp.
CGTTGTTTCTCTAGAAAAGACTTGAGGTAAATTTGATGGTATCACACGAGGTGCCGAGATTTTGCCGCGACGAGGAATGTATGATCTTGAAAAGGATCGTGTCCGTCCGGTATTACCCGTGGTTAAACAAAATCGCGCTGCATGATTGAATGTTTGCAATGAAGCGATGGCGACTCTAAAAGACCACACGACCCTGTGGAGAGCACCCGCTTCTGTTACACAAGCAGGAGCAGCCCATGGTAAGACCAAAATTTGATATTGCTAAAGATAGGAAATGGAGAAAAATAATTGCCGATTGGCAAGCCAGCGGTTTAAACATGTCAGCATTTTGCCGGCGCGAAAACGTTAAGCTCGGATCGCTTTGCGACTGGCGACGCGTCATTCAGAGGCGTGACGCTGAAATGGCCTCCAAGAAAAAGGCACACCCAAATGAAACAGTCGGGAATTGCAACAACCAAACTTCGGGCGAAGAGTTTGCGCGCGTCGTGCTTACTGGTCAACCAGCGAAGGAAACATCGAGGCACGCTCTGGAGATCTGCTTGCGCAACGGCGTGACTGTTTCCGTTCAAGAAAACTGTTCACCTTCACTGCTTTCAGTTGTTGTAACGCTACTGGAGGCTCGAAATGCTTAACCTATCAAATTCAACCAAGATTTTCGTCTGCACAAAACCAGTAGACATGCGTCGCTCTTTTAACGGATTGTATGCGCTCACGCAAACAGTAATGCAGCAAGATCCATTCTCAGGACACCTTTTCCTTTTCAAAAGTCGGCGCGGAGATTTTCTGAAAATATTCTGGTGGGATCGTGATGGCTTCGCCATCTTCTCGAAGCGCCTTGAAGTCGGTTCATTTCAATTTCCGGCAGTAAGATTTGTGGACGGCTCATATGAACCGGTCGAAATTGAGCGCGCTCAGTTCCTTCTCATGCTCGAAGGCATCGATACCGACAGTATAAAACGACACAAGCGTTACAGGCGCGAGCAAATGGAAAAACCGCTCCAACCTGTTTAGGCGAAATGGTTGCCGGCAGGGTGCCCCAAAAGTCGAATTTTAAATATGTAATTTTCAAAAGGGCCAGTGGCTGGCCTTTGTTTGTCTCAACGACAATATATTTAGCAGCGCCCAATAGCTTAGCCGTATCTCTAATTGTTTTATCTGAGGCTCACCGAACAAGAAGACGCCTGAGCGTATACCAATTGGGGCTTTTGCCTTATGATGCGTAGACCAAAGGAAATTAGCTATATGGCAATTGTATTCTCAATGGGATCTGCACCAGCGCAGAGGCTACAGATCATGATCGGCGGTAAGGACATACGCTGCTTTTATCGAATCTTTGTCCTGCTTGCCTTTGCCGTTGCTGTACTTACGCTGTTCTGGTTCGGCTCAAGATATCCTTCACTTTTTCACAAGGCGCAATCGCTCGGGCACCATGAGGTTCCTTCCTTCATCTGGACAGAGCAGATACTAAAGTTGCCTACCAATCCGACATTCATAGACCGGGTAGTTTCGTCTTTCGCTAATTGGATTTGGTCGATGAGGATCGGCATGTCTTTCGGGCTTTCGATAGGGGCGCTCTTTCACACTCTATTTCAGTTCTATCCACCTAAGCTTGGTGGCAATTTGTACCGCAACACACTGAAGGGCATCATCATTGGTGCGCCTGCGGGTGTCTGTGTGAATTGCGCCGTACCGATTGCTTGTGGCATCACGCGAGGGAAGGCAAATATCGAGTCGGCCTTATCGTTCATGTTTAGCTCTCCAACCCTGAATTTTGTTGTTATCTCGATGATCTTTACTGGTATGCCTGCGGCTTATGGAATTGTTCAATACTCTATGATTGCGCTCATTCTCCTGGTTTTAGTTCCTCTCATTGTCCATCTGTACAACAAGTCACAACCAGCACCGACAGACGATGTGCCTTCCGTTTGCTCGATTCCGATGGACACGAAATGCGAAAAAAGCCTGATTGACACCACAAAAGAGATTGGCACTCTGTACGCAAAGAATCTTTGGCACCTGATCAAGTCAGCGGTGCCGTTGATGCTAGCCGCCGCTGCTGTCAGCGCTGTAGTGATGGAATTGCTCCCGCTTCAAGCGATTTTTGCCCATGTGAGCTTTTTTGCAATTGCCGGTTTGGCACTCGTGACTGTACTTTTGCCGATTCCAATTGCCCTTGATGTGATTGTGGCACAGCAGCTTTATGCACATGGAGTGCCCGCACCCTACGTGATGCTTTTCCTTGCTACATTGGGCACTTTCAGCATTCTGCCGATGTCGTACCTCTGGACGGAAGTTTCTAAAAAGCTCGCAGTGGGACTGTATGCTATGTTCGTTGTCTTAGGTATAACCGCCGCTTACGCCATTCAGTTCTTTATTCATTAAAAGAATGGCTGCTAAGGATTTGATGAAGCCAAAAAATGCAATCGGACTGGCTATCTTCGGATGGTTTTTAGCGCTTTTTTTATCGGAAGCAAAACGACCACTGAGATTAGGCGTAGAAAACAAATCTACCCGCGTTATTCGCAATGTGATGATTGCTGGAGTTTCTGCAATATTGCTTCAGGTGATTGATTCACCTCTCACCGATTTGCTCAGTCGTAAAGTTGCCAGAAAACGACTGGGGCTGCTCAACTTAGTTAGTCTGCCACAGACATTCAAGCTTGTTGGATCAGTAATTTTGCTCGATTATTCTCTTTATCTCTGGCATGTCCTCAATCATAAGCTTCCAGTGCTGTGACGTTTTCACGTGGTTCACCACGTCGATTTAGACCTAGATGCTTCTACAGCAATAAGATTTCATGCCGGCGAAATGGCTATCTCAATTTTATGGCGCTTATTGCAAATTCGTTTTTTGGGAATTAGCCCACTAGGACTCCAACTATGGCGAGCATTGTTAATGGGCAGTATTCTCTTCCACCACTCAAATATAAGGCTGCCTATCGCCATTGAGAGGACTCTCAATGGTTTTGTCGTGACTCCACGCATGCATGGAATTCATCACTCTGTAGTTGAGGGAGAGACAAATTCCAATTGGTCAAGCGGTTTAACCATTTGGGATAAACTTCACGGCACTTATCGCAACGATGTTCCTCAGGACCAAATAATTATCGGTGTGCCCGCTTATCAACAGAAACAGGATGTAGGTTTGCGCTCAATGCTATCTTTGCCTTTTGTTCATCAGCCACCCAGCTGGAATTTTGTTTTACCAGAAGGAAATCATGAAACCAAATGACAAGAACGGCACTCTGCCGACTGAGCAACGCCCTTTTCGTGTACTCGTAATTGCCGGTTCGAATCGGCGACAATATAATTGCCCCGGCGTCGACTCCAAGTCACGCGCACTTATGCTTAGAATGGCTGGAAGTCTGCCACAGGATTGGGAAATTGATATTGAAGATTTGGGCAATGTTTACGGGCAAGAGCGCATTCAAAGCTGCAATTCTTGCGTCTCCACATCCATGGCTCTATGCGTTTGGCCATGTAACTGCTACCGCCCAGGCGACAAAGCCGAGCCCGACTTAATGTGGAATCTTGATTTGTATTCGCGGCTGGATCTTGCCGATGCCTGGGCCATTATTGGTCCGGTAAATTGGTACGGCCCAACTAGCAGCCTGAAACTAATGTTTGACAGGCTTGTCTGTATGAATGCTCTTGAGCCATTTGAAGAAATGCGCGATACCTATGGACCTCTTGTGTGGCAATCTCGCTATAGCGGTATTGAAGTACCTGACCATCTTTGGCACTAC
>JADYXQ010000081.1 GCA_021772135.1 Candidatus Obscuribacter sp.
AATGGGAATATTCCCATTGACTGTCCAATAGCGAAAGGTATTGTATAGATACAGAAGCGAGTTGTGGATTGTGCGGACTTCCACATATTTTTCTTAGGAGAACCCCATGGGCGGATCGAAAAACAACGGTAACAATGAAGTTACGAATTTATTTGACTCCAGACGCAACGACGTAGTGGCGCCGGACGACAATCTATCGACTTACAGAAATGCCCCTGTGGAACGGCAAAACAGCCAGAGCCGCGACATGACCTTCCGCACCGACGATGGCCGTACCATCAATATTAGAGACTCTGTCGTCAATATTTATAATGGTTCTGCGCCGAGAGATTACGACGACGAGCGTTCCTACCGCGTAGGCAATGGTCGCAATAGTTACGTACCTGAATATGACCGTCAGGCTGAGATTCGCCGCGGTTACAATGAAGAACGTTATATCAACAGCTATCAGCCTCGCATTCCCATTCCGGAGTGTTTCGGTCATGGTCGTGGTCATGGTGGTGATGGACGTTTTGGCGATAGCCGTCAGGGTGGTCGCTACCAACCAAGATATGAGCCGGCTTGGGCTTGTGAAGATGACTACAACAGCCGCGTGAGAAACGTCGGTAGTAATCGTGATTATGATTATCGCCAGCCTCGTTATGACGATCGCCAGGGTCGTTATGACGATCGCCGCTATGACGATTATGATGATGGTCGGGGCCGTGGTTTTGAACGCGGATTGCATTCGGTAGGCCGCTTCCTCAGCAATTTAATGTATGCAGCTAGACCCGCCATTCAAGCTTATGCTCAAATCAAAATGGCTCAGAACGGCCATGGTGGCTATTTTGGTGGTAATAACGGCTATTACCGCAATCCTTATGACAATCCGTATAACAGAAGCTATCCAGGTGGCTGGTAAGTTTTTGAGCTCAGTACTCTAAGCTCTGTCTTTGCTAGAATTTTTGTGCGAATCAGATAAAGAGCGCGGTATGTAAATATCGCAGCCACTGTCGGGATCGCGCACGATAGTCAAGTCTACGGCGAAAACAGCACGCAGTTGTTCTGGTTGTAATACTGTTTGCACAGATCCCAGTGCCACCACAGATGAGGCTCCACCACCAGAAGCTTTGCCCAACAGCAAAACTTGATCGGCAATGCGGGCGCACAGATTTAAATCGTGGAGTATAGCGGCTACGCCAATATTTTGTGCTTTCAATTCTTTGATGATGGCAATCAGTTCTAATTGATAACGAAAATCGAGATTGGCTGTCGGTTCATCGAGCAAAATAAAATGGGGTTCTTGAGCCAGAGCCATGGCAATTGTGGCGCGCTGCTTTTCCCCTTCCGATAGCTGATTGACTCTTCTCTGGCCCATGCCATCAAGGCCGCATCTCGCCATGGCACCGTGCACCAGAGCGCGTTCGCTCGTGGTCAGGGCTGTGCTCCACCATTTCTGGTGCGGATTGCGCCCCAGAGCAATCAGCTCGAGCACGGTCATTTCCCACGGCAGCTCTAGTTTTTGCGGCACATAAGCAATCTTTCTGGCAAACTCAGCGATATTCATTTGCCAGATATCTTTGCCGCCTAATGAAACGCTGCCGCGGGCCGCTTTGAGCTGCCTGGCCAGGCCTTTCATCAATGTCGACTTACCGCTGCCGTTTGGCCCCTGAATTACCAGCACCTGCCCGGCTTCAAGGTTCAGGCTGATATCGGTAACAATGGCGTCGGCTAGATTTTTTTTCGTGCCATAACTAAGTGCAAGCTCCTGAGCCTGAAGTATCATTGATTCACCCGCTCGAGTGAGTGGGAAAGCAAATAGATAAAGAATGGCCCACCAATTAAAGCCATTAGCGTGCCCAGAGGCAACTCCTGACTGGCGTTAAGAGTGCGTGCGAGCAGATCGCTGAAGAGCACCAGACATGCCCCGGTCAAACCGGCAGTGACTAATTGCAAACGTACAGCGCGAGCAAAAAGCCTCCTTGAGATATGTGGTGCCACCAGGCCGACAAAACCGACCATGCCGCTCAAAGCCACAGCTGAACTGGCAAGTAGCACCGCGGCAGCAAGAATAATTACCTGGCTGCGCCCAACATTTAAACCAAGCGAGCTGGCTGTTTCTTCACCGAGAGAAAGTAAACTGAGCTGTTTTGCGGTGGCCAGCGCGGCGACAAAACCAACGGCCACATAGAAAGAAGTGGGAATAAGTTCTGCCCAGCTTCTGCCACTGATGCCGCCAAGTAGCCAGAGATTGAGTCCTTGTGCCATCAATTGGGTGCCGAATATTGTCATGGCCATGGTAATTAAAGCACTGGCAACTGAAGATAAAGCAATACCGGCCAGCAGTAGTTTTGCTACAGATAAGCCATAGTGGGCCTGTCCTTTAGCCAGAAAAGCGACGAAAAAGCTGGCAATGATACCACCGGCGAAGGCAAAGAGCGGAATGCTCTGAAAGTCGAATTTGCAGAGCATGGCGAAAGCTACACCCAGAGCCGCTCCGCTTGAGACACCTGTGAGGTAGGGATCGGCCAGGTCATTTCTGCTTAAAGCCTGTAGCAGGTAACCGGAAGTGGCCAGAGCCAGACCGACCACAGCGGCAGTGAGCAGTCTTGGTAAGCGTATGCTGGATATGACATCGTGCAATTCAGTGGCAGAACCGGAACCAGTGCCGGCACTAAATACAGTTTGCAGCGCTTCCAGGGGCGATACTGAGACGTCGCCCAAGCATAAATTGGCAAGCATTAAGGCAATGGTAAATAAAATCAGGGCAGAAAGCTTAAGGAGCATGATTATTCAAGGAAAATTTAGAGAATGCTACCATAACACCCTGCGAGGGTAAGCAATGATCTATCTCGATAACAGCGCAACCACTAAAGTGCATCCGCAAGTTCTGGCGGCCATGCTGCCGTACTTGAATGAAAATTTCGGCAACCCCAGCTCGATTCATGGCCAGGGTCGGGCGGCTAGAGCCGCAGTAGATAATGCCAGACAACAAGCGGCATCTTTTCTTGGCTGTCAATCAAACGAAATATATTTCAGCAGCTGTGCCACCATGTCGAACAATGTCGCCTTGCTTGGCCGCGCTCGTTTTATCGAGGCCAATGGGCTGCCCAAGCATTTGATTACATCAACGATTGAACATCCGGCGATTTTAGGACCGGCACAATTTTTAGAAACTCAAGGTTGGCGTGTTACTTATTTGTCTGTTGATAAGCAGGGCTTCATTCGTTTAGATGATTTTGCCGCAGCGCTGAGCAGCGACACCAGCATGGTTTCGATTATGTGGGCTAATAACGAAATCGGCGTAGTGCAACCAATTTTTGAAATTGCCGCTCTGGTGGAAAAACATTCACAGTCAATCGGCCACGAAATATTTTTGCATACCGATGCCGTGCAGGTGCCGGGTAAATTGCCAATTGATCTCAGTCAACTGAATGTCTCATCGCTCTCTTTATCTGGTCATAAATTTGGCGCCCCTAAAGGCATTGGCATTTTATTCTTACGACGCTTAGTAAATATCATGCCGATTATTTTCGGTGGCGGTCAAGAAATGGGATTATTTGCCGGCACTGAGTCGGTGGCAGACATTGTCGGCATTGGTGTTGCCTCCAGTATCGCGCAGGGGCAGCAGGCCTCGTTGGAGCGGCGTTTGCGCTCTTATCAAAAACAACTGTTTGAACATCTTTTAGCCCTGCCGGGGGTCTCTATTACCGGTCCTGTAGACGTGAGCAAACGCTTGCCCGGCCATGTTTCGCTGGCGCTCAGCAACGGCGAAGGCGAAGCGCTGGTGCTAAAAAGTGATCTCAGAGGTTTAGCTTTATCGAGTGGTTCGGCCTGCCATCAAGGCATTATTGAACCTTCACACGTGCTTCGGGCCATCGGCATCAGTGAAGAAAAAGCACTGGGTGCCATAAGAATCAGCTTTGGCGCCGACAATAAAAGTGACGACGTTATCAAAGCGATGAGCGTGCTCGAGCAAATTCTCAGTAAAAGCGCTAAGGCCAGATCGATCTAGTCTTGATTGTCTGTTTTCTCAGCAGGCTCGTCTGATTTTTTTATTTGCGCCACTTGTTTTGGTGCATCGGTAAACATATTGCCGACAAAATTTACCAGACCAGCTGTGCGTTTTGTCAGTTTTCCGTGCAGCAATTGAATGCCACCCTGGGCCATTTTTATTTTTGATTTACTGTAAGGGTACCACCACACCCGGTGCGCACCACCGGCGGCATCAATGCTGATGTGTTTGATATTGCACAAGTCTTGCAGGCCGAAGATCGAATGGCCTTTGCCAAAGCCGCTTTTCTTGATGCCGCCCCAGGGAAGTTGCGGTGTTGCGTGAGAAAAAAGACAGTCATTAATCAGTACGGTGCCCACATTGAGGTCGCGGGCTACGCATTCGGCCCGGTTTAATTTGCCCGCCCAGACAGTGGCGGTGAGGCCGTATTCACTGTCGTTGGCAAGCTCTACTGCCTGATCTTCGCTATCAACCACCAAGATTGGCATCACCGGTCCGAAAGTTTCCTCCCTCATAATTTTCATCTGTTGGTTGACGCCGGTAATCACAGTGGGCTCAAAAAAGAAGCCGCCCAGATCCGTGCGAGCGTGGCCGCCGGTCAGGCATTTAGCCTCGCCCAGCACCGCTTCATCTACTTGTCTGACCACATGATCAAGTTGGCTTTGATCAATAAGCGGACCCACATCGGTCATGGCATCAGTAGCTGGACCGAGTTTCAATTTGCTGGTCATGGAAACTATGGAGTCGATTAATTTGTCGGTGTTTTTTCCTTTGACTATGTAGACGCGCTCCACCGAAGCGCAGGCCTGGCCGGCGTTGGTGAAGGCTCCCCAGACAAGACCGCGGGCCGTCCAATCAATTGGTGCGTCAGGTAAAACAATGGCGGCATCTTTACCGCCCAGCTCGAGAGTCACCGGTGTCAGCCGGGCAGAAGCCTGAGCCATGAGCGCTGAACCACCCTCCACAGAACCGGTGAAAATCAGCTTTGAAAGATTGGTGCGGCTTAGAATTTTGCCTGTGCTTCCGTCGCCGGTGAGAATCTGGACAACTCCCGGAGGAAATCCGGCTTCAAGAAAAAGCTCGCCAATTTTGATACCAATCAAAGGCGACTTTTCTGATGGTTTGATTAAAACTGTGTTGCCGACCATAATGGCCATTAGAGCCGTCATCGTCGGTATGGCGAAAGGATAATTCCAGGGGGAAATAATACCGACAACACCCAGTGGCTCAAAAGCAATAATGCTCTGTTTGCTGGACAAAAGCGGGTTGGCTAAAGGCATTGGTTGATCGGCCAAAAGACGTTCGCAGTTTTCAGCCAGCCAGACACAAGTATCAAGTGGGCCGCACAATTCAGAAAGATAAGCCTCAGGCAATGGTTTACCTACTTCTTCACTTATAAGGCTGGCCAGTTCGTCAGCTTTGTTAGCGATCAACTGACGAAATTTCAAAACCAGTTTTGCTCTTTTGTTGTACGAAGTGAGCTGCCAGTGCTCAAAAGTTTTCCAGGCAATTTCCACGGCGGCATTAACTTCGCTCTCGCCCATCAAAGGAGCGCGGCCCAGTGATTGCTTTGTAGCAGGGTTTATTGATTCGATAGTTTCAGCTGGTTTGGTGACGACCATGTTTTTCCTTAGTCAGAATTAGTGCGCCGGTAATTTTTTCAAAAGTGCGGCAGGTTTTGCCGCACTAGAATTTTTAGTAATTTTTGCCAGGGCGTCTCGGGCAATTAGCTTGTCAGGTCCAGTTAAACCGTTCTCGAGGCTGTGGCGAAATAATTTTTCCGCTTCCGTAGTTTTGCCTTTTTTTTCCATTAAGCCTGCCAGGGCGAAACTGGCTTGAGCATTCAGTGTACCTTCGCCGGCCGCTTTTAAAAGTAGTGTTTCACCTCGCGACTGCCCGGCTTTACTCAATATTATTCCCAGTTGGCTCAAAACTTCGATGTCACCGGGAGCAATCAAAAGTGCCTGCTCAAGTGCGTCTTGCGCTGCTTGCTGGTTGCCTTCCGCAAGAGCAATGTCGGCCTCCGCCAGAATTATGTCTTCGTCGCGATTGGCTGCTACAGCTTTACTGAGGAAGGTTTTGGCTTCGCCGATATTATTTTCGAACAGTGCATAACGCAGAAGAGCTAAGTTGAGCGCGGCGCGTTTGGTCTTTTCGCTATTGCTCTCGGAAAGCGCCGCAAGAGCACGACCAACTTCAGTTTTTAAATTTGCCAGCGAGCTCTTATTCAATTCTTCTTCGCGCAGAGCGGCCTGCAACTCCAGTGCCAGTGCTTGCGATTCAACTCCAGGTATTTTACGCAGTTCGTGGGCAGCAGCAGCAGATTCCAGGGCATCGCCATTTTTTAAAATGATTTTTGCCACAAGCAATTTTGCCGGGAAAAGACTTTTCTCTTTGTTGCCCGAGCTCGTCAGGGCGCCTCGTGCATCTCTATAG
>JADYXQ010000082.1 GCA_021772135.1 Candidatus Obscuribacter sp.
ACAGGACTTTGTTTTTGTCTTTCATAGTGATAATCAGCCTCCGCTGAGTCTAGCCTACAACCATTTGACTAATTCCTCAATCAATCTTACGGTTGATTCGCCATATAACCAAATAGTGATATGGTGATTGGCATATCCAATGAGGATTCTTAATAATGTCAGAACAGCTAGACCCCACCATCTGCCCGCACGTAAACGCTGCCGATGTTGCTTTGGACAAAGGCAATCACGTTCTCGTTGATGTACGCAGCCCCTTAGAATTCGAGACTGAGCACATTGCGGGCTCCATAAATGTACCGCTAGATGTGCTTGATTCACGCTTCGACGAGGTGCCGAGGCAGGGCGAACTAATTGTAATCTGCCGCAGCGGTAAACGCGCTGAGCGCGGTGCATATACCCTGATGGGCAGAGGCTTTCAACCTAAAGTACTGGATGGGGGAATGGTTGCCTGGCGCCAGGCTGGGCTCCCTGTAGAAGAGGGAAAAAAGAGACTTCCTATCGAGCGCCAGATTCAGTTAATTGTTGGTTCCGGCGTCTTGACTGGCGTGCTACTGGGTGCCTTTGTTAATCCATGGTTCCTTGTCATACCTGGTATTTTCGGCGCTGGATTGACGTTTGCCGGACTGTCTGGAACTTGTGCATTGGGGATTCTCTTGGGGAAAGCCCCCTGGAACAAGCTTGAATCGCCTAGCGCAAAGAAGCAGAGCGGCAATACCAGTTGTTGCTCTTAGGCGACCGGAGGGACTTGCATGTTAGGCAGTGCGATTTGTGGCCTTGCAACTGGCAGCCTTCTGGGACTTCTGGGTGGTGGCGGAAGTATCATCGCAGTGCCGATTCTTGTTTATGTTCTTGGATTAGAGGCAAAGGCGGCAATCGGCACAAGTCTCATTATTGTAGGACTGGCCAGTTTGCTTGCCGCATGGAGTCATTACCGCAACCACGCGGTGATTGTTTCTACAGCACTGATCTTCGGTGCAACGGGAGGCTTGGGCAGCTTCGCCGGAGCCAAGTTTGCACAGCTCATTCCAGATGCAGTGCAGTTGACTTTGTTTGCCGTAGTCATGGCTTTGGTAGCTGTTCTGATGCTGAGGCATGTGCAGCCCGCCAACATCTTAGCTGAAGACGATGCAAAGATCTCACTACCTGTGGTGTTAGCGTCTGGTCTTAGCGCGGGAGTGCTGACAGGAATAGTTGGCGTAGGTGGGGGATTCATCATCGTACCGGCGCTCACCATACTTTTGCGGATGCCGATACGGAAGGCAATTGGCACCTCGTTGTTGGTGATTGGCATCAACAGCATGGTCGGTGCAATGTCATATGCCTCTCACCTCAGCCTCGATTTTTCCGTCTTGCCTTTCGCTGTGGGCACGCTGGCAGCGGCGCCCATAGCCGGGCGCCTTGCCCATTACGTTCCACAAGAAAAACTCAAATCTAGTTTTGCAATCTCGCTGCTGATTTTGTCGGCATGGATGCTATTGAAACAACTTTTCCGTTAGTCATTGGAGGCTTTTATGTATTTCAAACAGTTTTATCTCGGTTGCCTGGCACATGGCTCCTATCTGCTCGGCTCGGCTGGAGAAGGTGTTGTCATCGATCCGCAGCGGGATGTAGACCAGTACATCGAGGAAGCAAAGCGAGAAGGCCTCTCTCTTAAATACATTATTGAGACTCATCTTCATGCGGATTTTGTCAGCGGGCACAGAGAGCTGTCGGAAAAGACCGGCGCTCAGATTGTTTTCGGCGAAAAGGCCGGCGCAGCCTTTCCACACATAGCCGTCAAAGACGGCGATATCTTGAAGGTTGGCACAGTCACTCTTTCCATTCTTGAGACACCGGGGCATACACCTGAAAGCATTTGCATTCTGGCCAAGGATGCTTCCGATCAAGAACCAGCCAAGTTGTTCTCAGGCGACACGCTTTTCATCGGAGATGTCGGTCGCCCAGACCTCGTTGGTAGCAAAGGATTCAGCGACCAACAGATGGCAGGCTCAATGTACGAGAGTCTCCATGGAAAGCTCCTCAAGCTCCCCGATGATGTTGAAATTTTCCCGGCACACGGCGCAGGATCGCTTTGTGGCAAGCATTTGTCGAATGAAAGATCATCAACCATTGGGCAACAAAAACAGTTTAACTACGCTCTGAAACCTATGAGTAAAGAGGCATTTGTTGAGATGTTGACCACAGATCAGCCGGAGATACCCGCCTACTTCCCAAAAGATGTAGAGATCAACCGACTGGGAGCTTTGCCCTTAGACGCCCTAAGCCGCCCACTACCACTAATCGCCGCAGAAGTAGCAAACGAATTGCAGCGAGGCGCGGTCGTTCTCGATGTTCGCAGTGCCGCTGAATATGGCGGCGGACACATACAGGGATCGTTGAACATCGGACTGGGTGGGCAGTTTGCCTCATGGGCAGGTACATTGATTCAACTTGGCACACCAATCATTCTTCTGGCAAACGATCTCGCTCAGGTCGACGAGGCCGTTCTGAGGCTCGCCAGGGTCGGCATCGAGAGCGTAATCGGATATTTGCAGTATGGGATCAGCGGCTGGAATGACGCGGGTTTTGAATCGGCACAATCAAGGGTAGTCTCTGTTTCTGAACTCAAACGAGCGCTTGATGCGGGTGAGGACTTATTGGTGTTGGACGTAAGGAGATCTGGGGAATACGACGATGGGCACGTTCCAAAGGCGATCAATATGCCGTTGGCGGTGCTGGCGGACAGCATTTCGAAACTACCGGCAGAGCGGCCGCTAGCGGTAATCTGTGCAAGCGGCTACCGTTCATCTATCGCCACAAGCGTTCTTGAAAGAAGCGGCGTGAAATATATGAACGTTCTTGGCGGAACTGCTGCCTGGAAGAACGCCGGTTATGGAGTAGAGCAGCGGGAAGCAGCGACAGCCTGATATAGCAAGAACATGCGTTTTTAGAGGAAATTTATATGAAAATAACTGGTTCCAGCACTGCGGCAAGGAAAATTGTCATCGTGGGTGGTGTCGCAGGCGGCATGAGCGCTGCTGCCAGAGCACGGCGGCTTTCCGAAGATTCTGAAATTATCGTTCTTGAGAGAAGCGGCTATGTTTCTTACGCTAATTGCGGACTTCCCTACTATTTAGGCCGAGAAATTGACAGTGAGGATACCCTGATTCTTCAGACGCCTGAAGCACTCAAGGAACGGTTCAATCTGGATGTTCGAATTCACAGCGAAGTCGTCGACATTGATCCTGAGTCCAAGGCTATAACAATCAAGAACCAGACAACGTCGCAAACGTATCGAGAAACATATGATGATCTGATATTAGCAGTGGGAGCGGCTCCTGTCAGACCAAGCGTCCCTGGAATAGATTTGCCCGGGCTATTTACGTTGCGCGGCATCGAAGACGTGCAGGCAATCGAGTCTTGGATCGAACAAAAGCAACCAAAGAGCGTTGTTGTGGCTGGTGGTGGCTTCATTGGACTGGAGATGGCCGAGCAGCTTACCCGCCGAGGATTGGACGTCACGGTGATTGACGCAAGCGATCAAGTTCTGGCACCGCTGGATCCGGAGATGGCAGCTCTTGTGCACCGAGAGCTGATCAAGCACGGCGTTAAAGTAGTTCTTTCAAGTTCAATCAAAGAGTTCCGTTCACCGTCAAATCAAGACGAGATTGCGCCAAAATCGAGCTGGGTTATTGCGGGCGGACATGCACCTATATTCGCTGACCTTGTCATTATTGGTTTGGGCATCAGACCGGAATTGACGTTAGCGAAAAAAGCTGGGCTGACAGTTGGGGATCGCGGTGGTATTCGAGTAAGCGAATTTTTGCTGACAAGTGCTGCCAACATCTGGGCCGTGGGCGACGCAATCGAAGTTCTTCATCCGGTGAATAAGCAGTTCACGCGCATCGCCCTGGGAGGTCCAGCCAACCGGCAGGGAAGAATTGTCGCTGACAATATATTTGGCAGAAAAGAGACTTACGATGGCACCCTGGGAACGGCAATCTTACGCGCGTTTGACCTCACTGTGGCCATGACAGGGCTAAACGAAAGCCAAGTCGTGCTGGCTGGGATTCCATTCGAGGCGATTCATTTGCACCCGAGTCAACATGCGGGTTATTTCCCCGGTGCCGAGCGCCTCGATATTAAGGTCTTGTTTCGAAAGGAAACAGGCGAGCTGTTGGGGGCTCAAGTCATAGGCAAAGATGGCGTTGACAAACGCATTGATATTTTGGCCACTGCATTAAAAGCGCATATGACGGTCAGTGACCTTGCTGATCTCGAACTTGCCTATGCTCCACCATTTGGCTCTGCTAAGGATCCCATTAACTTGCTGGGAATGGCTGGAAGGAATGTGCTTGATGGTCTGGTCGATCAAGTTCAGTCAGATGAATTGCCACTTCTGAACACGGAGGAGTTCTGTTTGCTCGATGTTCGAAGCCGGACGGAGAGAGAGTTAGGATTCATTCCAGGAAGTATTCACATACCGCTTCCCGAACTCAGGAAATCCCTCGAAAAGATTCCTCGTGACAAAACCGTTGTCGCGTATTGTCAGAGTGGGCAGCGCTCATATTATGCTTGCCGATTCCTCAGCCAGAATAGTTTCGTCGTTAAGAACCTCTCAGGTGGTTACCTGACGTGGAAATCGACGGCGGACGATGTGAAAGCCGTCGATGGAATTAGCACAGCACCGCTGGCAGTACTAGCTAAAGGCTCCTGAATTCAACACGAGAGGCAGCTATGAGGAGACTGTTCCAGTATTATACAAAATCCGATGGAGTTCTAACGCGGCTCCGTATGGTGGCCCTTACCTCGGCGATTTTGTGCATGCCGACCGCAGTTCCAGCAGTTGCGGCAGTAGAAGCAACGTCTGCAACACCGACGACAGCAGAGCATTCGACACAAGTCACTCCACAGTCAACGCCTATCGGGTCTGTATGCACTAAGGATCCTTCATGCGTTATTGTTGGCGAAACTCACATGCTGGTATGGCAGAGCCCCACTCCAGCAAAGATTGTCGTAGTGTGCATTCATGGACTGGGTCTTTGCGCAAGAGCATACAAACCGCTGGCCGAGGAGTTGTCGGCCGCAGGAATCGACGGCTATGCTGTGAACGTTCGAGGCTTCGGCCCGGACAGAGACCAACCGGAGCGGGCTAAGCTAAATTGTGTCGAGACGGTTGAAGACGTACGCACGCTGCTTGCCGGCATCCGTCGAGACCATCCCGACTACCGAGTAGTCCTGATGGGTGAATCAATGGGCGGAGCTCTCACTCTGAGAATCGCCGCCGAACACCCTGAGCTAGTCGATGCTGTTGTCTGTTCTGCACCAGCATGGAAATTACTCAAGATGAGAAAAACCGCCGTTAAGGGTGTCTTCGAGTTGCTCTTGTCTCCAGGAAAACGCCCCGGCCCTGCTGGGCGCGCCGTTATACATCAGGCGACCAGCGACCCTCACCTGGCTGAGCATTGGCTGACAGATCCTTCTCACAAGTTGAAACTTTCACTGGGAGAAGCGACCGCTTTTCTGAGCTTCATCTCGAAAACAGACACATACGCAAAGCGACTCACCAAGCCCATTTTGCTGCTGCAAGGACTTAATGACCATCTTGTCTCTCCAAAGGCAGTAGCGAAAATGTTTAGAGATATTCCTTCTGAGGACAAGACATTTCTCATTGATGCCAAAGGCGAGCATCTCATTCTTGAAGAGGCGCGATTCACACCAGCGGTGACCGAGAAACTAATTGCCTGGCTTAAATCCCAGACTAGCTCCGTGTCACCACAAGCAGCGCTTGAAGTCGTCGCTGACGACAAACTTTCACGCAAAGAGCAACGAGACTTGTCCAGATTGCGCCGATGATGCTGAGCTGGTGGATGTTTTTCGGCAACCGGCAGCAAACCCATCACAAGGATGATGCGGAGGTCTGCTCAAATAAATTACGCTTTGATTGTGCCACGCACGTTACGAGAGGAAGAAAAATGACAATGAAAACTAACTCTGGATTCGTGCAGAACATCGAGGTTCTTGCGACAGAGAATCAAAACTTTCGGCGCGTGGTCTATACCGCTCAGCACTGCCAACTCGTCGTCATGGCGCTTAAACCCGGAGAGGACATTGGCGCCGAGGTGCACAAGCTCGACCAGTTTCTGCGTGTCGAAGAAGGCACAGGCGAAACCGTTCTTGACGGAGTGACTACTGCGATATGTGCCGGGTTCGCAATCTTGGTTCCGGCCGGGACAAAGCACAACATTCTGAACACAGGAACTGTTCCGATGAAGCTCTACACGCTTTATGCTCCCCCAAACCATCGCGACGGCGTTATCCATTGCACCCGAGCCGACGCAGAAAACGACAAAGAACATTTCGACGGCAAGACGACTCAGTAGAACTCACTGACGATGATTTGAAGCAGATCGAGTCATAATCATCCTTCCAGACGATATGGCTATTTGAACTCACGCTCAAAATAGTTACTGATGAGTATCAGGGTGTAGGGTGTCGTTTCGGCTAACTTCACGGTAATCCGGCATCTCTTTCGTGGAGAGTCCTGTGGCACGAATACTGATTTTGAGCGAGCCAAGCGAACATTTGAAACCTTTGTGGAGTAGCCTTGCCGCAAACCATGAGCTGAATTATGTCCAAAACATGGCAGAAGCAATGGAGGGGTTGCAGGAAAATAAGTTTGACTTAATCATCTGTAGTGCTCACCTTAATCTGGACGACAACAAAAGCATTTTCGACTTCATTAGGTCAGTCAAAAATAATGCTGAGCTGCGCGGCATTCCTTTGCTCTGCTTTTCGAAAACGCGCACAGCAGCGGCAACCTTTCTCAACAGCAGCACAGAAAAAGCGGCTCTGCTTTTCGGTGCTGACGAATACTTGACTATGGATTCTTTTTGCGGCGGACCTGAGAAAGGCGCTTGCGAAGGCTGTCCATTTCTAGAAAAACTATGTAACTTCGAGAGTTTGAGGCACGCCATTGAGGACTTGATCGATGAAGGCGCTATCGGAATCTGTCAAAGACCCTCTGGCACAGATGCTGTAGCATCAAAACAAAAAATTACCGTGTCACTGGTGCAAGCATAGTGTCATAGAAAGAATCTACAGTGGGGGCCTTTGACCCTCCAAAAGGTATGTTAGGAAAAGCCTTTTTAATTCGTTGCTGCTCTTTCAGAGTGTAGGTTGAAAATGACTTAGGCAACTTAATAGCTCTCAACCGAAGCTTAGCCAATTGCTCTAGGCCTTGCACAGAAACGCTAGTACCGCCCATCCATAACATTTTTAGTTTAGATAGCTTTAAAAGCAACGGAACCGCCTTGTCATCGATATGGTAGTTTTTATCAATATCAAGAAATTGCAACTCACTGCATTTACTAACATGTTCGATGCCAATCAAAGACAAATCAACCCTGACAAGACCAAGCCGTTGAAGTTGGGAAAAATCTTTCAGCCAGCGCAGACTATTGTTGTTAACTACGACATTGCTCAAGCGCAATGCGGTCAGTTTTTTACATGCCAAAAGCTTGGGCAAACAGGTACCTGAAACTCTACTTTCACAAGCTGTGATCATCTGCAAGTGCGGCATTGCACCTAGTTGTGATAAACCCTTATCACTGGCGTCAGAATTGTCTAAATCTATTCCCTTCAGTGAAGATATATGGCCGAGAAATGGAATTGCTCGATCGCAAAAAGCATCTTCTTCATCGGTCATGGACAAAAAGCTCAACTCAACAAAATCGAAAGCATCTCGCGGTAATTTCAGAAGGCATTCAGGATGCTGATAGAAAGTACCATTAGGGGCAAACTTGATTTGCTTGCCCGGAGGCAGTTTAACCAAACCACGAGCTTCGGCAACCAGACGGCCCTTGCAGTTGCCAAATATTTCTGGAACGCCCTGCACTGCCATTAGATTGCCGACCGAATAGCGCAACGAAAACGGCAATATACGCTCACCTGACTCGGTATTGCCTCGGGGAGCCCCAGTAAAAAATAGCGCCAGCAAAGAGATAGCAATCGTCGCAACTTTAGCAAACGTATCAACTGAGGCTTTGGGTAAAATTTTTGGCTCACTTTTATGTGATTGGTTTCTACTGCAGATTACCAGAAGTGCGAACAAACTCCATAACTTCTTTCAAAGCAACTTTGAAGAAGCCATCGCCGCTCTAAAATGTTCAAGTAGTTCACGGAGCACTGTGACTGCTAATGACACTGCGGTAGTTATCGCCTATCCTATTGCCAGTCCCAAATGCTCTAGGACATTCTTATGGGTCGTGGTTTGCAGAAGATTCTACTTATCGTTGTCGCATTGCTTTGTGCCTGCTGGTCTCCAGCCTCTAAGGGTGCTGGGCCGAGCAGTGCCAAAGCCAAGTTATTGAAAGCGGTTGCAGAATGTCAGGAATTGGTTCATCAGAGGCATCTCGAATTGGCACAAGCAAAAATAAGTGCTTTGCTGGCCAAGCATGCTGATAACGCACTTTCGTCAGCTCCGGGTCTCAGCGAAGGTACCAAAGACGATGTTCGTTATGTCATCAGCACCAGGCGCCTCAGGGGGAAAGCCTCAGATTCGTTCAACTTCCAGCCCGCAAAACCGCTTGCGGCTATTCGTGCTGATGGCCAAATAGAACTTGGTGAGCAGCAACTTTTTCACGTCCATTCAATGCTGCCAGGACGTATTTCGCAGGACCAAGCCATGATCGGTAAATATTTTCGCAAGGGTGACTTGATTGCTCTTATGGAAAGTGCTGAGCTGGTGCATCTCAGCGCGGAGTTTGTCAGGCGCATGGAAGAGAATGAAATGAGCGTCAGGCAATGCGAATCTAAGATTAGATTGGCCAAGGCAGAATTAGAGAGAGTTCGCAAACTGGTTTCAGAAGGCATCGCCGCCGAGAAAGAGATGCTGCAATCTCAGGAGTCATTACGCACCGCTTCAGAAGATCTCGAGGACTTGAACGAGCAAAGAGTCTTGCTACAGCAAGAGTCCCAGACACTGGCAAACCTGTACGGCACCAAAATGCCGCGCCTTGGGAAAAAGACGCTGCCTAGCGAGTTGCCTCTCAACGCACCAAACGATGGAATTCTTGTCAAAAAGAATGTTTCCTTAGGCGATCGAGTAAATCCAGACGAGCCGGCGTATATTCTCGCCGATCTCAGTAAAATAAGACTGCGCGTAGTTCTGCCCATTGTGGAACAAAAACGCTTGGCTATCGGACAGCTAGTCGCTTTCTCGTGCTCTCAAATCTCAAAGAAGAGCTTTTCAGGCAGAGTTCGCGACATAACGGCTTCCGAGGCATTAGAGAAGGTCTCTGTGATCATCGATCTCGAAAATCCACAAGGCTTGCTGCGAGCAAGCATGTCAGGACAAGCAAGAATATTCGTCAACTGATTGGCAACTTACTTTCCGCCAGTCAAACCAAATTGCAATATCAGCGGCGCACCTCCATGAGTAATATTTTTGGACCTACTTGGCGGCAATCTCCACTACAACTCCATCTACCCATTGCTTGTTTTCGTCGGTGTAATAGAGATAAGCACGACTGGCTGGGCCAGTGTAAGTGCCGGGTACAGCAGCAATTAAGCTCAATGGAATCTCTACTTTTGCCTCAGAAGGTAGAGTGCGCCAGTAGAGCACTACTTCGCGACCACGTACTTCGTAGGCATCGATCTTGCCTTTCTTAACCAGCTCTTTCAGCTGATCGTGACGTGGCTCAAGGCCGCCGGGCAAGCCGATTATGGCAACAGGCGTGGGCACCACTGCCTTTTCCTTATTGATCACTGTGACGTTAGCTTCGGTGGCACTACCCTCGGTGACTTTAGTTTGAGCCAGTGAAACTTTTAAATCAAGTTTGCATTGGTCTGAACTTGCTGGCTTGATGGCGTTGTAATTGACCGCAATTGAATAGGGCATTGCTGCGCCGCCTTCCATTCGGAGCTCGATCTTATGGTCACCAGGTGTGAGCAGCTCGCTGAGGTCTGGCAATTTAATCGCTCCGGTTGTTGCCGGTGTGAAGTCGGCCCAGTCTCCAATTGATTGACCGTCAACATAGAGACGCACTTTTCCTGGCGCCTTTGGCTTAGCCCTCATTTTATCGTAAGTGACGATGGCGCGAAGAGCGAGCACTGTTGACTGAGTAGATCCGTAGCGTCCGGCCTTGCATGAGTCTGCCAGGAACTTTACTGATTTCTCTACATTGCCTGCATAGGCTGGGTCGCGCATCCAGGCCAGCGTCGTCAGCGCTGCTCCTTCTATTGCAAGAGCTTCGCCTTCACTGCCAACAATTGAACTCTTTACTTCACCGATGCTGCCGTCTGCTTTTTGTTTAGCAGCTAGCTTATCCATTAGCTTTTTAGCTTCAAGTTTGTTGTCTGATAGATAGAGTGCATTTGCTGCCAGTGCCAAAACATAACTATTCTGGCTACTAGCTGCGGCACTCTTGAGTGAGTCGATTTCTGTTTTTAGATCGGCAGCAGGTTGACCGGTTTCGAGAAGTGACCACAAGATGTAAGCGTTTGAGCAGTCTTTGTCTTCTATCCAGGTATGCAGGGCGCGGCGCTTGCGTGAGAATCCGCCCTTGCCGTCTTTCTGCTTGAAGAGCCAGGCTCGAGTTGATGCCACCATGTTTTTATCTACTTCACGCACCTGAGCCATGTCGCTGAAATGCATCAAGCCAAAGGCCGTTAGAGCTTCGTGGCCTGGGTTTTCACCAAACCATTCGTAGCCTTTATCTGGGCACCAGAAGCCAACCAGCAGCTTGTAACCGGTGTCAAGTTTTTTGCGCGACGATTCTACAAGTTTAGGATCGACACCGGTATGGGAGAGGAAATATTGCTGGGCCATGGTGAGCGGATAGCTTGTGGAACAAGTCTGCTCAAAGCATCCGTTGGGATCTTGAATTAAGCGCTCGAGAGCCTCAGTCATGTTAGCCAGGGGAGTGGGATAAACTGCAGAGTTAGAGGCGATGCTTCCGGCGATCACTTCTTTGGGAATAGTGATAGTGTGCTCTACTGTTTTGCCTGGTTCGATCATGCCACCAAAACATTTCTCAATGGGGAAACCTTTGGCTTTCACGCTTAGAAGTCTCGTTACTTTATCTTGGAAAAGTCCAGATTTGGCGCTAAGAATTAAGGGGAAAGTACCCACGCCAGCTACACTCTCGCCGGATTTCACAGTTCCTAGTTGCAGCGCCTGCACATCAATCGGCTGAATGAACCGTACTCTGCCTCCGGCACCAAGGGTGGAGCCATTCCTTACTATAGGCGTGAGCTTGAATTGCGCTTTTGCAGCATCTTTATTAGGTGAACCGTTCAAGTCTATTGATAATTCTGGGCTGATAAGCTCACTGCTTGTGGCATTGATCGTACTGACCGGCAATAATATGTGATCGCCTGCAGTTACTTCCAACGGCATTTTCAATTCGGCATAAAATGGTTGAACAGACTCGACACCGACATTGGTGGCACCAATCGAGCCGCTGCCGCTGAAGGCGTCGGCAAACACTCTGAAGGTGCTGACGCTATCGTTTAGACCAAAGCTAACAGTGGCTTCGCCGGTCTTCGCATCGGTTTTCACACCGCTATTCCAAAATAGAGTCTCAGTAAAGTCGACACGATCAGTAGGATTTCTATCTTTGCGTACTGCGTAAGCAAACTCGCGCACCAAGACTAGATCGTTTTGCGCCATAGCAGCTTTTTCGTTAAACATGCCCTCAGCGTCGGCCATAATGTTGGCTCTGCGCCCCTTCACATCTACTTTTTTCATTGCTTGCTGCAGCTCATCGCGTGCGACTTCCGTAGCCGGGAGATTTTTGTTCAGCTGACTTTTTAAATCGTCATTGGCAACCGCTCGCGAGGCGGCAATTTGTTTAGCTTGTGGCATAGGCTTGTCTACGCCGGCCTGAGGAAGGTCTTCTTCGGCCGCTGCCGGTGCCGCCATCGCCATTGGTGCCATGCCGCCCCTGCCAGCCATGCGGCCAATTGCCATACCTTCCATTGCCATACCTTCCATTGCCATACCAGGCATAGGCATGCCGCCTTCTTTCATGGCTAGCATCATTTCGTGTTCTGCCTGAATTTTCAGGGCGACAACACGCCGCGCCTTGTCGCCATTAGTCTCAATAAACTTGGCCATATTCATCAGAGCAAAGCGTCTCCAGCCCTGGGTGCCCAGCAGTAAGTCTGTGGCGAGTGCTGCTTTAGAGTTAGTCTCGTCGAGGTAAACATGTGCGTCGGCCAGGTCTGATACTTCTGGTTCAAGGAATGCCATGACCGGCAGCCGTGGTGTCTGTTCGCGTTTCTCTATCATTTCAAGCACGCTGTCATCTGTGACAGTCACACCTACCACTGCCGATACAGGCTTGTCATTTTCGTCTGTAGCTTTGACTGTAAGCTTGGCCTGGTCACCAGGAACATAGTTTTGCTTGTCTGCTTTGATGCTAATTTTAAGTGGGTGCTGTGGCGCGCGGAAAATCAGCCTCTCTGCCATGGGCACATCTTTGTCACTCCAGATGGTGGCAGTCAAAACACCTTCGGCTTCTTCGGGAACTGTAAACGTCACTGGCACCAGCGAGCCTGCTTTAACGTCTCCGCGCTTGCTCAAATCAACATGACACTCTGATAAAACGGCCTCGCGTTTGGCCAGGGTGACGCTGAATTTTTGCGTCGTAGAGCCGACCAAAATTGTGATTGGTTGACCTTTGGCGAAAGTATTTTTTTCTGCCCTAATTATTGCTCCAGATGCCCTGGCTGCTGGTAGTGGATAGGTTGTCTTTATGCCTGATGGCTGATTAATGGAGAGGAAGTACTCTTTATTCACATCTGGGATAAATTGAATGCGGCCTCGGCCTTCATGCTCGGTGGCAAACTCAGCAACAGTGACGGTAGAATCGTTGCCGTTGGTTTTGACCATTAGCTTTCCTGCTAAATCGGCTGGTTTTCCATTGGGCAAAGTCGCCTGGATATATAAACGATTGGGGAAGCCGGTGATTAGCTCACCGCCCTCTGGATACATCTTCAAATCAACTGTCTGTAAAAGTATGGGAATGGTTTTGGAGGCAGTCTCGACCACGCCGCCATCTTCAATAATAAGAGCAAGAGTGCCTTCGCCCCGAGGAATGTCGTGGGGCAGATCTAAACTAACCGAGCAAAGCCCGTTGCCGTCTACTTTGCTTGCGGCACCACTAACGGCAACGCCATCGATAACTGCCGTCACCGACACTTTAGCGCCAGCTGGTATGCCGCCTTCTGCCCGTTTGACGTCGAGTGTGGCGTTGACCTTTTCACCTGGTCCGTAGCCGTCGCGCAAGAATGTAATTTGTGACTTCAAGCGTGGTGCTCGGTAGGCTCGAATGTCAAATTTTCTTTCTGCAGGTGCATGGCCATTCCATGGATAGGTAGCCTTGAGATGGTACTCACCGCCGGCCTGTCCGTCCGGTACCTTCCAGCTGAAGCCCCAGCTGCTGTCTTGGGCGCTTACTGTTCCTCGTGCTACCACATCGCCTTTAGGACCTGTAACCTCGATGGTGGCGCTGGCACCCGGGGTATCGACAATCGGTTTGTGACCGCGAGCACTGAGCAAGACTCCGCGCACATAGACACTTTCACCGGCCCGGTAAATTGGTTTGTCAGTGCTTATGTAAGTTAAGTAGCGGTCTTTGCCGCCGAGAATATCGGTTGTAGCAAAACTCTTGTGAATGGTTATTTGCTCGGCCGTGCCGTTTTCTGCCTTCGGTAAATTATTGAGAGAAAAACCGTCGCTATGCTGGCTGGCATAGCTTCTATGGATAAATAATGAGCCGATAACGGCAATTGTGATGCCACCGAAAATCCATTGGCGAGACATAGTCAGCGCTCCTTTACTATAGACTCACCGATTATGGCACGGCCCAAATCAGGCAAATAAGATGGTAAAGGAGGACAAAACTTCAGGGTAAATCGCAGGTGACTCTCAGGCAGCTCTCAGTCAGGCGAAGTCAAGCCTTAGTTTCGGCCATTTTTAGAACGACAACGGTGCAGGGCGCGGCGTCAACGATTTCATCGGCAATGCTGCCATGCCACAAGCGGCTAAAGCCGTGGCGAGCATGGCTTGGAACAATCGCTTCGTCAGCGCCAAACTGCTTACAGGCATCAGCAATCACTTGGGCTACTTCACCTTCAAGAATTTCAGCACTAGCATCGATGTTGAGCTTCTCTTTCAGCTTCTTAGCCATTTGCTCCAGGACGCCCTTCTCTTCAGCTCTTTCAATGGCAACAGTATCTGGAATGCCCGGTGTCGAAACGTCGGCAAAACCGGGAACGATAACGTGTACAAGGTGAATTTGAGTGTCGCTGCTATACTTCTGCGCTGTGATTTCTGCCAGGGCGCTTTGTGCACTTTCTTGGCCATCGACGGCCACGACGATCTTCATACTAATTCCCTTTGATTTTAAGCCAGTGCGATCTAAGATCAAGCTCAAATTGTCGCAAACAGAATCAGATAATACATGAATCTAGTCATACTAGCCAACTCTAAACATCGGAGAATGGGTACTTTGCGCAGAGCACTAATATTTTTGATTGGCTGCACCTTAACATGTTATCCCGCGTTTAGTGCAGAGGCGGAGTCGCCCACGATTGGTGGCGTACCCATCTTTCCCAGCAATAATGTTTGGAATAAAGCGATCGATTCTCTGCCGATACATTTGTTTTCTCAGCAATACATCAAGAGCATTGGACACAACAAACCGGTGCATCCCGATTTTGGTTCTGGACTTTGGGATGGATCCCCTATGGGAATACCAATAAATGTGGTGCCGCCTAACACAAAGAAGGTGTCCATGCGCTTTCAGTACGCCGATGAAAGTGATTCCAGTCCTTATCCGATCCCAGACAACCCAAAAATTGAAGGTGGAGCACAGTCTCAAGGCGATCGCCACATTCTGATTCTGGACAAAGATGCTCACAAGCTCTATGAAATTTTCAAAGCTGTCAGAACTCGAGATGGCTCCTGGCAAGCGGGATCTGGTGCGATATTTGATTTGCAATCAAATGCGTTACGCCCCGACGGATGGACATCAGCTGATGCGGCCGGACTGCCGATAATGCCTGGCTTAGTCAGATATGACGAGGTAGCCCGAGGCGAAATAAAACATGCGTTGCGATTTACGGCACCATTAACGCAAGGAGGCTACGCGTGGCCGGCTAAACATAGGGCATCACGAAGTACCGACACCAACTTGCCGCCGATGGGCATTCGCTTTAGACTGCGAGCTAATTTTGATGAATCCACCTTTCCCAAAGACTGCCAAGTAATTCTGCGGTGCCTGAAGATATATGGAATGATTCTGGCGGACAATGGCAGTAGCTGGTATATCAGCGGCATGCCTGATGAACATTGGAATAACGACAGCTTGCATCAATTGTCGCGTGTCACGGGATCAGACTTCGAGGCAATCGATGAGTCTTCTTTGATGATCGACCGAAAGTCGGCGCAGTCCAGGTAAGCTGTCGGTCTCTACGCACGCCACGTGATAGACTAGACTTAGCTAAGTCTAGAGGGGCTGGTATGGAATCTTTCAATATTCATCAAGCTAAGACTAATCTTTCCAAGCTGATTGAGCGCGTACTGCAGGGCGAGGAAATCGTCATAAGCAAGGCGGGGAAACCTGTAGCTAAGCTCTCTGGTTTAGCGGCCGCTACCCGACCGCGCAAGCTCGGCTGTTTGAAGGGAGAGTTTGAAATCCCCGCTGATTTTGATAATCCACTTCCTGACGCTATTCTGGACGCTTTTGAAGGGCTTGAAGAGTGAAAATTCTTCTCGATACGCACATCTTGCTCTGGGCATTGGTTGGTGACCAACGGCTCAGTAAAAAAGGAGCGAAATTAATTTCTGATCCGCAAAACGAAGTTTTGGTAAGTGCAGTGAGTTTGTGGGAAGTAGGGATCAAACACTCTCTGGGAAGAATCACAGTCTCGCCAGAGTGCTTGATCGAGGCCATCGCAAGCACCGGCTTCGATCAATTGGCTGTGACTTTTGATCATTGTGTTACAGTGTCGCGCTTGCCTATAATTCATCGCGATCCCTTCGATCGTATGTTGGTAGCTCAGAGTTTGTCTGTTCCAGCAATACTGATGACGCATGATCAGACTATGAGTAAATATGGCAGCACTATTCTGCTGGTCTAAATTGAAAGTACTGCCTGAAAGGTTACACGCTGCAGCTGTTGTGTTTGTCTTCGCTGCAATAATTTTTCTCCTCTACAGTCTTAACCTCTACAGGGTTTCGGACAGGCGGATATGCGTTATCACTAACCTGCGGATCATCTTGTTTGCAAATAATCGCCAATTTCGCTAGCAGTCACTCCGCCGTCGCCATTTGCGTCGACTATTTTGAACTCGTCTAGCATCATTTTGGCAGCTGGTTTACGCAAGTCACTAATCATTTCGCAACACAAATGCCTCGATTTGAAAAAATTCGTTGACAAAGCTGCCGGCCGAAGTTAACCTTCAATTCGTTACTGCTTTGGAATGCATACCGCAATGCCAGTTATCACTACTGCTGCTAATCGCCGCCGCCGCGAGTTCTCACCGAACCCGGGGCATCGACTTGCATAGCTAAAAAGCAAAACAAGATTTGAAGCAACCCTGGGTAAATCACCCGGGGTTTTTTTTGTACTTATATACCGCGCCAATCACGAATCAATATAGGAACACGATGACACAATTCAGCACCGCAATTAAAGCAGAAGCCGGTCCGACGCAGCAAAAGTCAGCTAAGCCGCAGCGTATGGCTAATCCTGAAGGTGTTTCGCCACTGGCATTTGTGCTTGAAGAACAGACTTTGCGCGGCAAAGACATCATTGGCATCGAGCAACTCAATGCTACCGAAATTCATTTGATTCTTGATGTTGCCGCTAAATTGAAAGCGCACAAATTTGACGCCACGCAAACGCTGTTTGCTAAGGGCCAAACTCTCACTATGTTGTTTGAAAAGCCATCGCTGCGCACAAGAGTGACATTTGAAGCCGGTATGACTCAGCTTGGCGGTCACGCCATCAACATCGAAACCAAACTCGGTGAGCGCGAAACAATCGCCGACGTCGGCAAAAATCTTGAGCGCTGGGTAGACGGCATTATGGCCCGCACGTTCGAACACTCCACTATTGAGGCTCTGGCAGCCAATGCTAACGTGCCGGTAATTAACGGCTTATCTGATAAAGAACATCCCTGCCAGGCCCTGGCCGATTTTCAAACATTGATTGAACACAAGGTTAAGTCAGGCAGTTTGAAAGGTATTAAGTTGGCATACGTGGGCGACTCAAATAATGTCTCTAACTCACTCTTGCTCACAGCGGCCACCCTTGGTGTTGATTTCACCATCGGTTGCCCACACAAATATGAGCCCCAGGCCTCAATCTGGATGAAGGCGCTGGAGCTGGCGAAAGTTTCTGGTGCCGCTATCTCTCTTTCAAATGATCCTCATGTGGCTGTGGCCGGAGCCGACGCCGTTTATACCGATGTCTGGACATCAATGGGTCAAGAAGCCGAATCTAAAGAACGCGAAAAAATCTTTGCCCCCTATCAACTCAACGCTGCGCTGATGAAAAGCGCCAAACCCGACGCCATTGTTATGCACTGTTTGCCCGCTCACCGCGGTCTAGAAATCACCGATGAAGTGATAGACAGCCCAAGTTCAGTGGTCTTCGACCAGGCCGAAAATAGATTACACGCACAAAAAGCAATTCTTGCTCTAGTACTTTAAGGAGATTATAAATGAAGAAAATTTTGCTGGCCTACTCAGGTGGGCTCGATACCTCATGCATTTTGACATGGCTCAAAGAAAAGTATAACGTGCCAATCGTGGCTTACTGCGCCAATGTCGGTCAAGAAGAAGACTTCGATGCCGTGCATGCTAAAGCTTTGAAAACCGGTGCCGAAAAATGCATCATCGACGATCTCAAAAACGAATTCGTCAAAGATTTCATTTTCCCCTCCATTCAAGCCAACGCTGTTTACGAAGCCGTTTATTTGCTTGGCACCTCGCTGGCCAGACCCTGCATCGCTCAAGGTATGGTAGAAGCGGCGTTGCGTGAAGGCTGCGATTACATCGCCCATGGTGCCACCGGCAAAGGCAACGATCAGGTGCGTTTTGAACTGGCCGTCAAATCATTGGCACCACAACTGGGTGTCATTGCTCCCTGGCGTGAGTGGGAATATCAAAGCCGCACCGATCTTTTTGCTTATGCTGAAAAGCATGGCATTCCTTTACCGATTACGAAAGAAAAGCCATATTCAATGGACGCCAACCTGATGCACATTAGCTACGAGGGCGGCATCCTCGAAGACCCGTGGCAAGAGGCTCCTGAGAACATTTATCTCTGGACGAAAAATCCTGAAGAGGCACCGGACAAACCGCAAGTTGTTGAAATCGAATTTTTACAAGGCGTGCCGGTGGCAATTGATGGTGAAAAGTTAGAAGCTGTTGCACTGGTTGAAAAGGCCAATGAGATTGCCGCCGCTCATGGTGTCGGGCGCATTGACCTTGTTGAGAATCGTTTCATCGGCATTAAGTCTAGAGGTGTTTACGAAACTCCTGGCGTGACCATACTGATGCAGGCTCACCAGGCCGTCGAGTCGCTGACCTTAGACAAAGAAGTTGCGCATTTAAAGCAATCGTTCGTCAGCAAGATTGCCGAACTCACCTACAACGGTTTCTGGTTTGCACCAGAGACCCAGCTACTGCATACCTTCATTAAAGAGTCGCAAGTTTGCGTCAGCGGCATAGCCAAGATCAAGCTTTATAAAGGCAGCTCAATGGTGGTGGCAAGAAAGTCGGAGCAGTCTCTTTATAGTGAAAAGATGACGAGCTTTGAAAACATGTCGAGCTTTAACCCCGCTGATTCAGGCGGTTTCATCAATATCAACGGTCTTAGACTCTCTGCCTGGAGCCAGAAAAATGCAAGTATTAAGAAAAGCGTTCACGCAACAGCTTGATCAATCGGTCACAGCTTTCATCAATTCGGTTGACGCCGATCAATCGCTAGTTGCCGTCGACATTCAGGGCAGCATCGCCCATGCCACCATGCTTTGCCAGCAGGGCCTCCTCACCGAGGCCCAGGCGGCAAACATAGTGCAGGGTTTGCAGGCTATTTTGCTCGAATTTCACGCCGGTGCATTCGTCCTCAATGTGGTTTTTGAAGATGTGCATATGAACGTCGAAAAGCGCCTTGAGCAAATTATTGGTCAAGATGCGCTGCGCCTGCATACGGCGCGCAGCAGAAATGACCAGGTCGCACTTGATTTGAGACTTTTTGTCGTAGAGCAAATTGCTCTGCACAAGGCACAAATTGTGGCTCTTAAATTGGCAATCGGTAAATCTGCTTATGAAAATATTGAAGCGGTAATGCCCGGCTATACCCATCTGCAAAGAGCACAACCAGTGCTTTTCGCTCACGCCATGCACGCCTTTATGGAGATGCTGACAAGAGACTATGGCCGCTTTGAAGATCTAGAAAAGCGTGCCGCAGTTTCGCCACTGGGTGCTGGAGCGCAGGCCGGCACCGGTTTGCCGATAGATCCCCACTTGAGCGCCAAGCTGCTCGGTATGCAGAGTTGTTTCAATAATTCAATTGATGCAGTAAGCGATCGCGACTTCGCCGCTGAATATTTGTTTGCTGCTTCAATGTGCTCGGTGCACTTGAGCCAGATGGCAGAGACATTTGTGATCTGGGCCTCGCGCGAATTTGGCTTCATCACATTCAGCGACGCAGTGACCACGGCGTCGAGTTTGATGCCGCAAAAGAAAAATCCAGATCCGGTTGAGATTGTGCGCGGTAAAACTGGTGGCATGATAGGTGCGCTGGTCAGTATACTTTCCACCTTAAAGGGCCTGCCTCTTGGTTATAACCGTGATTTGCAGGAGACCAAAGAGCCTGTCATTAAAGTGAGCCTGGAGCTGAGTGGTAGCTTAAATGTCATGGCCATTGCTATTGCCAGCATGACTGTCAATGCTGACGTGACGCTGAAAGCCGCTTCTGATTCCGATATGATCACAACTGACCTTGTGGAGTATCTTGTAAACAAGTCGGTGCCCTTTCGAAGAGCCCACGAAGAAGTGTCGGCTCTCGTGGTTTTCGCACGGGAGAAAGCTGTCTCTCTTTCGGCTTTAACACTTGATCAATTGCAGAGTTTCAGCAAAGAATACGAGCTTGACGCCCTGGCTTTGTTTGATCCGGTTGTTTCAGTGACTGCGAAAACATCGCATGGTAGTACCGGTGCTGCGAAAGTCAAGGCGGTAGCTGCGGCGAATAATGCTCAGCCACGCTTCTCGCCCGCTGTTTAAAATGCCAAATTGAATGCTTTCCACATGCTCGTCTGAGTAGTGGTGGTGTTCGGCGCTAAGAAGCCGCCACCGTAAAATCCTGGAGATGAAAATGCGGGAGCCGAAAAAGCAGGATTATAAAAAGGTGGTGGCGCGTAGGCCGGCACTGAGCCGATCGACGCCTGGAAGTTGCCGATGTTCAGTGTCGCCAGCGGACGTCGCCAGCCGTAACCGCCGAAACCGCCATAATTACCGTATCCGCCGTAACCACCATAACCAGGATAGAAGCCGTTGCCGACGAAGCCGTTTGGATAAATGGGCCGAGGATTTAAATTCGGGTTGAGATATCCGGGTGCGTTGTATCCCGGCACGTAGGGCCGATAGCCATAAGGTGTGTAGCCGTAATTGCCGCCGTAAACAAATGGTTGCGGCAATGCTTGAAAGCTGCTGTCGATCTCATTCATAAAAGGCTTAACGCCGGTGCCGAACCAGGGGTCTGTAGCCGAATCTTTGATCGGTACGATATTTCCGTGCGGGTCTACCGACACGCCTACCCGGCTCAAATCAATTGGAATTTTTGGCAGCTTGGGTTTAGGTTTGTTGTCGACCACTTCTTCCATGAAGAGGTTGCCGCTGTCGTCTTCGAATGCTTCGCCGACTGGTTTCTGGCTATTGGGAGCGGCCGCGAAAGCTGGGTGACCCGATAAAGGCAGAGACAGAGCGGCGGCGCACAGCCAACTTAAGGTTAGAGCGATAGTCAATCTCTTATTTGGCATTTACTTCCGGCTGATCATTTACTAGCGGTTCAATTGTAGCGTTTTCAGTGCCGCTGTTGCTTGCCGGAACAACTTCACCAGCAGGCATGGCACCACCATTGATGGCATTTTTAATTAGACCGATGTCAACGCTACCGCCGTCGTTGGCGTTAAAAACGCTCTTCACCCTGCCGATTAGCGCCATGACCGGTTGATATATTTGGTCGGGAAGCTTACTTGAAATTGATTGAGAAATTCCCATTTTTTCGCCGGTCACTTCAGCGATTGGTTGCTCTTCGTCATTCTTATGCAAGCGCGATGCAATGACATTGACCCAAAATTGCACGTGCACTTTTAAACCGGTAATGCGGTCGATGCGAATTTCGCCTTCGCTTGGTTCGCTCAATTCGAAAGTAATGGTTTTGTCAAAACCAATTTCTGAGACACCCCGCTGACCGATTGCTTTGA
>JADYXQ010000083.1 GCA_021772135.1 Candidatus Obscuribacter sp.
GCGCGTGTGTGCGTGTGTTTGCGAACGTTTAGTTCGGAGGTTCATTTTCCATCTGCCCAGCACCCAGCAATCAGTTCTCCAAAGGTAATTTATGAGCACTAACATTCAGTCTCCCAATACGCTGAAACTCACAGAGCAGGCCGACCAGGCCCGCGTCAACGGTGAGCTCCTACGGCCAAATCAGGCATCCATAAAGTTTTTTCATGAGCAGGCCGACCAGGCCCGCGTCAACGGTGAGCTCGGCGTCGCCCTTGTTTGGATCAATACAGCAGCCATTCTCGAAACCTCTGGTCAACGCAACGATTCGGCAAGCCCACTGCATGCCATTTTGCTTGGCTTGATTTTCGACGGAGCCACCTACTGCGAAGACCTCGCCCTCAAGTGCGGCAACGTTTTCGAAAAGCACCTCGGATGGCTCGAATCAATGCACGAAGCCAGCGCTTTGCTCTTGAGCCGCCTTCCGGCCGATTGCAACGAAGCGGCCACCGTGGCACTTGTGAGCGGCCATCTGGCCACTTTGCAGAAGCAATTCGCGCCCAAGAGCCAAACCCTGCGTCTGCCCACGACCACAGTGCAGGTAAACCATTTCGTCAACGTCATGCACGAAATTCGTGAACAGGCCGCCAAGCTTGCTCCCGAAGGCACTTGTGTGGCACGCACCACCGCCAGTCGCCTGCTCACCCTCAACCATCTGGCCGGCAACGCCAATGCACAGATGCTCAGCTTCCCGCTGCGTTGTCTGTCTGACTGGGATGCCGCTCACTTCTACGTCAACGTGGCGATTCGCTTCGTCGACGAGATGCCTGAAGGCGCCGTCGAACTCGTCGGTCAAGAAAAGGAAGTGCAGGATTTGCGTGCAGCCCTCGCTGCGGCGCAAACGGCACTGGCTGCAAAAGACTATCACGGCAGCCGCCGCTATCTTTCTGAAGCACGAGCCCTGGTGAACAGCATCGGCGGTTTCGCGCGCAGTCACTGACAGCGCAGTTTCTAACATCGCATTCTTTAAGGCGCAGGGCGGGTCTCAAACGAGACCTGCTCTGCTTCTGTGACTTTTTTCTCCAAAGGCAACAATAAACAGTTTCAACAAAGTAAATAGCCCATGACCCATTTAGTTTTGCTGGCACTGACGACGATAGTCGCACTGCTGGCCCTTGCTTATATAACTTATAAGCGCAAAAGTCTGAAAGGAGCAATTAAAAATGTAACCACATGTGGTTACGTTGCTCCCAAACCGAGCTTGAAAGACACAGGCAAGTTGCTGAGTTTTTCTCGCGTCCTGACCAACATTCAGGTCGGTAAAATTGTCTACATCGGCCGCGAGAAGCTCGAAAGCTTACGTGGACCCCGTATAATTTCGGCTAATCACCCTCACTGGGCTGACGCCGCGATTATGCCCCAGCTTGTCTTGGGCCCAGCCCGCTACATGGCACATGGTCGTGTGATGCAGTTCTTTGGGGGTTTGCTCGGTGTATATCTCTCCAAACGCGGTGCTTATGCCGCTAACGATGACATCAAAGACGGTGGCACACGCACTCGTGCAGGCGCAGTCGAGATGCTCACCAATAAAGAAACTCTGGTAATTTTCCCGGAAGGTTTGACCAACTTTTCGCCAGAGATGGGACAACTCAAAAACGGCGTGGTTATCATTGCCAAAACAGCCGCAGCAAAGCTCGGCAAGCCGGTTTACGTTGTGCCTTCGTACATTCGCTATGGAAAATATCCCGGCCCCTGGCTGGCGAAATTTGACCGCGCACTGCAGTTCTTCATGGTGTTTCTGGCTTTCCCTATCTTCCGTCGCGGTGCGGTGGTTGTAGTGGGCGAGCCAATCAGCACAGACGAACTTTACACGAAGTCAGACGGCACACTGCGTTCTGACGATGAAGCAACAGAATTGCTGAAGACGAGAATTGACGTGTTGGACCCCGGCGAGATGAACAATCATCGCTAGTGGTTCAATGCATTAGTATCTCTTTCGGCAGCATGAAGATAGAGCCCGGATCAAAACGATCTGACCCGGGCTCTGTTTTTTTGGCCGACAATTAGTAGACTGGTCTATTTAAAATTATAGCAGCAAGATATCGCGCTTGAGGCGGGTTAAGATGGAAGGCACCAAACACTGCTAGTCTCTCTAGCCAGGCCAAATACCCATGACTTCCGACAGCGAAATCGCCAACCAGCCTGCCAACGCCCTGGCTGTGCCTTTGGTACTTGCAATTGTTGGTTTACTTCTTTATCTGCCCGGGCTGGGCAGCTACGGCCCCCTTGACCCCACGGACAGTTTCTTTATCGAATCAGGACGCGAACTGTTTGAGAGCAACAATTATTTGTTGCCGATGCACAACTACCGCCCCTGGCTGGATAAACCAATTTTGTATTTCTGGGCCGTGGCGGGCAGCTACCATCTGCTTGGGGTCAGCCCCTTTGCTGGAAGGCTTGTCAGCGCCCTTAGCGGCGTCGTCTTAGGACTTTCCACATACGGTTTTTCTTGGCCATACATAGGAGTGCGGCAAGCGACAATTGCAGCACTAATATTTATGTCTTTTCCGCTGGCCTGCGCCATTGGTCACATGTCGCTCACCGACCTGCCTCTGGCGGCCCTGATGGGCATCGCTCTACAGGCGCTTTTCCACTTTGAAAAGTCGCGCAAAATTTCCGCTTGCTTAATAGCTTACTTCGCTCTGGCCCTGGCCTTTTTGTGCAAAGGCCCGATTGCCGTAATTATAGTCGGTGCCATTTACGGCCTCTATTTACTTTTGACTAGCTCGCCTTTAAAAACATTGCCGCATAGAATTTTGCAGGCGAAACCCTTCTGGGGTTTGCTAATAATCGCTGTGGTTAACCTGCCCTGGTATACCATGGCGGCAGTAGGTACTAATGGAGAGTTTCTCCGCGAATTTTTCATTACTCAAAACTTTGGCCGTATGGTTGGAGCGGTTAATCACCAGCAGCCATTCTGGTTCTATATTCCCGTTTTGCTGGGTGGGCTCTTTCCCTGGAGCCTGCTGGCCATCTTACTTTCATTGCCACTCCTGACAAAAACTGCACTACAAGAAGTGCAGATCAAATTGCAAAAACTCTGGTCTGAACGAGGCCGCTTAGATAATCGCACCGCCTATTTATTTCTCTGCACCATCTGGGCAGTCTTTGTCATTGTTCTTTTTAGCGCCATCAAAACCAAACTTCCTACTTATGTTTTGCCTGGTTTACCGCCACTGGCTGTACTTATAGCGACTGTCCTGGCTCACGTAGAAAGTAGAAAAAAAACTCTCATAATTTTGGGCACGCTTATGACCGCCACCATGATTGGTGCCCTGATTGCCCCGGCCATAACAAAAGATTGGGTTACCGTATTTCTCGTCAAAGAATATTTGATCTTCTACGCCGGTCTGCTGGCAGCCATCACCTTCACCGTACTGGCCTGGCGCGGTCAGACAAAAACGGCACTCAATATGCTGCTGGCTTCAGCAATCACGCTTACGGCACTTTTAGTGCCCCTTGGTCACTTGGCATTTTATGAACACCGGCAAAAGCCATTTGAGCAATTAATCGAACGCATTCAAGCGGCTAAAGCCGATATCGCCACAGTAGTAGTGGAAGCTCCAGCGCTCTCGTACTATTTGCACCGGCGGGTAGATCCGCTGCGCGACAGAGCGGAAGGCAAAGCTTATCTGGCCGGCGGTCACAAACCGCACTATTTGCTTGTGCCCAGAGAAATTATGGAAAGTTTGAATTGGTTCGACCGTGCCCCGGTAGAGCTTGGCAAAACAAAAAATGGCAAGTGGACCCTTTACGCACTCGATTAATTACAGAAGCCACACCCTTTCTGATTAAAATTTTCAGCATACGAGATTTTGCCGGAGTACAATCAGATCACAATGAACCACAAAACGACCATGCAGAAAAATATCTGGCTCATTTGCCTGGCGCTGATTCTCTCAGTGCTTGCGCCCACGCGCGCTCTGGCGCTCTCGGCCACGTCTCTCTCGTCGCTCGCAGATTGCGGCACAGAGTCTCAAGCAACAGAAATGGATTGTTGCCGCACTCTGCAAGAGTGTTGCTGTAGTCCCGCTCCGCTTGAACCCAACAATTTAGAAAGCGTCGCCCAACCGGGGCAATCCACTAAACTAATTCCTGTCAAAGCAGCTGCCCGGCCAGCATTCAGACAATGGGTGGCCTCAGGCTCTAATCAAGAATGCAGCAAGGTTTACAGTCAGAACCTGGCTGTGATGGCAGAGCTGCCTCTATATTTATTGAAGCGATCACTTTTGATTTAATAAGCACTGGCTCAAATATTTTCGGCTTTTTACATTCAAAATAAGGATTGCAATCATGAAAAGAATATTGATGATGATGTTTTTGCTCGCCGCTTTTCTCTATATTCCAGCAGCCCTGGCAGACAAGGCTAAATCTAACACTGAAGGCCGCGCTGCAAGCGCTATGAACTGCGGCAAGTGCGCAAAAGTTTGCGAAGAAACACTGAGTTATTTCAAGAAGCAAGGAGGCAAATATACAGAGGCGAAAAACCTGCAAATCCTCAAAGACTGCATTTCTTCTTGTAAAACCTCAGATGAATTTCAATCGCGCAAATCGAGCAATGCCGGCAAAATCATGGCGGTGTGCAATGAAATTTGCAAACAGTGCGCGCAGATGTGCAAAGACATGAACGATCCCAAACTGGCGGATTGCATTAAGTCTTGCGAAACCTGCTCCAGCTGTTGCGAATAACAAAGCTAAATTAGTGTAATTAAAAAGGCCTCCGACTGGGGGCCTTTTTTGCCTTTCAGGGTTAACCCCAGCTCGCGCACTTGGCATCCGAGCTATCCTGTAACCTCACGTTCAGGAGAAGCATCATGAAATCACTTACTACCTTAGCTGCCTTGGCCGCCCTGGGCCTTCTCAACTGTGCGCCAGCTGAAGCTCAACAAACAGTGACGTTGCGAAAGAACCAACTGCAACAAGTGGGCTGGTTTAAAGCTCCCCTGAACGTTCAAATTACAGACGAGCGTCCTCATGTTTCTGACTTGCGTCGCGCCGATGAAGGCCCGCAAAATTTTGTTATTCCGGTAGGACCAGGCCCAACTGCCAAAGCTAGTGGCAATCAGGGTGTGCGCATGATGTCTAACCATCTAACACCCTCTGGTTTCCAGACTAATATTTCCGCCGCTAACCCTGTGCGACAGTTGAGCCCGGCAAAAATGGGTGGACTGACACCAAGGGCTGCACAGGCAGCAGCAGTGCGTCCAATTGGCGCCAATTCCAACAAGGCCGCTAAACAAAATATCTTCACAGGTCCTACGTTAGCGACGATGAAAAGCACACCGACGGCTGCCACTTATGGCCTTAATAGTCACTCAGGTGCTGGCTCCACTCAATTTGGTTCGCAAAGCGGATTCTCAAAAGAAGTGTTGGCTAAGCTGCGCCATGCTAGCAATTAGTAATAAACTACTAGCTATAAGCCTCCGGCGCAGTGAACAATCTGGCGATACCAGTCGCTGAAGAAAACTTCGCTCGGGTCATAAAATTTCTTCAAGCGCACAAATTCGCTTATTTGCGGATAGCAAGCTAGCAGCTGTTCAGCACTGGCATAACGATGGTAGGTGAGATAATAACTGCCGTTCAATGACACTGCCAGGTCAATCAAGCCGCGAAAGATTTGTCTGGCTGAGGCAAGCCCGGTGACTGAATGATCCACGTGCAAATTAAAGACGATGCAGGCATAATCGGCTCTGGCCCAGGGCAAGAAAGTCTCACTGTCGGCCTTGATCAGTCTCACGGTGCCATAAATTACATTAGCACCGGCGGCCTTTAAGAAACAGGCGGCTTTTTTCAGAAAAGCTGCAAGACACTCTCTTGGAACGTAGAGTTCGCTTATGATTTCAGTGCCCTTGCAAGAGCTGCCCATGCGCTTATCTATAACCGCATGATAATCGTCGATATAAGTACTCAACTGAAATGTGTCGGACCAATAAAGCTGCTTATTCGAAGCAAGATAGTGCCTCGCATATTTATCAAAAGCAGCCGCTTTATCTACGTGTGCTAAATAAACCAGCTCGCTCCAATCAGACTGCGAGAGCAATTTGTTTTCACCCGGCGACACACTCGCGCTGTCAACCGGCCTGTAAGTGCTCAAAATTCCGTATTGCAAAAAGTCGGCGGAGCTGTTGTCGATATTAAATTGAAAATCACCAAACGTGGCTCCGCTGGCCGCTTTGCTTTCAAGCTGACCAATAATTTGATCAGCTCGAATCAGCTCGACGTCGCGTTGCAGGAGGCTCCTGCGCTCCAGCCTCAGCGTCGCTGTAGCTATCAGTCCAAACATGCCATAGCCGCCAATAACCAGAGCAAACAGTTGAGAATTTTGCTGACGATTGCACGTCAAGGTGGCACCGCCGACAGTGACAAGCTCAAATTCTTCCACGTCAGAGGCAATCGGTGCGCTTGCCAGTCCGCGACCATGAACATTGGCACTGAGGGCCCCTCCGATGCTTAAAGCGTCGCAGCCAGTCTGCTTCTGTCTGATCGTCCAGGGCCGGGGGTGGTCAATTTGCGCTTGCTTGAGAAAGCCGATTAGCTCCGGCCAACGCATACCGCCTTCCACCTTTAATAGCCCTGCCTCGGCATCAAACTTGACCACGCCATTGATCAAACTGGTGTCTACAAGAATTCCACCGTCTAAAAACTGTTGACCGCCCATGGCATGGCGGCCACCAGCTATAGCAATTTTGTCACCAGCAGCGGCGGCCCAGCTCACCAGATCACTAAGTTGCGAACAGTGGGAGGGCGTGACTACACTTTTAACCACCGTTTGATTGAGGGCCGAATGTCGGTCATTAACGAGCTCTCCGGCGATTCCAGCAGCTCTGACAGTTGCAACAGTCTTATTCATTGCTTTCCTTTTTCAATTGATAGCGTGCGTAAATGAGAATAAAAGAGGCGAGCACAATATGAAAAATTATGGGGATGCAGCCGCCAACCCACCTTGCCTGTGGGTTGAGCGCCATTTGCACGGGGTAACGAAGAATTGAAAGTGTCAGGTAAAGGTGGGCAAATGCGTGGAGAAAATTAGCCAGTTTTAGACTGATGGAATAAGTCACACCAGAGCCCTGCCAAAAATCGCAGCAGATTTTCGCGAAAACCACAGCGATTAGAAGCTGGGCCGGCAGCAGAATCTGGTAAGAAACCAGACCAGACATCCACTCTTGCATGGGTGGAAGAAAAGCAGGGCGAAAGTATGCCACCAGAATTTGACCGAGCACACGCAGACAAAATGAAAACAGCAGAATAGATAAGATCAGCGCACACTTTGACCGGCTTAAATTGCCTACCGAAGCTGATTTCGATTGTTTTTGCGCGGCGAGAGTATACACAAACCTGACCGTTTTGTATTGACTCTTTGAGTATGAAAGATTTCGCCCGCCAACAAATCAGCCGCAACACAGTTGTTCAACTGTGCGCAAAAACAATGCTTATTGCGGCGCTGCCGCTGGTAGCTTCATTTCCTCTCTAAACAACCGTGACTGAGTCTCAAAAGCAGTAGGTTCGATCATGACGTCACCTGAAAACGGATCGTCATAACAGGCGAGCAAAAATATGTTGAGGCAAATAACGAGGCTGACAATGGCCACCATCACCATTTGCACATTCAAATTGCTGGAGCTGAAGAAATAAGTGAAGATAATGGTGGCGACACCGCCGACACTTAGAATGCACCAGAGCACGGCGGGCATGCCGTTATGCAATGCATCTACGCGTAAGCGACGGCAATCACCAAGGCTGGCCATGCACGGTAAAATCGATTGCTGAACGTTACACTGCCGCGGTGTAACCGGCTCGTAGAGGGTTAACTCCTTCCATAATCTGCGATAAGTGTCCCAGGTTGTCGGGCTGGTTTGCTTCTTTGCCAGCAGCGGCCAGGCTTTGATCACTTCGTCAGAATAGGCCAGACAAAGATTTTGCACTCGTATGCGATTGGCTTCAGGAAGACCATCGGCCATGCGGTAAACATTGGCTAAAGAAGAAGCTTCTTGTTCAACGGTCTGCCGGGCCAATTCAAAGCGCTGCATGGCGTCAGCCACCATAAATCCGAGCAAAACTGCAAAGAGCATGCCGACAAACTGCGAATACGGGTCGGCCACTTCGTGCTGAGTTTTCAGGTCGTCGTCATGACTTTTAAGCATACGAAAAAGCAGCAAACCGGCGACCGAAATGAGCACGGTTAAGAGTGTCAATGCCAGACTTAAACCAACGGTCACAATCACATTTCCTCCGTCGCCGCCGCAAGCCAGAGCTTGACGTCAAGACAATAGCAGATAAGTTAAAGCCGACCGTCGCTATTTTTAGAAAATGCATCAGCCGGCATATCGGCTGTAGATTCTCGATCAGATGTACCTGTCGATGAAAGCTTTTGCTCAGATATAAAGGCAGCTTTGCGGCTGAATTCTTCTTGCTGTTTATCCAACCAGTTGTCCATCACCTGGCCCACTTCAGGGTCGATAGTTTTGCATTCAAGCAACATGTGACCTTTGTTGGCAAAGGTCACCAGGGTGGCCTGCTTGGTACCCATCTTGGGCACAATTTCTTTCAAGGCTTCTGTTTTGGCCACCCGGTCTTTCTCGCCGGCCATAATCAATATCGGCATGCTTTCAGGTATATAGGCAATGTCTTTGACCGAATTGACGTTTGTCACCGCGGCCTTGATCAAATCAGTGACGCTCATCTCTTTGCAAGTCTCGTCATTGTCCATAAGTTCTTTGGCTATGGCTTTGTCTTCAGACAAAATCGGCTGCATGTAAGGCTTGATATTGATGCGATTGTTGGGGTTGTGAATGCCCTGAAAGAAGGTTTTCACCCAGAGGGGCCGGGGGTGAATTCTGGTTCTGGCGACAAAACCGGAGGCGATGGCGCCGTCAAACAAAGATGGCTCAGTAGACGCCTCCCAGACAGCCATATTAGCGCCAAAACTTTCACCGACAAGAAAAAGCGGCTTGTCAGGATACTTGCGCCGCAAAGCCTTGAGAATATCGGTGAGATCGTCCTTGGTGGTGCCGAAATGCACGGCTGAATCTCCGGCAAAATTATGGTTGGCCGTGCGCCAGTCGCCGAAACCGCGCATGTCATTGGCGTAGACGATGTAGCCTTTTTCGTTAAAGTGAGCGGCCAGAGGAGCGAACAATTTGCCGCTGAAAATTAAACCTTGCAAAGCGACGATAACGCCTTTGACTGGCTGATCCGGATTGCTCCACTGGTGCACCGGAATGCAAAGTTTCACCCCAACGTCTGACTGGTTTTCGTAGACTGAACTGGCCCGGGCGCTGGCTGCAAAGCAAGTTGCCGTCAGGGTCAAGGTCAATAATTTTTTCAACGCAGCCTTCACTCTTGACTAGCCTTCTTGTCAGACTTTTTTAAGGGCACCACGGGCAGAAACAAGTTGAGCAGAAGAGCCAGAACAAGGGTAACGGCATACAACAGTAGAGCCTGGTAGACCGCCCCTTTGAGGGAGCTTTGTCTGACAAGGCTAAGCATAACAGCACTCATCAGCCCCGTACCAATGGTACCGCCCAGTGAACGGAAAAACTGAGTCATAGATGTAGCCACGCCCATGGTTTCAGGCCTTGCAACGTTTTGAATCAATATTGTGTGCACCGGGAGGAGAAGACCGAGGCCCACCCCGCCTATACCGGCATCGATGAGTAACTTTGTCAGAGTTAACTCACCTTGCACGTCAAAAGCAAGCATGGTCGTACCAAGGCATAACAGGGCTAGAGCACCGAGAATGAGCAATTTATAGCGCTTGGTTTTCGCGATAATCAGACCACCGGCAATACTGGCCACCGCAACCAGCACCATTAGTGGTGTCAGCGCCAGACCGGAACTGGTACCGGACATATCAACCATTTTTTGCAGAATCATTGCCAGTAGAAGCATTGATCCAAATAGTCCAATGCCCGTGACAAAAACAGTGACAAGCGAAATAGCGATCAGCTTATTGGTAAAAAGCGACAGGGGAATAAGTGGCTCGGCCGCCTGCTTTTCACGCCAGAGAAATGCCGCCAGCATCACTGCGGAGACCAAAAGTTCAAGGCCGGCCACGGTGCTCACAGAGCCTAATTTGCCTATCTCTGAAGCGGCCAGAATTAGCGGGGCAATAAAAAGAATAAAAAAGACAATGCCTGCATAATCGATAATAGCCTGAGCTCGGGGTCTTAGCGAGACGGGAAAAGACAATTGAAAAAGCAAGCAGCCGATTAGACTGAATGGAATATTTAAAAAGAAAATCCAGCGCCAGCTATTGGCGTCAGTAAGCCAACCGCCTAAAGCAGGGCCGATTAAAGCGGCAACGATAAAGGCGGCAGCGAGGAAACCCTGATATTTGCCCCGTTCGGTCACGGGAAATAAATCACCAATAGAAATGAAGCAAAGACCGATCATGGCACCGCCGGCGATACCCTGCAAACCCCGGCATAAAATCAATTGGTCGATTGCATCTAGCCCCAAAAGCGGCGAATAAAAGATTCCTGCACTGCCACATAATGCTGAAGCTAAGCCAAACAAAAAAGTAGAGTAAATAAGCACCGCTTTGGCCCCGAAGATGTCGGCGAGCTTGCCCGACACAGGTGTAGCGATGGTGGAAAAAAGCAAATAAGAAGTGATAATCCAGGCGGATTTATCAAAGCCATTAAGTGCCAGAGCCATTTTAGGAATGGCGACATTGAGCACCGTTTGATCGAGGGCAGAAAGAAAAATGGCAATCTGCAGCCCGATTAAAATTGCGGCATAATTTTTTTTAGAAATATCAGGTGGATTGATTTGTGATTACCAGGGCAATGGGCGCGTTTCGCTGATGAAGTATGTGCCGCGATCGTTGCCAATGCTTAAATCGTGATAACTGGTTCTGCTGTCAACGTGCTTGACTAGCTTTATTCCAGGCACAAATTCGACTTCGCGCACCAGTTTAAAGGTAGAGCCGGCCTTATACAACTTGTAGATGTTATCAGCGCTGCAAACCTGGGCGCCGTTGTCGCTGAAGTGGAAAAATTGATCTAGCACGCCGACATTGCGGAACATGATGCTGAGAATAATCAGCGACGACAGTCCAACCAGGCGCAGTATCGGTTTCCAGCGGAAGAACAAAACCGGAGTAGCAACCAGCACAAGAATAAGTGCTCGTTCGGTGCTGCCCAGGCCGGGCAAGAGAGCAATAGCAATCAGTGCTTGAATATCTTGAACTCCACGCGGCACCACCAGGCGGTAAATCACAAATGAACACAGCAAAAGCTGAACCAAACTCAGAGCCTGGCGCCACTGGCTGGATTCAATAATCCAATCGCCCTGGTTAACGGCGAAGCTGCCCACTACAGCCAGCAGCAGGAATAAAATCATGGTCCACTGCACGCCCTGGGTGTTGGTGTTCCAGAAAGTGGAGACAGCCTTTCGATCGCTTTCAGAAAGAAGAGCCGGGGCAGGTGCGGTATTCACTCGGAGTCCTCAGGGCTTCACGGTCCTGAATTCACTTTATCACCTATGGGCTATGGCCATGAAGTAGAACCGGCGGGACGGAGGCACTGGCCGGGCGCAATAGTCATATAATAGGTCTACCTTCCAGTTGCAAGCGTACATGCCATTCGAGAGACAATGAGCGACGATCTTAACAATCCACAATTCAAAAACTGGCTGACATCGCGGATGAACGCGGTTAACTTGACTCAGTCCGAGCGTGTGGAATTTTTGCAGTGGCTTCTGCAGCGCAAAGAAAACGAAACTGCCCTTGGCGCTCAGAAGATGACTGTGGCAAAGCGCGCGACACGCTTGAAAGAAATAAAAGAATGCTTCAGCTGGTTAAAAGCGCGGGTGACCGAAGCAGAACTAAGCGACGCCGATCGCAAAGAATTTGACTTGTGGATGGCCAAAAGAGTGCGCGAAAGCGAGCTACTCGACGACGGCTAATTAGGACGCAAACTTGGCAGACAAATACGAACTTTTAGTCGCCGAGCCAGCTTCAAATTGCTGCCTTCTGGCAAATCGCTGGTCTGCACAATTTTTTATGGCAATGCCTACGCCTCAATCGAGGCCAGAGAAAGCGATGATGGAAGCGGCACTTTAGCCACGGTTGAATTAATAGGCCTGCGAGTGTGGCGCAATAGCGCATGCATGCGCAAGAATGGCTTGGCATGATCACGATGGCCGTAGGCTGGACCATCGGGTCGCCAGTGATGGTTTCGATTTCGAAAAATGTGTTGAAAAAGTACATTCATGAGACTTTGATGGTCGATTCTTAAATTGCTGGTGTTTGAGTGTGGAAAAATGAAACGTTATCGTTTCATTTTGAAAACCAGAACGTATACGTTCTGTCTAAAACTAATTGGTAGGGGAGGGCCCTACGTATTTCCCCCAATGACAACTGTGCCATGGGCCCCTATGCTGTACCCATGGGAAAGGGGCAGCACACTGAGCATAGTGAAAAAGAAGGAGTTGTTGCCAGCTTTGGCCACTCTCTGATCTATTCTGTCATCGAAGAGCCTTATGAGGGCGTGGCGCAACTTATTAACCAATCCGCCGGCACTGAGTGGCTGCCCAAACAAGCTTTGATTGACGCTCCGGAAGCGGCCGAGTTTCAGAGCGCCAACTGGTACGCCCAGACCCTCGGCGGCGCACTCGGCACTACGGCCAAATTTATCGCTTTGAGCAAAGTCATGCGCGGCTCTTCCGGCGAGTTGGCGCAGACCACCAGACTGAGCGGCATGACTGCCACCGAAGCCGCAAAAGTCGGATTTATCATGCAGGGCGTTTTCTCGCCCAGCGCTGAAAGTGACATGCTGCCCGGCAGGCTCAAAAATGGAATCACCAGCGCCGTCACTATGGCCGCGCTGACCAAACTTTCGCACGGCGCGGACGGCCTGACACGCAGAGCCGCCGGCATCACAGTTCCGGGCCTAGAAGTTCCCCTGGTCAAACAACTGGCCGGCAATGTGGCTGCTGGTAGCCTGGCAGGCGTTGTCAGCGCTGAGACGCACTCATTGATAAATGGCGAAGGCCTTGCTTCAGGACGCGAAGTCTATCAAAGCGCATTTGGTTTTGGTATCGTCAGCGGTGCCCTCGGCGGGGTGCAAAGATTATCCCGAATCTCCGAAGTAGGTGTGGAAAAATACGCCGGATCAAAAGCTTATGAGGCCGAAGCCAGCCCCCTTCGCTCTACGCTCCTAACCTCATTGACCCGCACGAATACTCAGTTGAAAGCCGGCAATCTGGCAGAAGTTGAAGCTGCCATTCCAAAAACGATACTTGACCTGCCCAGCAAAAATCTCGACTTAGGAGCATGGAAACCAGCAGAAAGAGTGGCACTGGTGAAAGAACTGCGCACAAATGCCGAAGGCGTAATGGCTCAAGAAACAAATATAACATTGCTAATTTCGTCGCTGGATAAAGCAGCAGTTGACGCACTGGGAAAAGACCTCGGCACTCTGCGGCAGCAAGCATCGAACTCTCAGCCCGACGTCATCCTGGAAAATTCCATCAGCCAGAAAAGTTCGCAACTTCAGGCCAGCCTGCAAGAAGCGTTGAATAGTTCGTCTAAAGCGATGGGACTGGCCCCGCTAGAGGTGGTAATAGACAATTCGTTGCCGGCCAACATCAAAGGGTTCTACGCGCCTGGCACAGGCAAGTTGACCTTGAATGAAGCGATGTTCCATAAGGGTCTCACTGCTGAAGCCGTTGACTATATTGCTCACGAATCGACTCACTTCGAAGTCGATATCTTGAGAGTTCGCTCTGTGCTGGATAAGCAGGGTAGCGAAGCTGATCTGAACACTTTAACCTCAGCCTACGGCAGTACACTTTCGCAGCCATTTGTCGATAATGTAATTGCCCTGCGCGGCGGCAAAGCGCTCAGTATTGAACAAGCACGCCGCCTGGAAGCAGTGGACCTCTCACGCCAGAATTACGCCACCGGCCCCGGTGTCATGGACATTGTCAGAGTAGATCAAAATCTGCAAAAAATCGCTACTATTATGCCGGAAGCGCCCCCATTGCAGCAAGCCAAATATGTTCGGCAAGCGCAAGAGCTTTACAGCAAAAGAACTACAGCGACAGACAACTATGTGGGCGCCAAGTTTGAACTCGAAGCCTGGTCAAACGGCGTTCTGGCACACATAAAAGCCCGTGCCCTTGGATTACCTGAGTCAGCATCCGATCCTGTAATTTTTTCCCATCCACTGGCTCAGAAGTGGGATTTCAAACTTCCCGGTCAACAATAATACGTTTAAATTGGTACTTTCAGCCCTGCCATAGCAAAATCGGAATAAATGGCGGTTAAACAATATTAGAGCGTCCGCTTATACAATGTATAAGTCTGGGCTTATACATTGTATGATGGCCTTTTTCCGTCAATTCGCATACCCACAGAACTAACGCTCGATGGCCGAGGCACCACAGGTAATGCGCGAGACATTTTGATTGACTGTACGCCGCACCATTTGTTGAAATTGACGCACTAAAACTTCTTCGCTAAAGCGCGAGGTGACGTCATCTTGCAATTGCTGTACATGATCTTTGATGCCAACGGCGTTCCCTTTTAGCCAGGTTAAACGGTCAGCGAGATTGCCATCTTCACTTAAATCAGTCATCCAGAATTCGTCGACAATAACGAACTTCGCGCCATCATGAGGATGCGTAACCACTGGCAAACCGCATAACGCCGCTTCAAGCAAGACATTGCCGAACGATTCACGCAGACTTGGTAAAACAAAAACATCTGATGCTTGCAAAATCGAAGCGACTTTTTCAGGTTCGACAGTCAACCACTGCACACGATCACCGAGCAATTCGCGGCCCTGATCTTGCAGTTCTCTGGTGTCGACTTCAGAAGCTCCGCACAAAAGCAATTTGACATTTTTGCCCGGCAAACGCGCGACTTCATTTAATAGATAGTCGATGCGTTTGTGATATTTATTCCAGGCCGCCACGCAAACAATTACCCAATCATCTGCTGCGAGGCCAAGCGATTGGCGCACAGCATTGCGATCGGCGTGAGGCAGAGCTTCGGGGGACGGAATGCAATTTCCCAGTACTTCCATTTTCTCTGCCGGAATTCCATAAGCAATGGCTTCATCATAAGGCTGATGCTGCAGTTGTTGCGTCAGGTCAAAGTGCTTGTAAGTGCTGGGTTTAAACATGCCACCATTGGCGAGAATGATTTTGAACTTTAAATTGAAAGCCACTCGTGAAGCCAGAAGCATGTGTGCCAGGGGCACATCTTTGACCCACACAGCATCAGGCTTCCAGTCTATAAGTTCAAAGTTTAACGCCGACCAGAAGCTCACTTGCTCAACGCCGTACATAAATTCCCAGCGGTGTTGCTCAGACATAAATGGAATGTATTGAATCGGCTTGGTCCAGGCGCTCGAGCGGGGGAAATTCCACAGAGCTTTGGCATCAGGGTATTTACCGCCGCTAAATAAGCGAACGTTAAGATTGGAATGACGCTTGAGCGACTCGAACCAGCGAGCGGTGGAAATCTCAAAGCCCCGATTGATATGGCCCAGGCCAGTGCTAATCAAAGCAAGCTTCAAATCTGAAGCGGTGGCAGTACTGCTGGTTCTCTGCAAATCAGTCATCAAGTGCCACTCAGCGCTTTGGCAGCACTATTGCCGGCTAGCCTGGCGGCAAAAAATTCTCGCGCTTCATCTTTAGGATTAAGATGGCTGACTTTTATCTGAGCGTCGGCGATGCCGCTGTTGGTCAAATGTTTTCTAAAAGCTTCGTAGGTGCCGGGGGTGAGCAAGCGGGCCTCGACATCATGCAGTCGCAAAGAATCACGTTTGGTTTTGTATTCGACGTTTTCAACTGACAGCTCAGTATCTACTGCCATGGCCAGAGCGGCCAGCTCCTTCAATTCTTCCTCACCCTGACCAAAGTCCTGGCCCTGGTCGGCCTCGACCCATACTTCATAGTGCGGTTCTGGTCTAAATTGTGGAATCACAGTGAAAAATCTCAAACGCCGGCCAACCTTGTCTGCCGCTCTGACGACGGAGGCGGTCACCTGTAGTTCCGTAACTTTTTCGCCGGTGAAGGATGAGACATTCCCTCCCTTATATCGAAATTCGAACATCGGTGTTTGGTTGTAGA
>JADYXQ010000084.1 GCA_021772135.1 Candidatus Obscuribacter sp.
AAAAAAACAATGTCCGAGGCTTTCCATGATCGCGACGAATTATCCGCTGTCCCGGCGGGATCTCAATCGTGGACAATTCAAAAAATACTACAAAAAAATATGCGAAAAATTCTTCGAGTTCTTTACGCCAGCGGCATACTTGTTGCGCTCGCAATGACTGTTCTAGTCAATCCAATTTATGGAATTATGATATTAGGCTCTTGCATACCGTTGGTCTTGGGCTGGCCGGTACAATCTGTTGCTGGCCTTCAGGCTATCTTGATACTCTTCACACTCATCTGCCTTGTTGGCACAATGCTTCCTGATGCTTTGTGTTTATGGGCTGGCGTTGTGCTTTTTGCATTTCTGGCCGTCACAGTGCGAATGGGGGGTGGCGATGATTAAAATCGTCACTTAACCAAAGGGACAACTGGAAGTCACCATGCGGTTTGTCAGCCGAATATTCTTACCTGCTCGGTTGACTGTTCGTGGTAATGCCGGGCTTTCTGCCTGGCAGAAAGTGTGGTGCGTTTTTCAGACGCAGATGACAATGCTTTGATTTAGCGCGCGTAACACTCAGCTAATAGAAATCGCCAGCTGGTTTAATCGGCACCACTGGCGATTTTTTCGTCGAGCGTAAATTCAACAAAAACCAAAATGAAAACTATACAACTTTTCGAACAATGGGAGCAATTGCCGCTGTAGCCCAACCAAAAATCTAATAATTAGAACGGAGAATAAAAATATGAACAATAGAAATATGAAAGAAAGAAATGTTAATAGTCGAAGTAGAAACAGTGCCAGTATTGGCTACAACCGTGTGGCGGGTGAGACTGCAGAAGCACTCTACCAAATCATTGCCGGTAAAAAAGCTGCAGAGGTTTCGGTAACCGGTGAAAATAGCGGCGGAGTCGTGGTCAGTTTAAAACTGCCTGGCAGTCCTAGTAATGTTGTGAGAGGTTTTATACCTCGCAGTCTTCTGGCTGTGGGTGCTGACTACAAAGTCTCTGGCGCCCAGCTGTCCGTCATGATCAAAAGGGTTGAACACCTGCACGGCAAGACTCAGTTTATTGCTTCGCACCGGGAAGGAGTCGTTGATCAATTCTTTAATTCACTAACTATTGGCGTTGCCACTTACGGTAGGGTTAGTAGAGCTGCCAGTAACAATAATGGTCAGTTTGGGTGGTTTATCAGTCTAGCTTACGGCATAGATGGTCTTTTGCACGCCAGTGAAAACGATGTGGAGCTTGAAGTCGGTGACGATGTCGCCGTCGAAATCATTTCGCTTGACGCGGTAGCGCTCAGAATTGGTCTGAGCACGAGAATCAGCAATGTTCGTGAAAGTCAGGGTGGCAGAAGCAATCTTAGTAGAAAACGTACTGAAGATCGGGCTGAGAATAATTGGGAAACGGCACGAGAAAGTGAAAGGTGCCAGTTAGAAACGGTTCAACGCAATCGCAGCCGGGCTTGTGTTGGTTCACTCTCAAAACTCGGTGATTTTTTTCCGCAGGCAATTATTGTTGCACCGAAGGCGAGCAATCCGACTGTTCAGAACTGGTTAGAGCGAATGATCAGCGCAGCTGTTGAGGAGCTTTCAGCTGGCAGATAGAACTTAACTGAGGCATCATGCTGCCTCAACAAAAAAAACAAATATGAATAACATGTGCAAAAAATGCAGCGGGCAAATGTGTAACGCTGCAATTGGAATAGGTACTGAATGCGGTCATTCGGTTTCGAGTCAGGGGCTTAAGTATTGCGTCGCGTGCAGTCAGACACTGAAGAAGTGTCAGGCTTGCGGAGCTGCGCTCACTGGCGCACGCAAGGTGAGTCCCAGAGCTCCAAAGAACAATCAAATCGGCAGCTCGAGAAAGACAATAATCAAAAGCTTTGCAGCCGTGGAAAGAATTAAAACGAACTTCGTGACTAAGTACTGGTCAGACGAATCGGGCATCATCGGTGTCGGTGTGGGCAGAAAGGATGGGCAATTTTGTATTGACGTTTTCATTTTAAACAAAGAAAGCGCAGCTCAACTTCCTGAGCGCTACAGAGGTGTAGCCATCATATACACAGTGACAGATTTGATTGTCGCTCTGTGATTCGATTAACGAGCAAAGCGCATGCTATATGGCATGCGCTTTGTCGAATGACAGTTTCCATTAATTTCAAAAAAAAGGAGAAAAATTATGACCTCACACTATTTTCTAGTTTACTTCATTGCAGCGGTTGCCCTTATAGGGCTACTGACTGTTCTCAGTCTTTTATGTTACCAGCAACACATGGCCCCTCGCATTCGAGCCGTGCTCAATGCTTGCCACGACGAAATTAAATTCGCCGACCTCAACTGCCTGGTGCATATTTCTATCGACTGTAGTCTGGTTTGTTTGTCTGAAGCTAAATCTGCTTTCAATACAGCAAAATATTGTATGCACCACAGCCAATATAAAAAATGTCTGGAGCAAGGACGATAGCAAAAGAGGTGACTTATGAATGAAATAACAATTGCGCTGCTTGCGCAAACTGGTTTAGACATGGTGCTTTTTGCTGTCTTAGGACTAGGTCTTGAAGTTATCTTCACCGGCCTGGTTGACTGTAAAAAGAATACACTGTGCCACCTTATGGGATACAGCTCTTTGTGGTATCTACCTCTCTATATGATGGTGCCCATCTTGTTTGGTGTCACCAAATTGTTTGTATTTCAGATTAACTGGTGCGCCAGGGGCCTGATATACATGATCATGATTTTTGCCATCGAATACGTGGCCATGTTTGCGCTAAGAAAGCTTCTTGGTGCCTCTCCGTCTGAAGGCAGTTACTATCGCTCGCCCTACAACGTGCGCGGCCTGATTCGGCTAGATTATGCTCCTGCGATGTTCGCACTCGGATTATTTTTCGAATGCGTCTACCGCCGCATCAACTAATATCAAAAGTCTCTGTTTTATCACTGCTGTGTCGCAAAAGCGCAGTTGGGCACACTCCCGTTGAAGTAATTCTACGCTCGCCAGAACAGAGTCCTTGATCTAAGCAAAATTGCAGCGTTGACAATGCTGCAATTTTTAAAACCTAAATTTGCCTATCACTTTAGTTCCGCAAGAGTGACAGGTTTTGCGAAAGCGCAAGCACGGATGAGGCTTTGCCAAATCTTGGCTTGGCCGAATCTACGAT
>JADYXQ010000085.1 GCA_021772135.1 Candidatus Obscuribacter sp.
ATCCAAGCGATCACGAACATCAAATCGTCTTGCATATTCCCGACGAAGTCAAATATAGCTGTCAGGGTTGCGGCCGCTGTTGCTCAGGCTGGTCGGTGGGCCTGACTGAAGAAGATTACAGTCGCGTCAAAGATACCGACTGGGCCTCGCTACACCCCGATCTCGCCCAAAGAGACCTCTTCTTTCACCGCGAAAAAGAATTTCTCGATGGCAGCGCCGTTTATCCGCATTACACAGCACCGACGTCGGAAGGTAAGTGTCCGTTTCTAATTGATAACCTTTGCTACATTCATGGTCATTTGGGCGAAGATCAAAAACCACTGACCTGCCGCATCTTTCCTTACACTTTTGCCGAAACGCCAACCGGAGTCTACACAGGCGTTGTCTTCAACTCAATGGCAGCTGTACGCAATGTTGGCGCACCCCTTACTGAACAAAAAGAAGCGCTTCTCGAACACTTCAAATTGACTGTGCAGCACAAAAAAGCCACGTTGAAACCAGAAGCCCGTGCCGCCGAGGATGAAATTCTTGCTGCCATCGCAGCCGGTGCCACTGCAGTCTATACCAATCCGTTTGAAACAGTCTCGCTTACTCCCGCTTGCCAGGTAACATGGGCGGAATACTTGATGATTGAAGAGCGCATGATTGCTTTGGTGCAACAGCGCATGCATTTAGCCGACGAACAGCCCGATGATTGCAGCATTCTCGATACACTGCTCATGTGTTCTGAAATTCTTATGCAAGGCCGTAAGCTGAAACTGACCAACGGTAATATCGCGGAAATCAAAGATTTTAGCCCTGAATTAAAAACGCCGGTTGATATCACCCCCAGTGGCATCGAACAAATGACCCTGCGTATGTTGTTCTATCGATTTTTTGTTTACCCGACAGTACGCACCAGCGATTCGAGACTGTGGCAAATGCAAAAGAGTAAGGCATTGCAAGGGAATAATGCCATGGTGGTGGCCAGAACATTCAGCAAGTATGCGGCTTCGGGCATGCAAACAATCCTTTTCGGTAAAGCCGGTCTGCCCGTCCTCGGCGACGTCAACTTAGACAAAGCCATGGTGGCCCCTTTTAAAAATCTCGACGCCGAGTGCAACCGTCTATTTCACCGCTGGATCTATCTAAAGCTGTTTTCTAAAGCGTACTTTGGCCCTGCCGCCGCCGGATTCTCTGCCTTGTCAGGTTTTAACTGCCTGATAGCCGGAGTCCTTTCAGTGTTGATCTACGCCAAATCAGCTGCTCTTCACCGCAAAGAAGATACTATTTCTATGCCGGACATCTACGAATCTTACTGGCTGTTAGATCGCGAATTGCTCACTATTGGACAAATTCCCGAACAAGAAAGTCGGATGTATAACGCCGGACTATCGGCACCTCGTCTATTCAACAAAGCACTATGGGCCATGACTAAGGCCTTTAGCGGCGCAAAGAAAGTCTAATTTGGCAGCGGGATAATCAAAGTCGAAATTGCCACTGCGCAAGTGGCGATAGAAATCATTGACGAGAGCGGCTACCGGTGCGTAATGCTTCACCAGGGGTAATGCTTCGGCGTCAGGCAAATTAGCTACCATCCAATTGTGTAGTTGGGTCATGTTGTATGCCGCATCATGACTGGTATTTAGCTTTAGAAATGCAAGTTCGCCGTCGCTCAAGTGAAACTGTGTAGCCAGTGCCAGGCCATAGTCAGCGAAATACAGACTCTCTCCATCAGTGAGAATATTTCTCAGATGTAAATCGAAATGAAACAAACCGTTCATGCTCATAAATTGAAGATCGCTTTTCAATAATTGCTCAACCCTGAGGCAAGCCGCTAGAGCCGATTGCGACCCATTTGCAAGCTGCGCACTGAGCCATTGATGCAAATTTTGAGGAATGTATTCGATAAATAGAGCCACGTAACTGGTCGAATTCTGAATTGCTTGCAAGCGCCTCGCCACCGCCTGTTCACCGCGCCAGTAAGAGCTCATGCGCTCTAATTCTTCTTGTACCGCAGCCGATTGTTCACGGGCAATTGCACCAGGAAGGACGCACCAGTGATACAAAAGCGGAAAACTATGACATTTGCCCGCGCTAACAAATTGGCTGGCCGTGGCCTGGGCAGCCAATTTGTTAGCGCACCCGAGCCGAGCGAAATTACTCCATAGTGATAATGTGGCGGCAGTTGAAAGACATTGTCGGTAGACATGTCATTCTGCGGCTCTTGCTCAATATCGCTTAGAGCTATTTGTTTAACAAAAATAGCGCTGCCGTCAAGCTGCAACAATAAGGTTCTGCCACCAATACCAGACTGAAAAGGAGATGCTTGATTTACAAGCATCTGCAGATCGTTTTCACTTAAAGTTTTCAATCGCCCCGAGAGCGCCACAAATTTACTCAAACGCAAAGGCAGCGTCATTTCAGCGGGGTCAACACTTTCAGTCACAAATAGACTCTCAAATAGTCAGAGCTGCGGTGGAGAAACAAGTCACCAATGATGGCGGACAATGCATGAAAGTTCAAGCAAGATTTCTTCAAATCGTTGTTCTATTTTTGTTAGTTTGGCTGCTGTGACCGGCTTGAGGATTGTGGCTTAGAGTCACCGGTAGAAGCTTGAACGATATCGTCAAAGCTTTTACTTGACTCAACTCCTCTAAATTATCCAGCGCTACTACAAGTTATTCGAACCATAAAATGAGAAAAACATTTTTCAAAACTGCAAAACACGTCAACGAGCGCATTGCAAAAACAATCCGCTCAATAAAGATTTCAGGTCGCCACAAGATTTATTCGCAAATATAAACAACCTAACTAACCATAATCTTCAGCAATGGTGGCGAAACGTAATCACGAATTTCACAATAATGTATTGGAGGATGTTCGCCGCATAATCGCAGCATGGTTCCTTTTCCCCAACGTTCTCGATCAACTATGCACCAGAGCGCGGCTACGTAGGTCTGAATACCTTTGCGTCCAATACGATGAAAGTATACATCGACAAAATCGACAAATACGCATAAGGCTTCAATCATACTTTTCGAAATAGATTCGCCGACTTTCGGCTTATTTTGTTGGGCAATTTTAAAATATTTTCCGCCGGGTTCGACACGGGCTTCGCCAAAAAGCTCAAGTTCACTTAGACTGGCGGTCACTTTGCCTATTGCAAAGCCAGTGATTAGCGAAAATGTGTCAGCGGTCATTCCTACATCAGAAAGCAGATTAGCAACGCCCTTCTTCACTCGTTCGTAATCGCTTAAATTCTGATCGTCCTCATCAGCACCAGAACTCACTTGATTCAAATCTACATCAGGCAGGTCTACATTACTTTGGGAATCATCCGCTCTCAGAGCTTCTTCAACAGCTTTTTGTTCTGCAAATGGATGACATTTTGCGGGAGTTTCCAGTGTGCGCTTGGCAATCAAGAGCCCTACAAGCCGTCCTGAAAACTCACTTGCGTCAGCCGGCATTTGATTGTTGATCGCAAATCTGAGCTTTCGCAGAATAGTGTAAGAAGAAGTTTGCGGAATGCCCGTCAGTCTGCAAAAATTGGGACCGCTTATAGAAAGCCCTTTTTCAAAGAATGTGGCAGCAGCGAGATAACCTTTAAAGAGACTGGCGCGATGTAAAACTGTTCCGGAGGTTACCCAACACGTTTGACCACAATCGTCGCATTTGCCTTCACGCTCTCCAGGCTGCCGGTCAATTCTGGTGCTTGCACAATCGCCGCAGCGGATTAAACCAAGCTCCTGCCAACTGCTATAAAAAACGTCAAGAGCATCGTCGTCAGTGGGCGCTATGGCTTGAACTTCGTTCCAGGCCGCCACGAGCCGCTCATCGTTTTCATCTCGCTCTAACATTCGATAATCCTCCGTTTATATTTATAAACGTCAGCGGCCGGCAGAAAGTTCAATTTTTTTGCCAATTTAATATAGCTTTTTTGACGCACCACGTTTGGTGCTCTAACCGCTTGTACTATATGCTAGCGTACTAAAAGAGAAGAGAAAAAAGCGAAGTCTCAAGATACCTTGAGACTTCGCTAGTAAAAAACTTCAGTTTTTTAGTGCTAGTTTTTCGTTATTCGATTTCGACGATCACGTTGGAGCCGGGCTTGGCGATCACTAGAGACATGTGCTCGGTGACTACCGTGGAGCCCGCTTCAGCAGTGACCAGTGTGCCGTCGTAGGCGTCCACCCGCGAACCCGCATATGCGGTGACGTTGGACCCATGAACCGCAATCACGTGCTCGCCGGCATGGGCGATCACTTGCGAGCCGGGCTTGGCCACGATCATTTGCGACGCTTGCGACGCTTGCGACGCTTGCGAATGCTGCGCCGGTTGCGCCGAAGCGACAACAAGCCGAGCAGGGGCGGCAACGGCCATTAAGCTCGGGCCGGAAAAGGTGTTTGCAAGTATGCCGGCGAGGCAAACTGCAGTCAGGGTGCGCACTTTCATTTCAACGAATTCTTTCTTTGGTGCGCTTCCGCCAATCGGAAGCGCCTTTTATTTCTCAGCGTACGTACGTTAGACGCCGAGTATGCGTGCAAGAACGCTGACGATCTTGCGTCGCACAGGTTTGCCGCTGGTCGGGACAAGCAACGCTTGCAAGTCAGCGGTTGTACCAGCGAAGCGGTTCATGTCGCATGCTTCCGAAGGAACCCCGTCGACCACACCGGTTTCGCTATACTGCCAGAATGTCCAGTTGGTCCACGGTGCAGGCACGTTAGGAGCCGGACGAGTGGTGTAATGCGCCAGCCAGAGCTTGTAGCCCTTGAGCATGAGCGCGCCACCCAGTTCATCCCTGGTCATGGGATTGTTGATGTAGACGATGGGCCTGACGCCAAGCTTGTTTTCCACGGCAATAAGCCAATCGGAAATCATCTTGACCCGGGCTTCGATAGCGATGCCCTTCCAGTCTTCTGGAACTTCGATGTCGAGGACCGGAGGGAGTTCGCCTTCTTTAAGCGAGCCAACGGTCTTCAAGAAATTGTCGATCTGTGTCTGCACCGCAACTTTAGGCCGGAAGAAGTGATAAGCGCCGGAGGGGATTCCCACAGCCTTAGCAGCGGCACGGTTGGTGGCGTACATCTTGTCGACGAAAGTGGCGCCTTCGGTTGCCTTGAGAAAGACATACTGGACGCCGGCAGCTTTGACCTTCTTCCAGTCAATGGTGCCCTGGTGGTGTGAAACGTCGATACCGAATAAGGTGCTGACGTTTAGTGGGGTAAACGGTTTTGACTGACAGGCAGTGCAAACGGCACAGCCATCCAACGTGAATTCGTCGTCAAAACCAAGATAGTTATCGTGTCGCATATTTTTATACTCCTGGTTAGTCGCTTCTGGCCTTACTTTTTGCCCGGTAGCTGGGGCAAAGACTGGCGGGTGAAGAAGCGTTCGAAAAGCGGCAGCAAAAGCGTAGTAAGAATCAGCACAACGGTGCCGTAAAGTGGTCGATACCAGTCGAACGTGAGGGCGAAAGGCCCTCCGAGCGCGAAGATAAAAACCACGAAAGCGAATGTCGAGGCCATCCAATGAAAAGTTTTGGTTGGCCCAAAGCCCGGCGGGTCGGTTTTCATGTACACGACGTAGAGCGGGGTAAGAACGGTGAGGAAAGCAAAAACGCTCCAGACCAACCAGAGCGGATTGCTGGTCTGGTCTTTGAGAATTCCGTCGATCGCAAGCCATGCGGCTACGATGTCGGCAGGAATGTATTTGATTACTTTCTCAAAATAAGAATCGGTATCTTTGGCATCGACCGGTAGGTCTTGTTTGACAAAGAAGAATCTGAAGGGATTCCACATGAGGTGTCTCCTGATGTTGGCGCAAGCTCGGTAAAGCCGTAGCGCTGTTAAGACGAAAAGCTCACAGTTTTCAAAAATGGCCCGACATGCTCCAACGACACAGAGACTGCGTTGGGTTGACTGAAGTTAAGAGCTATAGTTGTTTATTGTTTGCTTGATTCGTGTGTTTAAAGAGAAGAAAAGATGTACATGCCTTTCTAACAACTTCCGCATAGCTAAAAACAGCCGTTTGCGCCCCTTTACATAACTTCAAGCTAAAATGCGCCTTAGTCGCCATTGTCAAGCGCTGGCGCGGTTCTTACAAGCTCGTCGAATAGCTAGTGACGATTCTCGCTTAATACTTGCGATAGGCGTTAACACACTGATGTAGCGTGACCCACAATGCGTTTCCAAGAGGACGTAGTCAAGATAACCGATCTAGCGCACCTGTATCACCGGCAGCATGACTGCGATGCAAAAGCTTGAGCGATATCGCTGGAGCTTTCCAACTCACATGTGCTGCCTGACCAGCCCCAAATCGCTCCAAAAAATCAGCCTTAAAATCAACTTTCAATCTTTTTTGAGCCCAAACAATCGATCATTGTCAGTCTGAATATGACAACTCATACACGACTGCACACGACCAACTGACGTAACGGTCTTGCCGTCGGCAGTGGTCGTTCCATACACCCAACCCTGGTCTGTGCCGGGAGTTTTGGCATCAAGCTTATACATGATAAATAAGTCGCGCTTTTCGGTGGGTTTGGCACCACCCGCTATAGCCTTGCCAGCACTGTCTAAGTTGGGCATCCATGATTCCTTCACCACCACTTGACCTGTCGGTGAAGGCTCTTTTTTCATGTATGCATCACGGTTTTTAGCGAATAGATAATAGACTTTTCTACCGTGTGTGCCACCGTCAGTACTGGCACTCAGTCTGGCTTTTGGCGGCAAGGGCAACGAGCAGAGCCACGGAGCCCAACGGGCCATGTCATCGACTTTGCCATAATTTTGATACTCAGCGGCAATCTCCAACAACTTTTCGCGGAACCGTGACTCGTTTGCAATTTTACTGTCCGGCGAGCTCCAACCTGCTTGCATAGAAGAAGCAAGCAAGAAGAAAGCTAAGAATACGTTGACAGGATGTTTGATACTCACAGTGCATCTTCGAATCGAGCAGCAGGGCGCCAACATGGTTTTTATGCCTTGTTCTGGGCCAATTAAAACCGCGTGATCTTTGACCACAAAACAAAGTATGCAGTAACCTATATTTATGGCTAAGAAATACTCTCTACTGACACCTGCCACCATGAGACCCCTGCCTGTAACTCTGTTCTCCATTTCGTCGTTATCGCTATCGCTGGTGATTAGCGCAAATTTCTTAGCGCCAAAAGCGGCAGCCAGCGCTGAATCTGTCACTCCGGCCCCCATAAGCGAGTCGATCCCACCGATCCCACCGGCCACGCCAGCGGCTGTAAGCGCTCTTGATGCGACGCTGATAAGCGCACAGTCAGCCATAGACAGCGGTGATTGGCCAAAAGCTTTAGAACTGTACAATCTCATTCTTGACGAATCGCCAGCCAATTGGGAAGCACTCAATAACAGGGGCTACGCCCTTCACGAAACTCACGAATTTGCGCGCGCGGTAAAAGACTTCAATCGCGCCATCGAGCTCAAACCAGATTACGGTATTGCTTTCAACAACAGGGGCCGCTCCTGGCGCCATTTAGGCAACGATCAAAAGGCTATCGAAGATTTCTCCCTGGCCCTCAAACTTAATGCTAAAAGCACGCACGCCTTGAATAATCGCGGCCGCTCACTTACCAATATCGGCGCCTACAAGCAGGCCTTGCATGACTTCAATGCGGCCATCAAGCTCGACGACAATAATCCAAATTTCTACTGGAATCGCGCTCAAAATTTCAAAAAGCTGGGCGATGTCGGCGCCTCGACGAAAGATCTTGAAAGGGCCAAGGAGCTTGGTCTGAGCCAATAACCGGCCTCGATCACAAACTTTGGTTTATCATATTAGTAAAAAGCCGCAATATCGAGATTCTAAATGACCAGTAAAAGACTCATGATTCGAGACGCCGTCGCCGCAAACTACGTCTACTATCAGTCGAGACATCGTACACCTGGCTGCAAAATCACTCATATGGTTGGCGTGCCCATGATTGCCCTCTCAATTATATTGCTGCCCTTTCATCCCAGACGAGCCATACAAATGAACATCGTCGGCTGGATTTTGCAGCTAATCGGACACTACGTTTTCGAGAAAAACAAGCCCGTATTTTTAGAAATGCGCGATCCCATTGTTATGCTTTCGGCCATGAGATTCACTTTCGCTGAATGGAAACGATTATTGCAAGGCAAAAAACTTTAGCGTTTTTTGCCCGATATTTTGTCGCGCAGTGCGCCCACGGTCAAATAGATCACAGGCACGATATAGAGACTTAAAACCGTAGAAAATACCATTCCGCCGCATACTGCCGTACCCAGTGAGTGGCGACTAGCAGCACCGGCTCCGGTGGCAAAAACCAGGGGCAAAATACCAGAAACGAAGGCCAGCGCCGTCATCAGAATTGGTCTAAATCGCGTGGCGCACGCTTGCTTCACCGCTCCTTCCGGCTCGACTCCCTGTTTCTTTAAATGATTGGCAAATTCTACGATCAAAATAGCGTTCTTACTGGCCAGACCAACCAACATTACCAGTCCAATCTGGCAGAAAACATCGTTATCGAGATGGCGCATATATTGGGCCAACAGTGCTCCAAACATAGCCAGCGGCACTGACAGCAAGATGATTACAGGATCAACAAAGCTTTCATACTGCGCCGCTAAAACGAGAAACACCACAATAATTCCGAGTAAGAAGAGCATGGTGGCTTGCGGCCCGCTCTCTTTTTCTTCCGCCGATATGCCCGACCACTCATAGCTCATGCCCTGCGGCAGCACTTTAGCGGCGACGTTCTCCATGGCTTGCAGAGCCGTTCCCGAGCTTACTCCCGGGGCGGTTGAACCGTTGATTTCAGCCGAGCGGAAAAGATTATAGTGGTTGATTGTCTGGGCTGTGGTAGTGCGCTCGATTTTTATCAGATTGCTCATGCGCACCATCTCACCCGATCGGGAGCGCACATAATATTCATCAATGTTGCGCGGATTAGCGCGAAAAAGCGCGTCGCCTTGAACATAAACGCGGTAGATGCGATTGCCCAGATCGAAGTCGTTGACATAGGACGAACCCAAAAGTATTTGCAAAGTGCCGAAAACATCGCTCATCAAAATGTTGAGCGAGCGTACCTTGTCGCGCAATACTTCAGCTATGAGCTGGGGGCTCGAAGCTGTAAAAGTAGAAAAGACTCCGCTCAACTGCTTGTCTTGATTGCCGGCCATCATCATTTGCATGGTCACCTGCGCCAGCGCTTTAATGTCGGTGCCATACAAATCTTGCAATTCGAAAGCAAAACCGCCAAAGTTGCCAAGGCCTTGAATAGCCGGAGGGCTCACCGGAATCACCATGGCTTCAGTGATGCCGCCGAGGGGCCCGCGCAAACGGTTGATGATGCCAGACAAGCTATGTTCGTCGCCATGGCGGTCGTGCCAGGGCTTGAGGCTGCAGAAGACAATACCGTTGTTGGGGTTCGTGCCGCTGAAGCTGAATCCGGCGATACCAAATGAGCTGACAACTTCAGGGCATTTCTCGATTTCGGTTTCCAGCTTGCGCAGAACACCCAGGGTGTAATTAAGCGAAACTCCTTCAGGAGCTTGCACAATAACAATGAAATAGCCGACGTCTTCTTCAGGTATAAAAGCCGTGGGTACAGCCTTGGAGAGCCAGTAAGTACAAGCCAAAAGTGCAGCAAAAAGCACCAGCACCAGTGGCTTAAATTTGAGCACCATTGCCAGTGTGCTGGTATAAAAATTGCGGCATCCGTCAATCACCCAGTTGATGGGCCTGAAGAATTTACCGCCCCCTTCAACCCCTTCCTTCAGCCACAATGCTGACAGGGCCGGGGTTAGAGTCAAGGCGTTAAAAGTGGAAATGGCCACCGAGATAGCAATGGTCAAGGCAAACTGTTTATAGAGTTGCCCGGTGGTACCAGGGAAAAACGCCACCGGCACGAATACCGCCCCGAGCACCAGCGATATAGCGATTACGGCGCCTGTTACTTCCGCCATGGCCTGTGAAGCCGCTTCGCGAGGGGGCAACTTCTTCTCGTGAATAAACCTGGTGATGTTTTCGATCACAACAATGGCGTCGTCAACTACAAGACCGGTGGCCAGAGTGATACCAAAGAGCGTCAATGTATTAATGGAGAAATCGAGTACTTTCATCACGGCAAAGGTGCCGATTAAAGATACGGGAATAGTGATTACCGGAATTAAAGTCGATCGCCAGCTCTGCAAGAACACAAAGATCACCAGAACCACTAGAAGCACAGCTTGAGCCAGTGTAATTAGAACTTCCTTGATTGACTCGCGCACAGACAAGGTAGTATCGAAGGCAAATTCGTGTTTCATCCCTGGTGGAAAACGCTTGGAAAGTTTATCCATCTCTGCGCGCACGCCACGTGAAATTTCTAAAGCGTTTGATCCGGGCCGCTGGAATACCCCGATGCCCACAGCATCCTTGCCCCTGAAGCGCACCACGTTGCCGTAATCTTCAGCACCAAGTTCCGCCCGGCCCACGTCTTTTAAACGTATAAGCTGACCGCCATCACCTGTGCGAATAATGATGTTTTCAAATTCTTTGGCATTCTTCAGCCGACCTTTCGCCCGTATGCTCATCTGGAACATCTGCCCCTGTGGCAGCGGCGCCTGGCCTATCTGTCCGGCTGCTACCTGCACGTTCTGCTCGGCAATGGCTGCCACCACATCTTGTGGCGTCACTCCTTTATTGGCGAGCTTGCCCGGGTCGAGCCAGATGCGCATTGAATATTTGCGCTCGCCAAAAATTCGCACATCGCCCACACCCTTGACGCGCTTAATCGCGTCTTTGATATAAACGTCTGAGTAATTGCTCAGAAACTGGCTTGAATAGCGGTCATCAGGTGTGAGAATACCAATGGCGAGAACGAAAGCATTGGAGACTTTCGCCACGGTAACGCCGGTGCGTTTCACTTCTTCTGGCAGCCGGCCTTGTACCGACGAGATTCTACTTTGCACGTCCACAGC
>JADYXQ010000086.1 GCA_021772135.1 Candidatus Obscuribacter sp.
CGATCGCCGCCGCACTCACGACATGAATAGCGCCAACTGGATTCCAGATTTGTTCATGCAGCGCGTAATCTCCAATGGCAACTGGACACTCTTCAGCCCTGAAGAAACACCAGACCTGCATAACTTGTTCGGCATTCCTTTTAAAAATGCTTATGAAGCTTACGAGCAGAAAGCTGCCAACGGACAAATCAAGCTTTTCAAAACCATGCCGGCAGTTTCTCTCTGGAGGAAAATGCTCACCATGTTGTTCGAGACCGGACACCCATGGATGACCTTCAAAGATCCGTGCAATCTGAGAAGCCCACAGCAGCATGTCGGTGTGGTTCACAGCTCCAATCTTTGTACTGAAATCACTCTCAATACCTCTGAGACCGAAACTGCAGTTTGCAATCTTGGTTCAATCAATCTGGTGGCACACGTAGTTGATGGTGCCCTCGACCTGACCAAATTGAAAAACACTTGCCGCGTTGCTATGCGCATGCTCGACAACGTTGTCGATATCAACTATTACAGCGTGCCTAAAGCCAGACAATCCAACGTTCGCCACCGACCAGTCGGCTTAGGTGTAATGGGCTTCCAAGATGCACTGCTGACATTGCGCATTCCTTATGCATCACAGCAAGCTGTTGATTTTGCCGATTACTGCCAGGAAGCGGTGAGCTTAAATGCTATTTTCGCTTCCAGCGAATTGGCCCGCGAGCGCGGCGCTTATAACTCATATAAAGGATCGCTCTGGGATAAAGGCATCTTCCCTCAAGATTCACTCGCTCTCGTTGATGAAGCGAGAGTTGCTGCCGGTGGACAAATTCTTGACCTCGAGCGCGGCGGCAGGCTTGATTGGACTCATGTGCGCGAAAACGTTGCTAAATACGGTATGCGCAACAGCAACTGTCTGGCCATTGCTCCTACCGCCACCATCTCTAATATCATTGGTGTGAGCCAATCTATTGAGCCTACTTTCCAGAATCTCTACGTTAAGTCCAACCTTTCCGGTGAGTTCACAGTGGTCAACACTTACCTTGTTGATGAACTGAAGAAGCTCGGTCTCTGGGACGAAGTAATGGTGCATGACCTTAAATACTTTGACGGCACCCTGCAACCAATCGAACGCATTCCTGAAGAAATCAAAGCTCTTTATGCCACTGCTTTCGAAATCGATACACGCTGGTTGATTGAAGCTGCTTCGCGCCGCCAGAAATGGATTGATCAAGCTCAGAGCTTGAATCTTTACATGGCCGAACCAAGCGGCAAAAAGATGGACGAAATCTACAAGATGGCCTGGACCAAAGGTCTCAAAACTACCTATTACCTGCGCACTGCTGCGGCCACTGCTCCTGAGAAATCAACCACTCAAATCGGCGTGCTCAATGCGGTAAACAGCTCCGGTGCTAAATCTATTCCTGTTAAAGGTACAACTGCGATCAGCGCGGCCCCGAAAGTCTGCTCAATTATTGACCCTGAATGTGAAGCCTGCCAGTAACTGTAACTCTTAGAAGGAAACAAAACATGCTTAGTTTCGACGATGTGCCCACTGCTAATACAGAGACAGCAACGGCAACTCCAAAAGCCCCCGCTTTAGACTTCACGCCGAGTCCTACTGCAAATGAAAATTCAGCTATAGGCACCACACAAACAGTGTCTAGCGTCAGTGTTATGCCTGCCACCGAATCTGGTGCAGGCGCCACTGGCGTCGAACAAATCGAGATTACTCAAAAACGCATTACAGTTGACGAGAAAAACATCATCAACTGCCGCGCTGACCTTAACCAGCTAGTGCCATTCAAATATGAGTGGGCCTGGCAGAAATATCTCGATGGTTGCGCCAACCACTGGATGCCGCAAGAAATCAGCATGAGCCGGGACATTGCTCTCTGGAAGGATCCAAACGGTTTGACCGACGACGAGCGCACGATCATCAAGCGCAACCTGGGATTTTTCTCCACTGCTGATTCACTGGTGGCAAACAACCTGGTGCTGGCTATTTACCGCCACATCACAAATCCAGAATGCCGTCAGTATCTTTTGCGTCAAGCATTTGAAGAAGCTGTGCATACCCACGCTTATCAGTATGTTGTCGAAAGTCTGGCACTTGATGAAGGCGAGATCTTCAACATGTACCGCGAGATTCCGTCTATTTACGCCAAAGACGTTTTCCAACTGCAGTTCACTCAAGAGCTGGCTGACTCCAATTTCAAAACCGGCACTGAAGCCACCGATCGCCGATTCCTGCGCAACTTGATTGGCTATTACATCATTATGGAAGGCTTGTTCTTCTATGTTGGTTTTGTGCAAATGCTCAGCTTCGGCCGTCAAAATAAAATGACCGGAGCATCAGAGCAATTCCAGTACATCATGCGCGATGAGTCGATGCACTTGAACTTCGGCATCGACATGATCAATTCCATCAAACTGGAAAATCCACACTTGTGGACCAATGATTTCCAACAAGAAATCATTGACCTGGTCAAAGAAGGTGTAGAGCTGGAATATGCTTACGCTGTAGACACCATGCCGCGTGGCGTTCTTGGTCTCAATGCTCAGATGTTCTCTGAATATCTGCGCTTCGTTGCCAATCGCCGCCTCAAACAGATTGGTCTGCCTGAGCAATATCCTGGTGCCAAAAATCCATTCCCCTGGATGAGCGAAATGATCGACTTGAAGAAAGAGAAGAATTTCTTTGAAACTCGCGTGATCGATTATCAAACCGGCGGAGCATTGAGCTGGGACTAAAATCTTAGCCGAGTAATAATCAAGCAATTATTAGGCAAGCAATTATTACCACCTGAGAACCACCTTTACCGGTGACTCAGGTGGTAATCTGTTGTGGCGAGCAACAAGATCTCTTGGTTCCTTGATAATATGTTGACAGTTAAGTAATTCTGTTGGTAGGCATTTGTTTGTAGGCAATTGTTGATAGGCATTTGATGGCCAAGCTTCTTTTAGTAGACGATGATGATGAGTTGACCACAGTTTTATCTGAGTGGTTGGCGGGCGAAGGCAATATTGTTGAGTGCGCCAACTGCGGTGAGGACGGTCTTTCGCGCCTCAAGCTTTATCAGTACGATCTCGTTGTCTTAGATGTAGGCATGCCCGACATTGACGGTTTTGAAGTCTGTCGCCGTTATCGCCTTTCAGGTGGCATGCTGCCTGTTTTGATGCTTACCGGCAAGGCCAACATCAACGATAAAACCGAAGGTTTTGATGCCGGCGCCGACGACTATTTGACTAAACCATTCCACCCTAAAGAATTGAATGTGCGCATCAAGGCTTTGATGCGCAGGCCAAGCCAGTTGTTATCTGAACATTTGACCGCCAGTTATGTAGCTATGGATACCGGTTCCAGACGCGTGCTCGTACAGGGCGACGAGGTCAAGCTACTGCCACAAGAGTTTGCCCTGCTCGAATTTTTTATGCGGCATCCCAATCGAGTTTTCAGCTCAGACGAAATTCTTGATAAAGTCTGGTCGAATGAAAAGGACACCGCCAATGATACCGTTCGCGTGCACGTCAATAAATTGCGCAAAAAACTCGATAGAGAAGGTTCGGCGTCTTTAATACGCACCATTCACGGCAGCGGCTATATTCTCGACCACGATTAAGGATTTTTGATCGGTATGGTGATCTTACTGGGCGGCTCAATTTTTGGAGCGCGTTCCACCAGGCCCGCTTCACTCAACTCTTTGATGACGTGCATATTTAAAATGAATGACCGCGGTTGGATGCGCCAGTGCCCTTCAAAGGGCTTACCGAGCCAGTAAACCAGGGCAAGGTTGCCACCCAGAGCGGCGATCACCCCCACCAGTACAACGGTGTGAAACATTGAAATGCGTTTGACATAAAAGTAGGAGAAGGCCAGCACGATTAGCGACCCCACTATAAGCATCGGGCCAATCAGTTGGGTGCGGCTGCTATATAAAGTTAGGATGCGCTCGCGCCTGCCGGTGGCAACAGTGTCGAGGCTTTGCAGCATGGCCGCTTGCAGATTGCTCTCTCCGTCGTGCTGGGGGTGGATTTTTACTATTTCGTCGTTGAGTTGCAGCAGGGTGTACAAAAGTTCTGGGCACACAGTGCCTTTGGCCATGGCCGGCCACTCTTCATTGACGACCAGGTTAACGTAGTGGCCGCACAGGGCCTGAATTTTGCCCCTGGTGGGTTGAGGCATGCCGCGGGAGAATCTGAAAATCTCAGCCACACCGGAAGCTTCAGCGTCGACGACCCCTTCCAGATTCTGATAATGGTCCAGGGCGGCAGCCACCAGCAGTCCCAAGATTAATGAAACGAGCGTACCGACAATGCCGAACATGGCATCGAGAAATTGTTGATGCTCGTTCATGTCAAGGGGTTTCATCAGTTTGCGGCTGACGCTAAAGCCCGCCACGGCCAAAATAGCCGAACCCAGGCATATAACTAAGATGATTGGCAGTCCTGACATATTTCTCGCTCGATTAACTCCAATAGTATGGGCTTTTCAGCCGTTCTTTCAACTATTTTTCAATTTCCCTGACCCGTTTACAACTCGATAACAAATAAACGCTATTAATAGTAAAGAACCGGAGATTGACTGACCGATTTACCACCGATTCCCCTGATACTACTTTCTACTTCTTGACACGTTGTCGAGGTTTCCATGCTTAATAAAATCATTTCCTCACTAATCGTCGCTTCGGCCCTGACATTGGCTGCAGTTGTGGCCAGCCCAGCCGCTCACGCTCAAATGATTGATGAAGTTCAAGCCGCCCAGCATGTTCAGGCTGTCGCCGAATACCACAGTAGCCGCTCCGGTTGGGAGCAGCCCCTGGTGCAAAAAGACCACAACCTCAAGCATTTCTACTGGACTGAAGTTGACCGCAACAAGGCCGCTTACAAAGTAATCAACCGCACCGCCTCCAGATACAACACTGTTACGCACACCGCCAGCAGCAAGCCTGTAGTATTGCCACCTCACGGCAATAAGAATATTTCTACAGAGATTCGCGGCGGAAATAGCGATGTCAGCGGTCGTGTTCGGCCAATACAATTGGCTCAAGCGCGCACTGCACCAGCGATGTACTCGTACAACGGTTATGGCCGGGTAGCTCCGCAAGCGCCAAGTAACACAACTTCAGACAAACAGTGCCGCGCTAAGCTGATGTCTTACTAGAATCGATACTCTAGAGCGTGAGAACGATTTTGCCGAAGTGCTTGCCGCTTTCCATGTATGCAAGCGCTTCGACAATCTGATCGGCTTTGAAGACTTTGTCAATTACAGGCTTGAGCCCGCTTACCCCAATGGCTTTGTTCATGTCTTCAAACATGGCACGGGAGCCAACGAAAACTCCGTGCACGTTCACCGATTTCATTAAGATTGGAATGGGATTTACCTGCCCGCTGGCCAGCACTCCGATCAAGGCAATATGGCCACCCATGCGGATTGACTTAAGTGATCGGTCCAGTGTCCCGGCGCCGCCCACTTCAATAATATGATCCACACCTTTGCCGCCGGTATATGCCAGAACCTGCTCGTCCCAGTTTTCGTCAGTCTTGTAATTAATGGTATGAGCGGCGCCCATTTCTTTTAGTCGCGCCAATTTTGCATCGGAGCTCGATGTTGCAATCACAGTGGCTCCGGCCATGTGAGCCAGTTGCAGCGCAAATATCGAAACGCCGCCTGTGCCCATTACCAGCACTGTATCGCCCGGTTTTACCTGTCCGTTTACTACCAGGCCGTGCCAGGCCGTTACTGCTGCGCAAGGTAGAGTGGCTGCTTCTTCAAAGCTTAAATGCTCAGGAATTTTCACTAGCGCATTTTGATCAACCATAACAAACTCTTGCAACACGCCGTCAATAAACCCACCGAGTGCGGTTTTGGCGATGTCGTTGTCTACCGCGCCGGAATGCCAACCGGTCATGAAATTAGGCGACACGCGGTCGCCTAATTTGACGCGAGTGACTGAGCCACCAATTTCTACTACCTCGCCGGCGCCGTCAGAAAGCGGCACCAGCGGAAGCGGAACGGCCTTGCTATAAATTCCTTTTGCCACCATGATGTCACGGAAATTCAAAGAAACAGCCTTAAGCCGCATCAAAACCTGTGTGCCGTGGGGTTTTAGTTTTGGCTTCTCAGCGGCCTTGATGTCGCTGAGACTAAAGCTACCCAACTGGAAAGCCTTAAATGTAGTGGTACTAGGTGTGGTACCGGTTGTGGTGTCAGTCACAAATAAGTCCTCATTTATTGTTGGTAATTAAGACTAAATGGCATACGAATAATTAGGCGGCAATACTTTCTTGGAATTGACGCCCAGGTCTACTTCCAGAGCCCGGGCAGCGTGATATGGCCAGTAAGGGTCGCGCATTAATTCACGTGCCAGCAAAACTATATCGGCTTTGCCCTGGCGAATAATATCGTCGGCTTGCTTGGCGTCCGTGATCATACCCACCGCAGCGGTGGCGATGTTTGCACCTTTGCGCACCGCCTCAGCCAGGGGCACCTGCCAGCCCGGTCCATATGCATAATGGTCACCGTGACGCACATAAGCGCTGCTGCAATCGACCATATCGACACCAAGCTCTTTTAAAACTTTAGCCAGCTCGGTGGAATCATCAACAGTCCAACCACCCTCCACCCAGTCAGATGCCGAGAGTCTAACAGCCAGAGGCAAGTCAGCAGGCCAGACTGCGCGTACCAGCTGTGTCGTTTCCACGATCATGCGAATGCGGTTTTCAAAGCTGCCGCCATATTCATCTGTACGAAAATTAGCCAGTGGTGAATAGAAACTATTGAGTAAATAGCCGTGAGCGCCGTGAATTTCTAACCATTTAAAACCGGCCTCTAAGGCTCTTTTTGCAGCACTCTGGAATGCCAATTGAATTTCTTTGATTTCGCCAACGGTTAGTTCATGAGGTACGCGGCCACCCGGGGTGAAAGGCACCGCTGATGGTGCAACTGGCTGCCAGCCGCCGTCAGCGTCACTCAGTTCTTGTTTTTCGTGACGATTGCCGACTTTCCACGGATTTTTCGTGGAAGCTTTGCGACCTGCGTGGGCAATTTGAATTCCGGGAACGGCGCCGTACTGTTCCATGAACTCGGCGATTTTTTTGAGCATCTCGATGTGCTCATCTTTATAGATGCCCATATCGTCCGGTGTGATCCGGCCGCGGGCTTCCACTCCGCTGGCTTCGACAATGACTAGGGCCGCTCCGCCTATCGCTCGCGAACCCAGGTGCACAAGGTGCCAGTCATTGGCAAAACCGTCCACGCTGGCGTACAGGCACATGGGTGACACTCCGATACGATTGCGTAAAGTCACTTTGCCAATGGTCAATGGGCTGAATAAATTAGGCGCCGGCGACTTCTCAGTCTCTAATTTTGACTCTGGCTCTGACTTTGACATTGTTGCGTCGGATGGCTTGGTAGTGTTGGACATGACGACCTCGGATTTGACTGATAAAATATTAGACCGCTCGTCTAGTGAAATCAAGGAGTTGTATGAAATCAGTTTGGCAAGTTTTGACTCTGCTTCTTATAATTGGCTGTGCCCCGGCTTTTGCCACAGATAAGCTAGCTTTACCTTCGCAAAAAAGTATAGGCAATCTCGAGGTGGTTGCCCTCTTTGAAAAGGCCATGCCTACGGGAGTGACCGTATCAAAAACCGGTAGAAAATTCGTCAATTTTCCGCGCTGGGGTGATGCCGTCGATTTTAGCGTGGCTGAGGTGGTGGACGGAAAAACGGTTGCTTATCCTAATGCCGAAATTAATCGCCTGGACCTGCAGTCAGTCAAAGATCATTTGTTTTCGGTGCAGAGCGTAGTTGTAGACGCTAAAGACAGGCTCTGGATTGTCGATACCGGCGCGCCGCAAATGGGACCGGTGATAGCCGGCGCGCCCAAGCTCGTTTGTGTAGATTTAACCACCAACAAAGTTGTGCAAACAATTTTCATACCAGAGAGCGTGGCGCACAAAAACAGCTATCTCAATGATGTCAGATTCGATCTCAGTCGGGGAAAATCAGGCATGGCTTTTATCACCGATTCATCTTCCGCCGGTCCTAATGCCATTATTGTCGTCGACTTGGCCACAGGAGAAAGCTGGCGCAAACTAAACGACCACAGTTCTGTTCGACCTGTAGCCGGTTTTTTACCGATTATCGAAGGTGCGCCTCTGTTGATGGAAAACAATAAGGGCGAAAAAGAGTCTATTCGCGTCGGTAGTGATGGTATCGCCATTGGTGCTGATGGCAAGCAGCTTTTCTACTGTCCGCTTTCCAGTCGCAAGCTTTATAGCGTCAGTGTCGACGCCCTCTGTAATCGCGAAAGTGCCGACAGTGACGTGGCTGACACGGTTTGTGAAGTAGTGACCAAAGGGGCGTCAGACGGCTTAGAAAGCGACGCTTCTGGTTGCATCTATGCTACAGACTACGAACATAACGCCATTCACCGTCTCTGGCTCTCCGGAAAACATGAAACTATTGTTTGCGATCCACGAGCGTTATGGCCCGATACTCTCTCTCTGGCCGGTGACGGTTATCTTTATTTTATTGCTAATCAACTTCACCGTCAGGCTCGTTTTCACGGTGGCGTCGACATGCGTGAGAAGCCCTATGTGTTGTTTCGTGTCAAAGTAGACGCCAGGCCAGTGCTTTTGCAGTAGTACTAGTAGTAACGATAGCGGAACATCGTCTCTATCAGAGCGTCTTAAAGAGACATGCACTGGTAGAGAAAAAACATGACAGTTTCAACTTCGGTCAACTTAGTCAATAAAATCGCCCTCGCCAGTTTAACAGCCGCATTGTGTACGCTCAATCTGCTTCCGGTTGCAGCTCAGCAAGAACCGCAAGTCGCCCCGGCGCGCTCAGCAACAAGATTGAGCCCAACTGGTTTTACCACCCCCACTACATTAAACGGGTCGGTAAGCAGTGCAACTGCCATTGGTGCCTCACGCTTAAGTCGTCCACAACCTGTCTACAATAATTTAGCGGTGCCACCAGCGCCCCAGAGAATTGATCACAGTCCGCTGGTTTCCGCCGCCGATCAAGCAGCTTTCAGTCAGGTCCAACAAGCTGCTCCGGCTAACAACTATAGAGCTGCAGCCAGTAACTCAGTTGTGCAGTCCTCGTCCTCAGGTGCTAAATTTGACGCTGCCAGAGCTCTACAGTTAGGAGCTCAATTTGCCAACCAGATGGGTATCGGCAATAACTTTGCCAATCGGAGCCTCGTAAGAGGTGCAGTTGGTCTGGAGCAGCCGGCAGCGGCACTGATGGGTAAACTGGGCAAACCGCTAACTGCCGCTGAACTTTCAGTGCTTTCAAATTATGACGTCGTGCTCGTGCTCGACAAATCAGGTTCAATGGATGAACACGATTGTCCGGGAGGAATGAGCCGCTGGGAATGGTGCCGCGAACAGATGCTGTCGTTGACTGCGCAGATTTCCTCGGTTTTTAAAAATGGCATTACAGTGGCTTTGTATTCTTCAGACTATGAGATTTTCCGCAATGTCGACCTCAATTATGTAACCAGAATTTTTGCTGAGCATAATCCTGGTGGCGCGACTTTCACCGGTAAAACCGTCGATGCTGTTCTAGAGGACTATTTTGCCAGACGCAATTCTAACCCTGGAGCAACTCGCAAATTGCTCATACAGGTAGTCACTGACGGCGATCCCAGTGACAAGGGAATTTTAATTGCAGCCATCGCACGGGCCACACAACAGATAAAATCGCCCGGAGAAATCACAGTGAATTTTTTACAGATAGGATATGAAGAAGACGGCGCGCGTACTTTAGCTAAGCTAGACAATGGGATGTTTTCGGAAGGGGCGCAGTTCGACATCGTCAAGGTAGAGCCCTTTGCTAGAGTGGCTTTTGAGGGCTTGCCTCGCGCCCTTGTCGATGCCACCCGTTAACAGGTTTCGTAAACAATTTGATTTGATTCGACGCAAGTCATTGGTGTGGGGAATAACCAGTACAGCATGAAAGGTTGCGTTGAATGCAGATTGATAAAGTTATTCTCGTTGATGATGATGCCAGTATCAGGCGAATCGCTCAGATTAGTCTGGTGAAATTAGGTCCGTGGCAGGTTGATTTAGCGTCTTCCGGCACGGAGGCGTTAAGCCTTCTGGCAGAGCAGACGCCTGATGTGCTTATTCTGGATGTGATGATGCCTGAAATGGATGGACCAACAACTCTTGTTTTGATTCGAGAAAAATTTCCAGATTTCAATCGTCCAGTGATTTTCATGACCGCCAAAGTAATGACCTCTGAAGTAGAGGAATATCTGAAGCTCGGAGCAGCGGGAGTGATCGGTAAACCTTTTAATCCCAAAGATCTGGCCGACGAAGTGCGCAAAATTTGTCACGAATGGGCGATGAAGAACAATGCATGAAAGCTAAATTGATAAAGCCTGTGTTCGCGGTCTGGATCGTAGCGGTGGCCGTAGGCTACGGCTGTCTTTTAAATTACTCCTCCACACCGGCTTTAACCACTTCCGGTCCGTCACAATTCCCGCACTTGTCGGCACTAAAATTAAAAAAAAAGGTCTTACTCTAATTGCCTTTTTTCATCCGCAATGTCCCTGTTCGGTGGCTACCGTAACTGAGTTGCGAAATATTTTGCAGCGTAGTCACTTTGCGCAAGACGATACTAACTTAAAAGTTTATGCTGTCATTGCAAAACCTGACGGCACTGGTGCCTCATTTACTAAAAGCAGTCTTGTGTCGTCATTAGAGTCTATGCCCGGAGTGATGACGGTTGCTTACCAGGGTGACGTTGAGTCGCGTAGATTTGGCGCCCAGGCTTCCGGTCAAATTTTATTGTTTGACCAAACCGGCAAAAAAATATTCAACGGCGGCATTACCACTGAGCGTGGTCATGAAGGTGAGAGCAGTGGTGGCGAAGTATTGAGCAATTACATCAGCGGACAAAAGGCGACTCTGAAAACCGCGCCGGTTTTTGGCTGTTCACTGGAGTCAAGTCATTGAATGACAACGCGCCGGCCCCATCACCTGTACATCGCTGGTTAACTGAGCGTGGCTGGAATGTTCTGCCTGTAAATTCCGCTCTGGCGAATAGTCTCTATGAGACCGAAAGGCTGGCGATCTACAAACGCACTGACCAGCTCTTTGGTTGGCTCATGATCGTTCAATGGCTGGCTGCTATTGTCGTCGCCGCTACCATATCTCCGCTTGCCTGGGCCGGTCGTGATTCATATATTCACCCCCATGTATTTTTTGCCACTATTTTCGGCTCCCTCATCACTTTGTTTCCAGCTTATCTGGCTTTCAGGCATAATGGCGAACCGCTGACCAGGCATACAATTGCCGCCTGTCAAATGCTTTATTCCGGTCTTTTGGTTCACCTGACAGGCGGACGCATAGAAACGCACTTTCACATTTTTGGTTCGCTGGCCTTTCTCTCATTTTATCGAGACTGGCGGGTTATTGTCACCGCATCCGGTGTCACTCTCTTTGACCACATATTGAGGGGAGTTTTTATACCGCAGTCAATTTATGGAGTTGTGGTCGCCAGCCCGTGGCGCACTGTCGAGCACGTCTGGTGGGTAGTATTTGAAGACATTTTCCTGCTCAAGGCCGGGCATCAAAGTTTATGTTCCATGGTTAGTTCGGCCAACGAACAAGCCGAACTGAGTGAAACGCGCAGGCGTGTTGAAGAAATTGTGACGCAGCGAACGGATGAATTGCGTAGTAGCGAAAATCGCTACCGGGTGTTGTGCGAAACTGCACCAGTAGGCATTTTTCTCACATCGTTTGATGGCAAATGTATTTACGTCAATAATCGCTTTTGTGAAATTTATAATCTTACTACAGAGCAGGCCCGCGGTGATGGGTGGAACGATGTAGTAGCCGACGTTGACTTTGAGTATGTGAAAACCGCATGGTTAAATTGCGCTCGCGGCGATGGACACTGTGATATTCAATATCGCCTGAAAGGAGAAAAAATTTCTTGGGTCCATGTGCTGGCCACTCGTGTTAACGCCGGGGGTGCTCTGGATCAAGACACTTATGTGGGAACAGTTGAAGTAGTCACAGAGCGGGTACTGGCTGAACAGGGAAGGCGCGACAAAGAACTTGTGCACGCTCAACTTGCGTCAATAGTCGAACACTCTAATGATTCCATTGTCGGCAAAACGACTGATGGTTTTGTCACCAGCTGGAATCCCGCTGCTGAGAGGTTATTTGGCTATACCAGTGAAGAGATGGTTGGCGATACAATAACCAGATTAATACCCGAATCAAAAAAGGGCGAAGATATCGATATCGACGATCAAGCGCGCAACGGTAATAAAATTGATGATTTTGAAACCGTGCGCGTGCACAAAAATGGCAAGCTCATTGATGTGGCTCTGACCTATTCTCTGATGATGGATGAACTTGGGCAACCTTTTGGTGTTTCGATAATTTACCGTGATATTTCTCAGCGCAAAGAAGTTGAGAAAAGATTGAGTGAGTTTTACTCGACGATTTCTCACGAATTGCGCACACCGCTCACCTCAATCAGGGGCGCACTTGGACTTATCGATGATGAGATTATTGAGATGGGCTCGGAAGAGTGCGCGGAGATGATCAAAGTCGCGCGTAGTAGCTCAGAGCGATTGGTGCGATTGATCAATGATATTCTCGATATTAAGAAGATCGAAGCGGGCAAGCTCGAACTGCGTCTTGAGAAAATTGATGCCGCCACCCTGGTATCACGCGCCGTCGCCGCCATGGAAGGCATGGCCATTGCCAACAATATCCATTTGCTCAAAGATATCGGCCAAACTGCCACCGTAGAAGTTGATGCTGACCGGATTCTTCAGGTTTTAACCAATCTGATTTCTAACGCCATTAAATTCAGTTTGCCGAAACATTCAGTCAATATCGCGCTGAGTGTTAGACCAGACGGAAGTTTGCGTTTCAGCGTCACTGATGAAGGTGAAGGAATTCCGCTGCATCTGCAGTCGAAACTGTTCCAGCGTTTTCAGCAAGTCGATTCGTCCGACACACGTGCCAAGGAGGGCACCGGCCTTGGCCTGGGGCTGTGCAAAGCGATCGTGGAAGAACACGGCGGTTTAATTGGACTTCATAGCTCAGAAATTACCGGCAGCACGTTCTGGTTCGACTTGCCCACTGTAGATGTTGCTAAACGCATTATTGCTAATGTGCATGCCGGTTCATCGACGATTTTATTAGTCGAAGATGACGACAATCTGGCTCAGTTTATGCGTTTGGTATTGCGCAAGGCCGGCTATCAAACTACTCATGTGGCCAGCAGTCAAGAAGCCATGGACGCCATCACGGAGCACTTACCCAATCTAATTTTGCTTGATTTGCACCTGCCGGATGGTAATGGGCTGGAAATTTTGCAGTTCTTAAAAGACAAATATCCAGAGGCCAACGTGCCGGTGATTGTAACCACAGGTCAGGAAATCGATCAACTTTCGCTCTCGTATCCGGTACTGCTTGACTGTTTCTTTAAACCTCTCGAGATCAGTCAATTACTGGCTTGCATTGAAAAAGCCATAGTCAAAACTACCTCTCGCCGTGTACTGCTCGTTGAAGACGACGAAGAGGCCAGGCAGGTTATTTCAGCACAGCTGCGGTCGATTGACGCCATTTGTATGGAGGCTCATGACGGAGCGGAAGCTCTGGCGATGACTGAGAGTTTTCAGCCTGATTTAATAATTTTAGACGTGGGTTTGCCCAAGTTAAATGGTTTTGAAGTGATCAACGCTTTGCAAAAAGGCCCCTTTGCTCTGGTACCGCTGCTGGTGTATTCTGGTCAGGAGCTCAATGACAAAGACAGACGCAAGCTCAGTTTGGGTTTGACTAAACACTTAAATAAGGGGCGTGTTTCGCCGCAAGAATTTGTGCGCAGCGTACAAGAAATTTTAGACCAGCTTGGTGTCGTAGACGGCCGTGCTTAAACTATTTCGCGGCGCAAGCAAAAGCCCCTCGCAGAGCGGCTTGCCAGCCGGCGTAATCTGTTTGCCGATCAGCAGTCGGCATGAATTTTGAATCGCTCTGCCAGCCGTTGGAAAACTCTTTTTTGCTTTTGATCAGTCCGGTTTTTAGAGCGGCCATGGCTGCCACGCCCCAGGCGGTAGACTCAGATTGTGATGCTCTTAGAACCGGCACTCCGGCAATATCGGCCTGGAATTGCACCATGAAATTATTCTGCGTGGCACCGCCGTCCACGCGCAACTCTTTAATGCTGATGCCGTTTTTCTTCATATCTTCGACAACGTCGCCAATTTGATATGCCATCGCTTCAAGTGCAGCACGAACAAGATGAGCTCGCCCTGTGCCTCTTGTCAGTCCGACAATGGTGCCCCGTACATCTGAATTCCACCAGGGTGAACCTAAACCAACCAGAGCCGGAACGAAATAAACACCTTCATTTGAATCTAATGACAGTGCCAGCTCTTCAGTGTCGCTACTCGATTCAATGATGCCGAGCCCATCTCTCAGCCATTGAATGGCGGCGCCTGCGACGAAGATGGCACCTTCAAAAGCATAAATTGGATCTTTTCCTTCTTGCTGCCAGCCCACTGTCGTCAGTAAACCTTTTGCTAATCTTGGTTTGTGGCCGATATTGGCCAGAAGAAAGCCGCCTGTACCATATGTGCATTTGGCCATGCCTTCTTCCAAACATGCCTGTCCAAATAACGCAGCCTGCTGGTCGCCTAAAACCGCCAGTATCGGCGCCGAGAAGCCAAGCAGATCAGCTCTGGTGGTGCCAAAGTTAGAATCAGACGGTTGTACTTTCGGTAGTACCTGTGGTGGCACGTCTACCAGCTTTAGCAATTCGTCGTCCCAGGACATTGTGTTAATATTAAAAAGCATGGTGCGCGAAGCGTTACTGCCCTCGGTGGCATGCACTTTTTCTTCTGTCAAATTCCAAATCAACCAGCTGTCGATGGTACCAAAACACAATTTGCCTGCTTTGGCTTTGTCGCGGGCGCCAGGGACGTTGTCTAAAATCCAGGCGACCTTGGGCCCAGAAAAATAAGCGTCCGGAATCAAACCGGTTTTCTGGCGAAATAGCTCAGCGTCTTTGCGTAAGTTATCGGCTAATTCTTGCGTACGCCGGCATTGCCAGACAATGGCATGGTGGATTGGTTTACCTGTTTCTTTATCCCAAACTACCGTGGTTTCGCGTTGGTTGGTAATGGCGACGCAAGCAATTTCTTCCCCTTCAATACCGGCCTTCTTGATGGCGGTTTTGATGCACTCAATTTGTGTCGCAAGAATTTCGCTGGCATCATGCTCGACCCAGCTAGGCCGCGGAAAAAATTGCTTGAATTCTTTTTGACCCAGCCCGATTGTTGTACCGGTTTTGTCGAAGATAATGGCGCGGCAGCTTGTGGTGCCCTGATCGATACTGAGAATGTAATTTTTCATTTTCGTCTATCCGGTGAAATTATGGCGGGGCGTTTCTTCGGTTTATCAAATACTGTTTGTTTCTTTTCGGTCTGAGAGCTATTGGCAATTTGATAGTTTCTACAAAAAATCTGGGTACCTCGTTTTACCAGTTCGTTGATGCGCCGCGGATAATTACCGGACATGGTGGCTTTCATCTTCAAGCTCCAGATCGGTCCGGTGTTGGAGGTCACTTTTAAAAGTAAATCGTACGCATTTTCTCCATCTTCTTTCAACTGCAATGAAAGGATGTGAGTGGCGGTTTTTGGCTCAATATCTACACCCAACCTTCCTACTTGTTCGCTAATAATATCTACGAGACCGGCTTCAGTAATTGCTTTTGACTTTAGCCTGGCAGGTAGAGGATGAACGCCAAGACAGAGCTTTTTGACACCGTGCAAATTCATCATTTCACGGCCTGAGGCCAGTTGAGTTACGGCAACGATTTCGTCAGCTCGTACTGCAAGGGTCGTTAGTAGCAGTGCTGCAATGGTGAGCAAAAGAATGAACTGCTTCATTGGCTCACTCACAATTAATTATTAGCCAATGCCAGATCGTTGCGAAAGTCGGCCATTGCGTCTTTGAGTTGTCTGTCGAAATTGTTATGGTTATTTTGTGCCAAAACACCTGGACGAGTTATCGACCAGACTGGAACCATGGATTCCACACCGCTTCTTGCCAGTTTAACTTTTTCAACCAGTGCGAGGTTCATGGTAAATGCCGGCTCTCCATTTGTGCCGCTTGGCGGCAGGCTATTTAACTTGAGATACAAGATTGGAACATTCGCAGGCTCGCATGATTTTCCGCTGCCTTTGGCGCAGCAATCGGCAGACTCAGAGCAGATGGTGACCTTTGTGTTAGCCAGCTCGTCGACCATAATTTTCTTAACCGCATCTTTGTTCAAACCAGCAGGGTTAAAAAACGCGTCAATTTCTGCGATGACAATTTTGATTTCGCCTAAATTCGCAAGCGCTTCAATTTTGTTAAAACCCTCTTGCGGTTTTCGTGGGTTAGTAGTGGCAGCGGCACTTCTTGGTGCTCCAGCGTCACCGCAGGCAGTCGCAAATTTCGTACTTGCCACCACAGACAGTGCACAGATTGAAATGGCCAGTTGAAAAATAAATCTTTTACTTTGCACTGCGTGCTCCTTATGAAATAACAGAAATAGACTTGACTCATTTTTTACCGACCAGCCACGATATTACTGTCACGACGGCGTCGGTTAACATTACCATTTGCTTTTCAGCAGTATTAGCCTTCTTCGCCTGATTAGCCAAATTTTTTTTGCTCGATTTTGCCAGCGATCTGACAAAAGCTGCCGGCTCAGGCAGGTGGATAAAAAGTACCGCTTTCAGCTGCTTTGTGGCAAGGCCGTAATTGAGAGCGCGAAAATATAGCTCGTTGCAGACGAAGGTGCCGGCATGATTAGAAATCTCGCAAGGATAACCGGCGGCCATAAGCGATTTGTGCATGGCAATAAGATCGATGCCGGTACGAAGTAAGCCATCTGCATTTTTATCGATTTGCTTGTCTAAGGGCTGATCACCGGTGTTGTCGGCGATGCGATAGTCTTTGCAATTTAAGGCAAAGCGTTCAATGCTCAAATACTGACGACTGCTGGCAAAGCCCGTCATAATGACAATCGAATTTTCATCTGTAGATGTCAATGAGGTCAGTACTTTTTGCAGTTTTTTCCATGCGGCAGTGCCTGCAGTGGGAAGAATAAGTTTCCTTATGTGAATTACTTTTTCGGGCCGCAAACGTCCGCCTGGTTGGACTTTTACCATGTCAGGAAAAGTATCCACCAGAGTTTGGCTGGGATTGCTCAAGTGGTCGCCGAAGGCGTCAAAGCCCGTCAACAGGCAGGTTAGCGGCTTCGATGCCAAGGAAATGTACCTCGATAACCAGCGCGCGCGGCGCTGAGGGCGAAACAATAGTGTAGAATGTTTTCTGCTCGCAAGCCGAAGTGGCGAAATGGCAGACGCAGTTGACTCAAAATCAACCGCCCGCAAGGGTGTATCGGTTCAAGTCCGATCTTCGGCAGTTTTTTAAGAAACCTACCTCATAATGGTAGGTTTTTTGCTCTTATAAAGTATTAGTCCTTGCAGCCCATCAATATTTATAGCTCTGTCCATACTTCGCCTTCACACTCAGGTGGTATGGTAAAACTGAGATATAGTTTATGTGGGTGATGGTTTGGAGCCGGCAGAGCCTCAGCACTTAAAAATTCTTGTAATTGAAGATAATCCGGCAGACGTGCGCTTGTTGCAAAAGAAGCTGGCGCCCTGGCCGTTTGAGCTTGAATCGAGCACTCGACTTTCCAGCGGCCTTGAAAAAATCGAGAAGGGTACATTCGACCTGGTATTGCTCGATCTCTCGCTGCCAGATTCTCAAGGCATCGAAACTTTTTACCAGCTGCATTGCCACGCTCCGCAGATCCCTGTGATTGTGCTCACTGGGCTTGAAGACGAGTCTGTGGGCAATGAAGCCGTGCAATTGGGTGCGCAAGACTACCTTGTTAAAGGTCAGGTTTTGCCCGGTCTTTTGGGTCGCTCTATCAAGTATGCAATTGAGCGCCATCAAACAGAGCTGAAAATGAAGCGTCTCAACGATTCGCTGGAGCGTCGTGTGATTCAACTGGCTACCGCCAACCAGGAATTGGACAAGATGGGTAAGGCTCTTGCTTTATCGTGCGAGCATGCTTTGCAGGCATCAAATTTTAAGTCAAAATTTGTCGCACGGGTGAGCCATGACATTCGCTCTCCCATTAGCGCTGTGATGGCAATCACCGAGCTTCTGCTTCTAGATAAGCAGGGCGCCAGTGAAGAGGTAAAGCGACTAATTCGCTTGATCGATGACTCGGCCCGTTCACAGCTGTCACTCTTAAACGAGATTCTCGATTTTTCTAAGATTGAAGCCGGCAAAGTCGAGCTCAGCAATGTGGAGTTTTGCCCTGTGGGTTTGCTCGAAGATACGGCTGAGCTATTCGCCGTTGCCGCCGCCGGACAAGGTGTGTCACTGATTACTTACATTGACTCTCGCCTGCAACCACTTCTTGTGGGCGACCCGACTTTGCTGCGCGAAATTCTCACCAACCTGACCAATAATGCCATCAAATTTACACCGGTGGGAAATGTAGTTCTGCGTGCCACCAAGGAAGCCGAAGACAACAACATCGTCACTGTGCGGTTTTCCGTTTCTGACTCTGGTATCGGGGTGTCTGAAGCTGATCGCAAAAATCTCTTCGAGCCTTTTGTGCAGGCCCATGATCAAACCGGTAAGAATTTTGGTGGCAGTGGGCTGGGCCTTTCAATTTGCCGAGGTCTGGTGGAATTAATGGGTGGACAGATCGGTTGCGAATCAGCCGAAGGCAAAGGTTCAACTTTCTGGTTTTCTTTGCGTTTGAAGCGAGGCACCGATCGTGGTGCCTCCGCGACGGAAGGAAGCCACCGGTTGAATCAATATAAAAAACCGGTGCGGGTAATAATTGTCGATGACAATAGTGTCGAGCGTGAGATTCTACAAAGCTATCTGGAGGCAGCTGGCTGGGTCACAAATGGCAAGGCAGCAACCGCGACTGAAGCGCTAGAGCTTCTGCATCATGCAGAAGCGATGGGCGAACCATATGAAGTGGCAATAATTGACCTTGATGCAAGCACGCCAAATAGCTTCGAGCTGGCAAGGTTGATAGAACAAGAGCCGCTACTTTCATCGACGCGCCTTGTGTTTTTAGCAAAAGTCGATCAGCGTGTTAAGGGCGAACAGGCCTGGTCGGCCGGTTTTTCGGCTTATCTTACGCGTCCGGTCAAACAGTGGAGCCTACTAGATTGCATCACTAAAATTGCCAACGGTGACGCACATGATGAGGTCAGCGCAGATTTGAACGACATTCCGGCCGAGCATAAAGTGCTAGTGGTGGAAGATAACCCAATTATGCGAACACTGCTGGTATTGCAGCTGAAAAGGTTCGGTATCGCATCTGATGCTGTAAATAATGGTCTTGAAGCGGTTGATGCAGTTTCAAAAAATCAATATTCGCTCATTCTTATGGATTGCCAGATGCCGCTCATGTCAGGAATGGAGGCAACCATAGCAATCAGACAGATGACGAACAGCGCCGGTCGAACGCCAATCGTCGCCGTCAGCGCCGGGGCGGCCGGTCAGGGCATGCAAGAGTGCTTAGAGGCTGGTATGAATGAGTATCTGAAGAAACCGCTGTCAAACGAAGATCTGGGCGCCTTGCTTAAAAGATGGTCGATGTTAGCACAGGCAAAGGGTATCTAACAGTTACTTGATGGCCGGCAGAGTGAAGAAAAACTCGGTGCCCTCGCCAATAGTTGAATTTAACCAGATGGTGCCGCCGTGTCGCTCGACGATTTTTTGGCACAGGGCAAGGCCAATTCCGGTGCCTGAATATTCGCTCATACCGTGTAGTCTCTGAAACATTTGAAAGATGCGCTCGGCAAATTTCATGTCTATGCCGATACCATTGTCTTTGACCGAAAAGAGCCAATCTGCATCTCGCCTTTCGGCGCTGACAGCAATTTTTGGCGGGCTTTCGCCTTTAAACTTCAAAGCATTGCCAACTAAATTTAAAAACAGTTGCGACAGTTGTGACGGGTCGGCCATTACCTCAGGCAGTTCACCACGGGTTATCGAGCCGCCGGTTTCTTCGACCGTAGCCTGTAACTCGGCCACAATGTGATCGAAAATTGTCACGCAAGAAGTCACTACAAGAGCCCTTGCCGTTGAGTCTACCCGCGAATAGGTCAGCAAATCGGTGATTAGCTGTTGCATACGCTTACCGGCATCGACTATAAAGCTCATATTTTCTTGAGCCTCCTCGCTGAAATGAATACTCTTATCGGCAGCAAGTAAACCCGTGTAACTGACGATTGTGCGCAGGGGCTCACGCAGATCGTGAGCGGCTACGTAAGCGAAACGTTGCAGTTCTTTATTTGATCTGGCTAACTCTGCTTTCTGATCTTCTAATTGCTTGAGCAAGGCTTTGCGTTCAGTAATATCGGCGATGAAAGCACAAAATGAATAATCACTTCCTGCGTGAACGGGAAAAATTCCAAGCTCAATTGGAAAAATCGTGCCGTCTCGCTTCAGGCTTTCGATTTCGATGCGTCGATTGAGAACCGGCCCTTCTCCTGAAGCTTTGAAATGTGCCATGCCGTGATTGTGTGCTTCTCTGTAGTTAGAGGGAATGATTGTGTCAGCCAGTGACTTGCCTATCACTTCTTCTCTTTGCCAGCCGAATGTGATTTCTGCCTGGCGATTCCAATCGGTAATCACACCATCGGCGTCAATAGCCACAAAACAATTGTAAGCCTGATCGAGAATGGCTCTCATCCGCGCTTCACTTTGTCTGAGTTGATCCTGAGTTTCGCCAGTTTCTTCCATTGACAAGCTGTCCACAAACAATAATTAGATGCAGTTTACTATTTTACCGCAACCTATTGTCGGAACTTCGCCCCAATAGTGCTATTGATTGATTGATTGATTGATATGGTAAGTGGCGTCTCCAGCTACGCTAAAATCTGCCCCAGGCCATCCTTTCGGGAATCTTTCGCTTGATTGAAAAGTTAATAAAGTTTGCTTTAAACCAGAGGCTTTTGACTGTCGCCGCCGCTTTTGGCGTGGCATTCTTCGGCATCTGGTCAATGCTTACCATTCCGGTGGATTCTTTTCCTGACGTGAGCAATGTGCAGGTTCAAATTATCACCGAGCCTGAGAGTATGGCTACTGAAGAAGTTGAGGCGTTAGTAACTTTTCCTATTGAAAATACCCTCAATGGTCTGCCCAAAGTAAAAAAGATTCGCTCCAGCTCAAGCTTTGGTTTGTCTGTGGTGACAGCTATTTTCGAAGACGATATGGATGTTTATTTCGCCCGCAATTTAATTCAGCAGCGGCTTTTGCAAACAGATAAACTCTTGCCTGATGGCTGTCCACGACCTATTCTAGGACCAGTGGTTTCGAGCTTCAGCAATGTCTACATGTACTATTTGCAGTCGCCAAACCATGATCAAACGGCCTTGCGTACTTTGCAAGATTGGACCATAGCCAGGCGCTTAAAGTCTGTTCCTGGCGTAGCCAATGTCTCTACCTATGGTGGCTTCGTCAAGCAGTACCAGGTACAAGTAGACCCTTATAAATTGCACGGTTTCAAGCTCAGTCTAAATGATGTCGTCAGCGCGCTGGAAACCAATAATACCAATGCCGGTGCTAATTTCATTGAGAGTGCTGGTGAGGAAGTAATTATTCGCGGCATGGGAAGAATCGACGGTGTCGACGATATTCGCAATATTGTGCTCAAATCAGTTGGAGGCGTTCCAGTCACCATCGACCGCGTGGCAACAGTTGATATCGGCCCTGCCTTCCGGCGCGGATCAGCTTCGCATAACGGCCTGGGTGAGTGCGTCACCGGCATTGTGCTCACTCGAAAAGGTGTCAATACCAAGCAGGTTGTAGAAAAAGTCAAGGAGAAAGTGCATGAAATTCAAAAGGATTTGCCGCGTGGCGTAACCATAGTTCCTTATTACGACCAGACCGAGCTGGTTGAAAAAACCATCGAGACAGTCAAAGAGATTCTCGGCTTTAGCGGCGCTCTTGTGATTATTGTTTTGACCGCCATGCTGCTGCATATTCCCAGCGCCTTAATCGTTTCTGTGATTATTCCGCTCTCTCTACTTTTCAGTTTTATTTTGATGAAGTATACCGGTCTCACAGCCAATCTGATGACCTTAGGTGCTGTTGACTTCGGCATCATTGTCGATGCCGGCGTAGTCATGGTGGAAAATATTTTCAGACACCTGGCCGAACGCAAAAATAATGAACTTGATGATCGTTCGAGTTTGCGCGTTATCACTGATGCCGCCACCGAAGTTGGGCGGCCTATTGTTTTTGCCATCGCCATTATTATTGCCGTTTACCTGCCACTCTTTACTCTAGAAGGCGTGGAAGGAAAAATGTTTCACCCGCTGGCGCTCACGTTTATCTACGCCCTTGTCGGTTCGCTCATTTGCGCTCTAACTGTGATTCCAGTGCTTTGCTATTGGACTATGCGTAAGCCCCTGGTGGAGCGCGAAAACTTAGTCTTGTCCTGGGTGAGCCGAGTTTATTTACCGTCTCTGCAGGCTGCTGTGGCCAGGCCCCGCATGATTATCACGGTCGCCTGCGCCGCTCTTGTTTGCACACTGGCTATGGTGCCTTTTTTGGGCTCTGAATTTATACCATCTCTTGATGAGGGTCCAATTTTATTGCGCACCAAGCTGGCGGCCAGCATTACTCACACAGACTCAAGAGGAATCGCTTCGGCGATCGAACGCATTCTTTTGCAATTTCCGGAAGTGCAGGATGTAGTGTCGCGTACTGGAAGATCTGGCACTGGGCCAGGGCTCGATGGTGTTGAGTCTAGTGACGTCTATATTTCACTTAAGCCCCGCTCACAGTGGAAAAACACACAGAGCAAAGAGCAACTGGTTGATTCTATGGCGCAAAAACTGAAAGGAATTCCTGGTCTGACTTTTAGTTTCTCTCAACCAATCGCCGACATGATTGATGATCTGGTGGCGGGTATCAGAGCAGATCTCGGGGTAAAAGTTTTTGGAGAAAATGTTGAAGTCTTAGACAAAATTGCCAATGATATCAAAGGGCAGGTGGCCAAAGTGCCCGGTGCTGCCGACTTGCAGAGAGAGCAAATGCTTGGTTTGCCGCAGCTTAAAATCAAGTTGAAACGCAAACTGCTTGCGAGACATGGCCTAAATACCGACGATGTTCTCGACACAGTGCAGATTGCTCTGGCAGGCCGCGAAGTGACCGAGGTTATTGAAGGCACACAGCGCTTCGGCATGCTTGTGCGTTTCCCCTTAGATTATCGCGACAGTCGCCATCAAATTGAGTCAATGATTATCGACACTCCTAGTGGTGGCAAGATTCCGCTTAAAACAATTGCCGATATCACCTTAGAGCGCGGCTGCGTCACTATTAATCGTGAAGATGGAATGCGCCGCACTGCGGTTCTATCTAACGTTCGCGGCCGCGACCTTGGTAGTTTTGTCGCTGAGGCGCAAAGGCTCGTGTCGCAAAATGTTGTTATTCCTCAAGGTTACAAAATTGTCTGGAGTGGACAATTTGAAAATCAACAACGAGCAATGGCCAGACTCGCAATTGTCGTTCCGATTGTTCTATTGCTGATTTTTATTCTACTTTTTGCTTCATTCGGCTCGTTGCGCAACGCCGGTCTGATTATGATGAATGTACCCTTCGCCATGATCGGGGGAATTTTGGCCTTACTACTTTCAAGGCAGACCCTTTCTGTGCCGGCCTTAATTGGCTTTATCGCCCTCTTTGGTGTGGCTGTGCAAAACGGTGTCATTCTTGTCAGCTACATCATGCAGATGGAGAAGGCCGGGTGGCCTATATCTGAGGCGGTTGTGAAAGGAGCATTGATACGGCTGCGCCCGGTTCTTATGACCGCTGTAGTGGCAACCGTGGGTCTTTTGCCCAAGATATTTTCTTCGGGTACCGGGGCCGAGGTGCAGAGACCGCTGGCGACAGTGATTTTGGGCGGGCTGATATCAAGCACCCTTCTTACTCTGCTGGTGCTGCCTTCTGTCTACAAACTGATTAACGAAAGATCGGCTCACAACAACGATAGAGAGAAGCCTTTACCGCCTGCAGCTAGTGAGATATTGCCTTCGCCTCAGACTTAGTGTACGTAAGTGCTTTTCTTGATTGCTGGCAGAAATTTTAATTCTTCGTGCACCATTAGCGGGTGAGTCACTTCTAAGTCAACTTGCGCCGGCCGTGGATCAAAATTGTCAAAATTGAGAGTAGCAAAGAAACCCTGGTTGTACATCAGCTCAAGGCTCACAGCTGCTTCAATCGACCCCATTTCGGCCGCAAGTAAAAAGTATTGGCGGGCAGAGTCAAACTTTTCAATATTTATCGCCTTGCAACCCAAACGGCACAATTCAAGGGCATCTACATAGTTGGATCGCATTGAAACGTTCATTTTTCCTGCCAGTTTGCGGGGGGACGGCATTTGCTTGCCTTCGATTACCTCAATTTAGTCGCCCACGTGTGAAAATCTCGTGATTATTCCGTCAGTAGCGCAGGCTGGCCCGTCAGGGTCGTTATAATGGTTTGTTATGGAAATTGTTAATATCGCCGCGTACAAGTTCGTGGGCGTTGCCGACCCGGCGCTGTGGCGGCCGCTTATCAAAGCGCATTGCGAACAAATCGGCGTGATGGGTAACATTTTGTTGGCTCCCGAAGGCATTAACCTCTTTGTGGCCGGAGAGCGCGGGCCTGTAGACCAATTTCTCGAATATATGAAAAACGACGATCTGTTCGGAAGTCGCTTCGCCAGCATTCCGGTAAAAGAAAGTCTTTCTGATCATCAGCCTTTCAGGCGTATGGTTGTGCGCATCAAAGACGAAATTATCACCATGAAACACACTCTGGTCTATCCGCTCGGTGCCGATGCTAACCACCGGGCACCGGCAGTAGAGCCACTCACTTTAAAGAAATGGCTTGACCAGGGCCATGATGATAATGGTCGCGAAATTGTTTTGCTCGATACTCGCAACGACTACGAAGTGCAGATAGGAACCTTTGACGGTGCTGTCAGCTATGGCATCGATAAATTTAGCGAATTTCCTCAAGCCTTTCGTGGCACCGCAGGTGATGCACGTACGGAATGGCAAGACAAAACAGTCGTTTCGTTTTGCACCGGCGGCATTCGTTGTGAAAAGGCGGCACTCTTTTTGCAAGAGCCTGAGATCGGCCTGACCAATGTCTTTCAGTTAGACGGCGGTATATTACGCTATTTTGAAGAAGTAGGCGATTTGCACTTTAATGGTGAATGTTTTGTCTTCGACAGGAGAGTAGCGCTCGATGCCAAACTGAATGAAACAACTCGGGAATATGAAGTCACCGCACCACCCGGTCGCAATGCCGACTACCTGCGCTGGAAAGCCGGACAATTAAAAACTGAAACTAGTGAGAGGCCAGTCAATCTATGAATGAAAAATCACCCCTCGAAACTGCTGCCAGATCTTGGGCCGCTGTAGTGATTGAGGCTCATAGCGATCAAGAAGATCTAGCTTCGTGGTTGCTTATGCAGTGCGGCGCACAGGGCTGTGAAGTAGACATGTTGAACGGCTCGCTGGTGAGAATCAAAGCAACTTTTGACAGCCCTCATATGCCTGACGAAACCTGGGAAAAAATCAAAAGTTCACTGGAAGAATATGGCCTGGGTGAAAGTTTAAAATCACTGAAGCGCAAAGATGTTCCTGAAGAAGATTGGCTGGCCAAGTGGAAAGAAGGCTTCGAGCCATTTCGCGTCGGCACCAAATTTTTGATTTGCCCATCGTGGTATCACGATCTCGACAAAGCCATCGATCCAAAACTTCCACCAATTGACGCAGAACTTTCGGCCGGCCGGTTGAAAATATTTATTGATCCGGGCATGGCTTTCGGCACAGGTTTGCATGCCACCACTCAATTTTGTCTGCGCGCTATGGAATCTTTTCCACCCAAAGGAAAAGTACTCGACGTAGGCACAGGCAGCGGCATTCTGGCCATCGCCGCCTGTATGCTTCAGCCAGCCAGCGAAATTGTGGCGGTAGACACTGACCCTGTAGCGGTTGATTATGCCCGCCGTGACTTCGAGCTGAACGGTGTCGATGGGCGCATCGAGCTGATTGAAGGCAGCACCGAAACAGTCAAAGGGCGCCGCTTTGATGTCTTGCTCTCGAATTTGACCTGCGAAGATATCGTCGCTCTGCTGCCTGATTACAGCGCTCTGCTCAATTCAGAAGCGGTGGTTCTCTGCGCAGGCATTCTGGCTGAGCGCTTGCCGCTGCTGGAGAAGGCGCTGGTTGGTCATCCGCTGCGCATTATTCAGTCTGAGACCGTTGGCCAGTGGGTCGGTCTGGTGCTGCAGAAAGCTTAGGCTCTGTGTATAATGTTTTTAGTGGGCGACAGTGCCGCACCTTTGCACCCTGAAAATTAGCTATCTAAGATTTATTCACGATCGACTTGGTCTTGTTCAAACACCCACATGGGGGCGTTCAGATTCGACAGGGTTATAGGGTCATGAGTTGCAGGTCGGGGAGCTTGATCCTTCGTTAACAAGTAAGCAAAACACAGATGCAAATAATGTCATCAAATTCCCTAGCCGCAGCCTCGCTGCGGTTGCCTAACTTAACTTAGGCTTCTAGGACTCGAAAGCGACTTGACTACCCGTCGCTTTAGGGTAAGCCACGGTGGTTGCACTGAGACAAAGTTAGCGGTTGCTAGTTTCAGCTAAGACATAATCGCGATCCCGGTTGGCTGTTTGTGCCAATCTCAGCGGGCCGCATGGTAACTGGGGAAATAGCAGACTAAGCTTGTAGATACTTATTTCTCGATGATTTTGGACGCGAGTGCAATTCTCGCCGCCTCCACCATTTTATTGAACAAGACTGAAAAAGCCAATCCTGTCTGGGGTTGGCTTTTTTGTTGGTTGAAATGCTTAGGCCGATCAAGATTTGGAATACGCCAGACACGTTCGAACGTATTTTGCCTGGAAGATTTACGCCCGGGCGCAAATCTTCTGGTCGTAGGCGAGCCTTCGCACGTCTTTTTGATTTTTCCGTTTCGAGCAGGTTTGGCCTTGCTTTTCTGGGTGCTTAAGCGAGAGCTGAAGGTTAGAAGGTGCAACTGACGTTTGTTAAAACGGTGAGGTGCAACCTATGCCTATTTTAGAATTGTACAGGTAGTATTTAGATCGCGTTTCGTTCGAAAATATAGAAGTTTTGCATAAAAACGCTGAAGCACAATTGTGCGATAGCGATCTTTAAAACAAACAATCCACGACCCAGATGCCCAGCGTCAAACATTACTGCGAGCAGACACCAAGACAGAGATTTTTGCGCAAATATCTCTGTCTTGTTATGGGGAATGTTTTGCGAACTGGTGCCGGCGCTCAGGCGAAATCGACTGATCGAGCCTGATTCGCTCAGAGAATTTCAGATCAGGCTGAAGCGTTGACAACACTGGCCGGAATTTTATTCGGCAGTGTGAAACTAAAGGTAGAACCTAGACCTTCTTCGCTCTGGCAAGTGATCGTGCCGCCATGATTTTCCACAATCTGGCGGCATAAATAGAGCCCTAAACCGGTGCCAATGGAAGTGGTCTTACCCGAATCGGTTTGGGAGAAGCGTTGAAAAACGTTCGGCATTTGCGCCTCAGAGCCATCGATAAGACGGCTGCTGACCCGGAACCAATGCCCTGAATCAGCCTGAAGAATAGGAGCAATTCTATTGAGGGTGCCAGGGTGCAACCAAGCGCAGCCAGTGTAAAAATCAGACAGCCGCCAAGCAAAATCGGACGCCCGCCAAAGCGGTCAGAAAGCGGCCCTCCGGCCACAGGTGCAATGGCGAAACCGGCCAAGAATAGACTCAATGTTAGTGCTGCTGCTGCATCCGAGCAATGCAAAGCTTTGCCGATAGACGTCAGCGCCGGCAAGCCCATGTCTATTGATAAGGGTGGTAGCGCTCCCAGTCCACCAAGAAAAACGGTGAAACCAAACGAATGTTTGCCAATTGCCACGGAGATTCCTTTATTACCTTCGGCCCTTACTGGGGCTGTTGCGCCGTTTGGGCGGGCTTGAGAGCGGCAGTTTTCACAAGGCTGTCCACGTCATCCATTAAATCGGTGCTGTTTTTGCCGGGCGCAAAGTTCAGCGCTGCATTCAGTTGGTCAAGACGCTGTGGCAAATGTTTTTGCGAAATCTGACCAAATATACGTTTTTCACACCATGCCACTTTGGTAGCTATGCGGCAAGACGCTGGTGGAGGGGTAGAGGCATTAATCACCGCTTCATCGGCGGGAGAAATTGCGTGGCCTGAAGGCAACGGTTGCTCGGTCGGTGATTGACTGCCGGCCGGTCTGGGGCGTACTCGCATCCCGGCAAATGGTCCGAAGCCCGGCGAGAAGAATCCGCCGCCACCGCCACCAAGCAATCCCCCTACTTTTGAAAGCAATGCACTGCCACCACTGGCATTACCAGAAGAGGCCGCAGGGTTGGCGCCAGATTCAGGATTATCTTTTGTTGTGGAACTTTGACCCAGTATTTTTTTGTGCAGTTTCTTCTCGGCAAAGTCTTCCAGGGCGTCTGTGCGATCACCCAGGGCCAGGCTGGAAGAGTCTTTTGAAAAAGCACTGACTTCCATGCGGGCCAATCGATCTTTTAATTGATCGGTTTCAAAAGTTTTTCCCAATATCGCTTGTTCTAAAGCTGTTACTCGTGGATATGAACCGCTGGTGGTGGCACCGCCTGCCGCTGCGCTACCCTGGTCTGAAGCATCCTGATCATCTGGCCCCTGGTATCCGGGCGCCGGGACAAATAGTTGCTTATGATAGGTCTGTTCAACGTAGCTCTCTAATTTATCGGTGCGATCGCTTAACGCTGCTTTATCTGAAGATTTTCCAAATGCCTTAACTTCCAGACGCGCTAATCTTGCCGGCAATGAATCTTCAAATTTCTTGCCCAGTATGGTGGTTTCCATGGCGGTGATGCGCGGGTAGCTGTCGTCAACCTGAGCCCAGGCAGGACCCAAGGCTAATAAAACGGACAAAAATAAAGCACTGCTAAGAATATACTTTTTTGGGTGGAGCGGCACGACAATATCCTTTTCGCTTAGCGCTTTGTCGGCATCATAAACTACAGGCCGGCTTTTAACCCGTTGTATCTTTAATGGAGCCCCTGGTTTTGTTCGCTTGCTGAAGGTGCCGGATACTCTTTTAAGTTCTCTTTGATTTGGCGATATAACGCCGCTAGCCACAAAGGTTCCGTCGCTTTGGCCTGCGGCAATTTTTTCGAGCGAAAATCCACTGGTGCAATAATTAGTGGCAGTGCTTTGTCGCCTGAGTCGGCCGCAAGTACAAACAGGTCTTCGCTGGCTTGATCGCCCATGGCGAGGCAACCAATAGAGCAGTTGCTGCCGTGAATAAGGATATCGCTGCCCGGGCTTTCGCGGCCATCGTCTTTAGCTCTCTGCCAGTCATCGGCATTGGGATAGTTCAACCGCAGAGCCAGGTGATAGGGAGTATTGGGTTCAAGCGATAGTTCATAAATTCCCTCAGGAACCTGGCAGGCGCCTTCGCGCAGTTTCGGTCCGAGTTCACCACTGGCTGCCAGTATTGGATATGTACAGAGATACTGGTATGGCCCCGCCGGCGGTGCCACAGATACTTGTAATTCAGCCGTTGATTTCAGCGCAACTAATGTAAGCCGCTGGGGCGGATAAGCGATTTTTCTCGCGGCGAAGTTTGCTTGCAGCCTGGCGCGAGCGGTATTTCCGTAAATAGCCAGCTGGTCTTCGATAGTGTACAAGACTGTAGTGGGCTCAACGGGCAATGTTCTGGCAAAAAGAGGCAAACGAGCAAAATAGCTATAGATCCAGCGACGATACTTTAACGTCGATGCAGCTATAGCTATGATAAGAATCAGTCCAACAATCAATTTTTTGCGCTTCACGAGTCTGCCTACTTCGTAACTTGTTCAGCATAGCGTTAACTGGTTAAAGTGCTCTGAATTTCTTTGCTTTTTCTTCCCCCCGGAAGATCTCTTCTTTTACGCTGTTCGGCAAGTTTTTCCACGTTTCTCTCAGTGTTGCCTGGCGCTGGCGCTCAAGAGGGGCCAGCTCAGTTGACAGCTCTTGCTCAAAAGCTTTGAGGTGCGGTGTGGCTGGTGGATTGTTTTCAAAGCGGTATACGGTTTGGCTTTCGTACAGATCACGGGCAGACTTTTCTTTTTCGATGATTGTCCGTTCGCTTTCAGGCAGCGAATCCCACTTCTTCTGAGCAAGAGCGCGTTCTTTTTTGTCGATTTCGACGCAATCGTTATTTGCTCTGTCGTTGTAATCATCCATTCCTGGTAAGTGTTTAATAAAGCCCTCATCTGATCTCATGCGCAAATCGCCGCGCCCGGCCAGCGATTCTGTAAACTGCGCCGCACGGTTTCCGGTAGTAGATTCACTATCTGGTTGCTGAAATTTATTTTCTCTTAGGCGCGCGGCCACAGCTTCATCGATAGCCCTGTTTGTATTGTCCATAAAGGTGCCGAATGAGCGGTCGCTGCCTTGGACCAGTTGCAGCGGAGGTAGTAGATCTTTGTTTTTTTCAGGCAAGGAAAAATCATTGCTGTTCTTGCCGTTAGTAAAATTATTGTCGCGATGCTCTTTATAGAGAGCAAGTGTGTCGACTACAAGATCCGCGGTCTTTGTCCCGGCGCCGTGTAATTTGTCCCCGTGGTTTTCAAAAGATGCTTGCATCAAAATTCCCCTTGTCTGGCGAACCGCCTAGCTGCTTGATGTAGGAACAATAGGTGACAGATGTGACTGAAATGTGACTGAAGTCAATTCGGCTGGCGAAAATCAGGCTTGATGTTATTTAAGGCGGTGGTATAGTGTAAGTAGAGTTAAGCGTGGAGGGTTGAACAATGTTTTCTAAATTGAGCTGCAACCCTTATTGCTTTTAAGAGTTTCAGAATCTGTCTATTAATCGTACTGCCGCGCAGTTGTCGCGCAGCGCTACCGGCACGTCATTGCCCACTTTGAGTGTCGGCGCCTGCGCCAGTGTGTGCCGGTGTCGTTAATATTTTTCTGCGTCACATAAGTGACCATTAAGACTCTACTGGAAATATAAATGAAAGCAAAAAAGTTGACCGCGCAAGAATTTGCGCGAGCAGTGCAGATTGGTCTGGGCCGAGCGTTGTTGCACGTGAAAGAGTTCGGAGATGATGGTATCGAGCTTATAATTCTTGATGCATTTTTGATCAATTATGTTTATGACATGCAAATTGAAGGTGAAAGAAATTACTGGCTCATGCAGCTGGTGACCTTGACTGGTCGAGTAAAATTCTATGCCAACGCGCTTCTAGCAAAGTTGCAGAAGAAAAAGAAGTATCGACGTTATGACGTGGTGCAGCAAATTTATTTGTCGCGCGCTTTTTTTGAACTTGGTTTTCGTGAGTTTTTACCCGTGATGTTTACCAAGTTTCGGCAATTGCCTGCCGAAGGCAGTGGCAGTGTCATTTGTGGCGCAGAGCTGGTGCAGGCTGGTGGCCTGGCGGGTCTGGAATTTGTCGCGCAAGTACTTGGTGCCAGTAAAACACCTGACGACTATGCGCGCTTCTACATTTTAGAGGATGCTCAAGAACTGTTTGGTGAAGAACTGGTGGATGTGCGCATGAAAGTACTATCGTTGAAAGATGATAACATCAGGCTTTTTCTTGATGCGAGCACTCGTTTTCGTACCTGGTGCGACAAGCCCTGTTTGCCGCCTTATGATTTTACTCTAGTGGAATTGCTGGCCAATATAGATAAAGATAAAACTCGTTTTGGTACCAGGAATTTCAGTCGCTTTGGAAGAAAGGCTACCGATGATGAGATTCTCACCGTCTTCAATTTGCTTTTGAAAACGCGAGATCGCAGAGTGCAATTGGCTCTTATTGCTGTATTCACTGATCGTGCCATGCCCTTGTTTGATGCCCGCTTACTGGAGCTTGTCGATTCAACAAATCGAGAGATCCGCGGGGAGGCAGCTGGTGCTTTTTCGCGTTTCAAAAACGCGGTGGTAAGGCGCAAGGCTTTAAGTTTACTGCGCCAGGGCAATGAAGAGATGGTCCCTGTGGCTCTCGAACTTCTGGCGCACAATTACAAACCAGCTGACGCCAGTAAGATTTTGGCTATTTTAAAATCTATGGCCTCTATAGAGCACATTCACTTAGCCGGTATGAAATTGCGCACGATAGCGGAGAATACCGATGGTGATGAGTTAGCTGAGTGTTATTTATGGCTTTACCTAAACGGACCAGACAGTTTTTGTCGTGAATCGTTTTTAGAGCAACTCATAGTTCGGAAAAAATGCCCGCCGCAAATTTTGTACGAGTCACAATGGGATGCAAGAGATGAGACGCAATTATTAGCCCGCCATCAAGCTAATGCCAGACACATTGGCGCGAGTATGAAATCAGTTCGCTCTGCTTTGAGGTAGCAAGGTGTGTTTCTAAACCAGCCAGAATATATGACCAACCAGTTTTTGTTTTTTCAGCATATTCCGGTATGACGTTTTCGTGCACCAGTAATAACTGGCACCCGTTTTCCAGGTGCACAATTTCAACGTTCACTTCCGTTAAATCTTGAGAAAATTTTGGCACTTTAAAAGAAAAGATCAGTCGGCTGCAGTCGCAGGGTCGAGCCAGGCATCAAAGACAGTTTCCGGGCTGTGTGAATATTCCCGGGTGATTTGAACGGTGAGTTCGTTACTCATGGCAACATCCTTCTCATTGATTTGTCGCACCAAAGTGAAAGAATATCATTGTTAATGAAGCCGATATCTTATCGGCACAAATAGTCCATTTTGCCGATAGCTAGCTCACAAAAAGGCTGAACATATGACTGTTGCAACTGTTGCTCCCGCTCTGCACGCCCTACTCAATCAGTTTATTGATTATGCTGGGCTGTTTCCACCGGCCGGTCTGTCGCTTGATCAAACAGTAGCTAATTACAATTCTTACCAGAAGAGCGAATATTCCTGGATGTTGCGCTGGTTAGTAGTGCCGGCCAGAGATGTGGATAGCTTGCCTGCATCTTTAAATGGACGCATAGCCGTGCTCGGTGACAGCGATCACATCCGTGCCACAGCCATTGAAAGCAAATCTGTGATTTTTGCGCAACATCCGGTTTATTGCGAAGTTTCGAATTTGGAACTTTTGAAGCCGGTCAAAGAATCCGGTACTTTCGCTAAGCTGCGTACCGGCGGTATAAAAGCTGCGGCAATTCCCGATATAAATGAAGTAGCGAATTTTATTTTAGCCTGCGCTGAATTGCGGCTGCCATTTAAGGCCACTGCTGGTTTACACCATCCGCTGCGGGCCGACTATGCACTAACTTACGATGATGATGCACCACGGGCGGTGATGCACGGTTTTCTCAATGTTTTAATGGCCAGTGCTTTTGCCTGGCACGGTGAAAGAAATATTGCTGCCATCCTTTCTGAAACCGATGCGGCTGCCTTCACTTTTGATGACCATGCCCACTGGCGCGGTCAGATGTTAAGTGTTGAACAGATTAAAGAATCTCGCCAGAATTTCTTGCATTCGGTGGGTTCGTGCTCATTTGATGAACCAGTGCGCGATCTCAAAGCTATTGGTCTCTTTTAATCTTAGAGCTAGTTTGGAAAAATTGGAACTTTTGCGGTCGCTCTGCTTCTAAGTAAGTGGTTTCCATAGATTTATGGTTGCTGTTCACGATCGAATCTAGGGTGAGGGTTATGGTTAATAAGATTGTCCTGGCGGTTTGTTCTACAATTGTGTTGGTTGCCTCACAGAAAATTATCAGCTGGTTGGAACACAAGCTCGAAACCAAAAAAGCTAAGTAGGCCTTGGATAACGGAGTTAGTTTTAATTGACGGGCTGTAGACGGCAATGACCGCAGACCAATTTGACGTTGTGATTGTTGGTAGCGGCTTCGGCGGCTCCGTCATGGCTTATAACCTGTCGAAGGCCGGAATGAAAGTTTGCCTGCTGGAACGTGGCAAAACTTATCCGCCGGGCAATTTTCCACGCAGCCTTGATCAAATGAAAAATGCCTTTTGGCAGCCTGAAAAAGGACTTCTGGGTCTGTATGACTTTTGGTCTTTTAAAGACTCCGACGCTATTACTTGTAGCGGATTGGGCGGCGGTTCCCTCATTTACGCAAATGTGCTTCTGCGCAAAGATCCTGAATGGTTTGATGGCTGGCCGATTACTTATCAGGATCTAGTACCGCACTACGACAGGGTTGAAGAAGTACTCAAGCCAGTTCCGTATCCGTTTGATAAAACGCCTTATAACCAGACTGTGAAGACTTCGGTGTTGAAAGAGGCTGCTGCTGCAGTGGGAATGCCTTTTGACCTTGTACCGATCGCCATTACTTTTGGCAACGATGTTGAGAATCCAGTGCCGGGCGAACAGTTGCACCATGCTGAAAACTTAACCAGGCGCGGCTCGTACTGTGGAAGCTCTTCATCAATTACTTGCGAGGAATTTTCGGTTTCCATCGCAATATCAATTTGTCGTCTACCGTCAGCGAGTTCCTCGGTGTGGCCGATGGCCTTGTATCAAGCTTCCCGATGGTGGGTATGGGCATCGACGAGTCTGACGGCGTGATGGAATATGATGCTAAATCTAAAACTCTGAATTTAAAGATGCCTAGAAAAACTTCAGAAAAGTTCTTCGATAGCATCAGAGCGAAGATGAAAGAAATGTCTGATTACTTGCAAGCCGGTTTGTTTTTAGATTATCCAAGCTGGTATTTGAGCAAGACCGTTACTGTGCACCCTCTGGGTGGATGCCCAATGGGTGCCACCTGGGAGCATGGTGTTGTGGACACTCACGGTGAAGTTTATAACTATCCTAATATGTTTATTGCTGATGGTTCGGTGATGCCCGCTGCCATTGGGCCTAATCCATCACTAACTATCGCCGCCGTCGCCGATCGCTTTTCAGAGAAAGTGATTGAAAAATGGCAAACTGATTTAGATTTAGCAAAAGGAAAAACCGGCGATATTTAGTAAAGCCGGTCCCTCTTCTAATTCTATTTTCTGATTAAGCTGCGGCGGCAGTTTCTTGTGGGAATTCTAAGCAGAAGTGAATTACTGGCAGACTGCCGACGTAAACTTTACCCAGATAGAAGTTTTTGTCTACCAGGCGAATTTCGTCACGAACAAATTTAGCCAACATTGATGTCTTCGAATAATCCAGAGCTATGCATGGTTTTTTGTCCATCCAACTTTTGTCTTCATAGACTTTTGCTACCACGGCGCTGTGGCCGATGGGCAAAATGCGATTTATGAGTTGGCCCTTTTCGCTGTCAAAGGTTTTACCCTGCCAGGCTAAAAAGCGGACCAGTTTAGACAGGGAAAAGCCGGCTGGTGATCCGGGAGCTATCAGAGCGGTGCCTTTGGCAATGCCGTTTGGAACTGGCCCGCATTCGGCTTCACCGAACAGCTGGTCTAGCTCTTTAGGGCTCATGTCGAGCAATTGCTCTGCATTAATGGACATACTTTTACCTCAAGTCACTTACTTAACTGAGCCGTGAGACCGGAGAAATGCAGATTGGTTCCCGAAATTTAAACGCCCTCGGGAGGCGGCTGACGCACAATAGGAAGCGTATGGGTTGATCTGTCGGCCAGGGCCGAGTTTACTTCGTTGTTAAGCCGGCTTCCTGGCGGTAAAGACGTCTCGCCATCGAAAATTTTACCGCTTCGCTCTGCTTTCTGCCTTTTAACCGAATGACCAAGCCACTTTATTACCAGATTTTCCATCATGTTGGGATCGATCGGTTTGCTCAAGTAATCGTCCATATTGTTAGCCATGCACTCTTCGCGCATGCCTTCCATGGCACTGGCGGTGACTGCTATAACCGGTGTGAGGATGCCTCGTCTTTGCTGAATTTCCTTGATTATTTTAGCGGTCTCGTAGCCATTCAAACGCGGCATCTGACAGTCAAGAAAGACCAGATCATAATGTTTGTTTTTAAAAGCTTGGACCGCTTCTACGCCGTCAGCTGCAAGATCCACTGCAAAACCCAGGTCTTCGAGAAATAGGAAGGCTACTTTCTGGTTGATTTTGTTGTCATCGGCAACAAGAGCGTGCTTCTTTTCACCACTGCGCATCAATTTGCTACTGTCTGCAAAATCTAAGGCATTGAGGCCTAGCGTAGTACTTTGGTGAGACCGTGTAGCGCTTTCTTGTGCCGCATTTCGATTGTCTAGTTTACTTAAACAGCGGTTAACCGACTCCCGACGCATCGGCATGCCAATAGTATGTAATCGGTTGGTATTTTTTGCCGTGCTTTCCTGGCCTACTATTTGGACAATTTTCAAGCTGTTTGAAATTGGCAGGCCTTGCAGCAGAGCAATGAATAAATTACTTTCTTGGTCCGCGCGTACCATGTCTAAGAAAACGACAAAATTTCCATCTGCCGACGCGCCGGGTGATTGTGCAATAGTCAGTGCATCATGGGCGGTGGTGACGGTAGCGCTACTGATATCAAACGTTTTAAGAATCTCGTATATTACAGATTGGCCTCTATGAGCAGGCTCGAGAGTAAGCGCCCTTATTTTTCGATATTCTCTTTGTGTTTGGGTGACATCGGTGGCGCCCCAGACCTTTTCGATTTCGACGTTACGTTTTTCAGCAATTGGTAAATTGAATCCAAAAGTTGATCCAACATTCAGTTCGCTTTCAACGAACAACCGGCCACCCATGAGCTCCACCAGGCGCTTAGAGATACTCAAGCCTAAACCAGTACCATTTTTAATTATGCCTGCGTCCTCTGAACCCTGGAAAAAGGGCTCAAACAGGTGAGTTTTGATGTTCTCGGTGATTCCCGACCCGCTATCAGTGATCTGAAAAGTTAAATGGTCCGGGCCTGAAAATGCCTGAGCAAACGAGACTTGTAAAACGATCTGGCCGCGCTCTGTAAACTTGATGGCATTACTGCAAAGATTGAGCAATACTTGCCTCAATCTCTGTGGGTCCCCGACGATACACTCAGGCACATTGTTGTCGATTGCCGAAAGCAAAAGTAGATTCTTTGACGCCGCAGCCGGTGCCAAAATTAGAGCAACACCTTCCACCACTGAGATCAGGTCGAATTCTACAGATTGCACCTCAACCTTGCCCGCTTCAATTTTTGAAAAGTGCAGGACATCGTTAATGATATTGAGCAGAGAGCTTCCGGCTTCTTTCAAAGTCAGCGCATAATCAATAGCTTGCGGGCCCAGTTCACAACGGAGTAGCATTTCGATCATAGGCAGCATGCCATTCAGGGGTGTGCGTATTTCGTGGCTGACGTTAGCAACAAAGTCAGATTTGATTTTCAGGCTCTCTTGAAGTTGCTGCAGCATCTGATTGAACTGCGCCGTCTCTTGAGCACGTTCGTGCTTAAGCATTTCAAGCTGTGCTTTAGTTTCTGCAAGCTCTTCAGTTAGAACTGTCATTTTTTGATGATCGAAATTCATCGATGCCAGCTCATCTTAGCTGCCGACCTGTGGTAAATAATGTAGCCCACACCAGTGAGCGAACGCGTCGCGTTCGGAAGAGCAAAAGTTTACTGTAACCTTTGGGTGATTCGTCCGGATGCCGCAGCCCCCGCCTGTCAACAAGACAAATTAGACCAGGTTAATTTTATCGTATCCGCCAGCCTGGCGGATGTCAAGGTTATCGCAGGCTTATGTTAACCGCTACGTCCGCAGCCGCACACGTACGAGCAGGTCGTTCAATGCCCCTTTGGCAGTAGACTTTTCAGGCAACGCGGTGGCATCGGCAGCATCTTCTAAGACCTCCCGTAGACGCTCATACTCTTCTTTATGAAAGTCCCATTCTTTCTCATCTAAAATGGTTTCGGCTGTGACTTTCTCCAACAACTCGCTTAAGTAAGGCAGAGCGAAGTTTTGATTGAGGGTGTGCAGATTAGTTTCGATAGCGGCTGAATTCATAAGGTGCGTGCCGGTTAACACGATTCGATAAACAGATAAAAGGGCACTGACTCGTTTGGCGCTATCTTTGCCGAGAAGCTGCCATTGTGCATCGGCGAGGCCAAGATAGTGGTAGCAGTGCAATCTGGTTAAACAGTTTTTGCCGATTTCTTTCAACTCATTATGGTTGTCGCTGGTGAACACAACCAGTGGTGAATAAAGCTGTTCCATGACGTGGCCGTTGTCATTCAACATCAACTGAAAAAACTTTTTGATATCGTGGGTAGATAAGTCTAACTCTGCGTCATCTTCGGTTTTCGATATTTCAACTAGATCTTCGGTAACATCCAAACCGATGACTTGTTCAGTAGGCACCACATGAACACCGCGCACTGTGAATTGCATGGTCGTTGCCGGCAGGCCATAAAGATGGGCACCATCTATGGTTGCAAACAATAATGGATATCCATGGTTTTGAACGGCTTCTTCAAGCTTTGGTGGAAGATTCACGGTTTTTTTTCAACCTATTGCCAACGATATCAATTATCGCGCAAAATCAAACGATGGGTGTAGACTACAGCGTGTTTTAATATCCTACTCGAGGGGCTCATGTGACTGAAGCCAAGACCGAAGCCGAAACTGAGAAGGCCGCCAAACCTGCCAAAGCAGCTAAGGTGGCAAAAGTTGATCCGGTAGTTTATGCACTTTATCGTGCCTCTCGTTGTCACGGTTGTGATCGAAAACTGGAAAAAGGCGAGATTGTTAAACTAGAGCAAGGTCTGGAAGAGCAAAGAGCATTTTGCAGCCAGTGTTCTGAACTGGATGGTCTTGAAATTTTGCCCAGCGGCAATGCCAAAATTACTCGGCTGGCAAAAAAATATTCCCCCCGTACCTATGTGGTGATGCGCTGGTCTGAAGTTTGGAAAGCCTATGAGCGGCAAGGACTTTTTGTTGAGCCTGCAGCAATCGACCAGGCTGAAAGCGAGGCCGGTATCAAACTAATCAATCGGCCAGGGCGCCAGTCTTGATCACCCGTCAGGCAACCTTAATAAAAATTCAGAGACTGGTTGAGCTAGCGGCCTTCAGCTATTATTAACCCTCCTTAAGAACTGGGAGTTACTATGCAAACGGTTGTTCAGCCTGCGCTTGTGCAGACCCCAGAACATTTAGACTGTGACGTCTGCGAGGTCACTGCAGTGGCGCAAGATTTATCGTCGCTCGAGCGTGAAGCCAGCGCACCATCTCCCTGGCATGTGCTGATTGCCACATGGCTGGGTGGTGTTTTCGACGGTATGGATTCGTCGATTTTTGCTATGGTGCTCTTTCCCGCTTTGTCTGAATTGCTGCATACTCAATCCCACGCAGTGGTGGGCCAATACGGCTCCTATATAATTGCTTTATTCATGCTCGGTTGGGCCCTGGGAGCCATGATATTCGGCGCTATGGCCGACAATATCGGTCGGGCTAAAACCCTGACAATCACAATCCTCTTATATGCAATTTGCACCGGTCTTTGTGCTTTTGCCAATAACTGGTGGGAGCTTGGAATTTACAGATTTCTCGTCGGTGCCGGAATCGGCGGAGAGATGGGCATCGGTGCTGTGCTGTTATCTGAGTGCTGGCCCAGCAAAACCAGAGTTTATGCAGTCGGTGCGCTGGCCACATCTTTGGGTTTTGGCTATTTGCTCACAGCTTCGCTCAATTTGTGGTTGGGGCATTACGGCTGGCGCTATCTATTTATGGCCGGCATTGTGCCTGCCTTTTTAACCGTCTACATGCGCTTCAAGCTAAGAGAGCCAGTGGAGTTTCTCAAAGCCAAAGCTGTGCGTGATCAAGAAAGCGCGCGCATTGGCAATAGTATTTTTGGCACCATGTGCAAGAATGCCGCTATTTGCTTCAGAGAATTATTCACGATTGAAAATCGCAAAAAGACCATATCAGTGGCTGCTGTAGCTAGTGTGGCTATTGTTTGTTGGTGGGCGGTAATCGCCTGGATTCCTGCCTGGATCAATCAGCTTACCGGCGAACTTGCCGTAGAACAGCGCAGTCATGCCATGTACGCTAAAGACATAGGCATGATTTTGTCTGGACTGCTTGGTGGAGTTGCCATTAAACAATTCGGTTATCGCTGGTCTATGGGGCTGTCGTTCTTTATGGCTTACTGCCTTGCTTACGGCATGTTCAACACAGTGCATTCATTTGGCACGCCGCTTTTGATCTGGCTTGTTGCCCTGGGCTTTTTCTCTCATTTGCCTTTCGTCATTCTCTGGACTTATTTGCCTGAACTCTATGAGGCCAAAGTACGTAGCACCGCATTTGGTTTCATTTACAATGCCGGAAGGTATGCAGCAGTTGTAGCCGCACTGGGTAGTGGCATCTTGATTAATACCTTCGGCGGCTCTTATGCCATGGCGGCATCTAGTGTGGCAGCGGTCTATTTAGTGGGTATCGCATTTGTCTTCTTCATCCCGTCTAAGGGTGAATATCTAGGTGCTGTAGGCCACTAAAACTAATTTGTGACGGCTTTGTTTTTGGTATCAGCGGCGGTGATGCCACCATTGTTGCCGAATTGTCCCTGTTGCCACAGTGTTCCTGCCGCTTCGTAGCGAAGCACAGGCTGTTTTGCTTTGAAACTGCCGATTTTGCCGAATGCTCTTTGAATGTTGCTGCCGTTGGGGCCTGAAGTGTAATAGTCCTGGTGCACGTAGCCGGTAAAGCGTTCGTCCACAGTTTTTCCGTCTGAGAATTTCCAGACATGTTCCATCTGGCTGCGGTATGGTGGCAGATCTTTGCCGACATCAAGGCCGACTTTGATACCGATCATTTCTTCTCTTGTAATGGGCTGATCAGGCTTGAATGTGCCGTCTTTATAACCGATTGAATAACCGGCATTGGCCAGAGCCTGCACATATTTGTAAGCCGGATGACCAGCAGGAGTGTCTTTGAATTGCTGAGCCGACTGTGGCGAAAGGCGTAACTGTTTATCTTTCGGCAGTATGGCGTTATAACTGCGATAGAGCCAGGTAATATATTCGCCCCGGGTGATTGGTTGGTTAGGCTTAAAGGTGGGTGCCAGATCATCAAAAACGTGTAGCTGAGCCAACTGTTCGATCATTTCTTTATCAGGCACGTCGGCCAGATCTGTAAATTGCACAGTGGTGACGCCAGTGCTATTGCTGGGAAAGCTATTGGTATCGGGGGTGGTGGCAGCCCCGGTTTCAGTTTCATTTAGCCGTTCTTTCTTTTGATCGTTAGAATTTTGCATCAGTTTCAACTGAGATTGCAAACTCGACGACTCGGCCTTAGCTTCACTGAGTTCACGCTTCAGATTTTCTCTTTCTTTATCTGCTGATGAGCTGCAGCCTGTAGTCAGGCCGGCCATCATCATTATTCCGCAGCTGGCAATCAGATATTTGCTAAGAGCTGACTTTATCAAAAGTGTCATGCAGGCCTCGATGTTTATAAGTGTCCGGCAGCTTGTGCAACATGTTACAGGCAAATTCTCTTTTTTAGGACGCAAAAATAGCCGAACACCCCAGACCTTTACAGGAATGGGGTGTCAAGTTTCGAAAACTAAAAGGCGAGCTGGTGAATGCTTGATAAAGCGTCAGCTAGTGTCTCGTAGATTCTAGTAGGCTTTCTCTTTAGGCTTGGAGGCGTTGACAACAATTTGTCTGCCATCCACGTCCTTACCGTTCAAGCTGGCAATAGCGGCTTCGGCTTCAGCCTGGCTGCCCATTTCAACAAAAGCGAATCCACGCTTTCTGCCACTATCTCTATCGGTTGGGATCGCCACGGAAACAACCTTACCGGACTCGGCAAAGAGTTCTTCGAGGCTGGCTTCGTCCAGGTTGTAGGACAGGTTGCCTACAAATAGCTTATTCTTCATCTAATCTCCAGCAGTGCGTCTACACCAACACGATTTGGTGCAGCAGGCCCTCTATTTCGGTAGCCTTAATGGGGGAGTATGGCATATATTTCACCGGGTGGAAAGTCAATAATTCTCATTAGATTGCGGTCTCGGCGCTTGGCAAGCCAATTGCAGTGACAGTTTCATCCTGTAGACTTGTGTTATTCCCAGAGGAGATTCACTATGGCCAAAAAAGTTGACACCGATGCGCCTCCAGCTTTAATTATCGAGTTCAAGACCACCAGCGGCGAAGTCTGGGGCACCATCAAGGCTGATGGCAAAGAATTCAAAACCGGCTCAACCGGATTTTATGCCAACGGCAAAATCAAAAATCCTAAAAACGGTTTTGCTTATCAAGTCGGAACCAATATCATTTTAATAGGCAGCAAAGAGTCAGAGCCGTAAGCTTAACTCGATCAATCTTTTCGGGCAGCGGCGGCGTTTTTAAGCTTTGTAACCGCACGGTCGAAGGCGCTGGCGAAGCGATGCTTGTCTTTGTCGGTATATTGCTTGGGCCCGCCGGTAATGTCGCCGCTGTCTCTTAGATCAGTCATCAGTGCCCTGATTGATACTCGTTCGCCAATGTTTTCTTCTGTGAAAACGTGTCCGCGTGGGTCGATCACGGTCACTTCTTTAGGCACAAGCAGAGCGGCCAGCAAAATATCCTGGGTTATAACCAGATCATTTTTGTCTGCCCTTTCAACAATATATTGATCGGCAATGTCTGCACCTTTTTCCACCTGAACAGCAGTGAGGTAGGGCGAGAGCGGAAGAGTAATGACTTTGTTGGCGACGAAAACCGTGTCGATGGCCTGTCGGTGACAGGCTTTGACTACAACGTCTTTTACGCCAACAGGGCAGGCGTCGGCGTCAACCCAAACTTTCATGATTCAATTCCTGTTCTTGGTCCTGATCCTGATCCTGGTCTGTCTAGTGGCAGCGTTATACAATAACATCACAAAAGGGCGAATATAGTCACTCTTCAGTGACAGCGGCAGAATCACGGCTGTATAATCACTAGCTATGCCAGTTGCAATCAGTTGCCAGTCTCTAACCAAGTCATTCAGCGCTCGCCCACTCTTTCGCGATATCTCGATTACCATCGATGATCGCGAGCGGATTGGTCTGATCGGCCCTAATGGTTCGGGCAAATCTACCCTGCTCAAAATCATGGCCGGCCTATATGAGCCTGATGCAGGAACAGTTACCACCAGAAAATTTCTCAATATCGCTTATCTGGCGCAAGATAATCCTTATCCACCTGATGCGATTTTACGCGATGTCGTAGCCGCGTCATTAGCATCTGAACATATTGAAGAATCTGAGAAGATTAATCGGGCGGAATATACCTTAAGTACTCTTGGCTTTGAAGAATTGGACGCGCCGGTTTCATCGCTCTCCGGAGGCTGGCGCAAACGTCTAGCTCTGGCCTGCGCACTGGTTAAAGAGCCTGATTTTCTTTTGCTGGATGAGCCCACCAACCACCTCGATTTAGAAGGTGTGTTGTGGTTGGAAGATCTTTTAAAATCCGCACCATTTGCTTTTATTCTCGTCAGCCACGATCGCAATTTTCTGGAGAATGTCACCAACCGTACAGTGGAACTCAACTCCACTTATAAAGATGGTTATCTCAGTTGCAAGGGCCCTTATAGCTCATATCTTGAAGCGCGCGCCGAATATCTGTCGGCACAAACTAACGAACAACAAGCCCTGGCCAGTAAAATGCGCCGCGAAGTAGCATGGTTGCAGCGTGGCGCCCGCGCCCGTCAAACCAAGTCGGTGGGCCGTATTCGCGAAGCGGGCAAATTATTTGACGAGTTTGCCGAAGTTAAAGCACGCAATAATATGACCAGCTCGGTCAATATTGATTTTAGTTCGTCAGGCCGGCGCACCAAAGAGCTTCTGGTGGCCAAGCAAATAGAAAAATCACTCGGTGGTCGCAAACTATTCTCTGGTCTTGATTTAGTTTTAAGCCCTAAACAGAAATTAGGTCTGGTTGGCACCAATGGCAGTGGCAAGACAACATTGCTGCGCATTCTGGCCGATCAGATTCAACCAGACAAAGGCACAATTAAAAGAGCCGACCTGCTTAAAATTGTCTGGTTTGATCAAAACCGCGATCAGCTCAATAAAGAAATCACCTTAAAAGAAGCGCTTTGCCCTAGCGGCGATTCGGTGGTCTATCGCGATCGTCAAATACATGTAATCAGCTGGGCTAAACGGTTTCTCTTCCGCCCTGACCAGCTGCCGATGCCGGTCAGCTATTTGTCAGGTGGCGAGCAAGCAAGAATTTTAATTGCCCGTTTGATGTTGCAAGAAGCCGATTTGCTGATTCTGGATGAACCGACCAACGATCTCGATATTGCTTCTCTTGAAGTTCTGGAAGAAAGTCTGGAAGATTTCCCTGGAGCGGTTGTGCTGGTCACACACGATCGCTACATGATCGACACGATTTCAACTACGATTCTTGCCTTAGACGGTGAAGGCGGCGTGTCATTCTTTGCCGATTATTCGCAGTGGGAATCGACTAGAGGCAGCGGCGGCAAGAATAAGGGTAAGAATAGTTCGGGCTCGGGCGGTAACTCCAATGGCGTGGGCAACAAGATTGGCAGCTCTACCAGTAGTGTGGCGGTAAAGAATCTCAAAGCCCTCTCCAATAACGAAAAGAAAGAACTTGATCAGATCAGCGTTAAAGTTGAAGAAGCTGAGCAGGCACTTCAAGCAGTGCGCAAGCGCATGGAAGATCCAAAAGTGTCAGCCAATCACGTCAAGCTGGCCGAGATGATGGACGAACTGCATAAAGCCGAAACTAATGTAGCCAAAGTTTTTGCCCGCTGGGAAGAACTGGAAGCGCGCCAGGCCGCCAATAAGTAAAGTGCTCCATTTTTGTAGATAGATTGAGAATTTCAAAACAGCAATAACTGTTCTGGTTTAATTTCTCGTGTAAACGCTTTGCAACAATGCGGCGCCGTGGTGAAACGCTGTCTGGGGCCATGGGGGAACTTCTTGCCGGGGCAGACGTCTTTTTACTGACCACGACAAATGAGATGGTGTTAGCACCCGAGGACATTTATATGTTGAGTCGAAAATTATTTACCGCATCTCTGGCCTTCGCCATGCTAGCTTTGCCAATTGCTCCGGCCTTTGCTCAAACCACGGTTTTGAGCGGTAAGGTGAACAGCAGCGCTGCCATGCCGCAACTGGTGCGTCAGGTGCCGGTATACGATACCAATACTGTGAGAGTTGTTACTCCCCCAACGCCACGACGAGTTTATTCAAGCGGTACTCAAACGAGAACTGTCTATGTAGAAAAACCCGTTTATCGCGAAGTAATTGTCCAGGATAATCGCACCTATTTTCAAAAGCATCCCAAAGTTAAAGCTGTCTCCATTGGCGCCGGCGTTGGCGCTGGCGCCGGTGCTCTTACCGGTGTGATTTCCGGTAGCGGAGTCGTTCGTGGTGCCGCTATTGGTGCCGGAACAGGCGCCGGTGTTGGACTGGTGCGCAGCAGCCGAACGATGAAACGCCACCCCATTGCACGTGATACCGCCACTGGTACTCTGGCTGGTTTGGGTATTGGTGCCGCGTCCGGCCGGGGCGGCAAACGAGCCCTTACTGGTGCCGGTGTCGGTGCTGCCGTCGGTCTTGGCGTCGGCTTGTTCAAACACCTGAGATAACATTGGAGAATACTATGGTTAAGTCTGCAGGTAGCCTGGCACTCGTTTCTTTTGCTCTGGCAACACTGGCTCTCAGTGGATGTTCCAGTGGCGCCAGCGATATGCGCGCCCAAGCCGAGGCGCAAATTAAAGCAAATAATCTTGCCGATGCGGAAAAGACTCTCAAGCAAGTCTTAGAAAATCAAGAGCGCTCTAGTGGTGGCAATGAAGTCACTATCGCACCCACGCTTAATGCCCTTGGTAATCTTTATATCAAGCAAGGCAAATACAGCGAAGCCGATGATTTATTCAAGCGGGCCACGAAACTGCAGCATCAAGCTATGGCACCGCAACTGGTGGCGCTGGCCGAATCTTTAAATGGCCAGGGTCTGTCGCTCACTCAACAAGGCAAATTTCAGGCGGCTGAACAAACTTTGCAGCAGGCTCTATCACTTCGTGAAGACAACCTGACAGCCGGCGCTTTGCCCATTGCCGAAAGCCAAAATAGCCTGGCGCAGGTGTATTTTCAAACCGGTCATTATCCGCAGGCAGAGGCGCTGTATAAAGCAGCGCAGTCTATTTATGAAAAGACAAGCGGCGTTGAATCTGCTGATGCCGCCAATGTGCGCAACAATTTAGCAAGTCTCTATTTTGCTCAAGGCAAATTGCAACAGGCTGAGCCCATATTTAAATGGTCAGTGTCTATTTTCGAACGAGCATCCGGTAAAGACAGTCTTGAAGTAGCCAATGCCTGCAATAATCTGGCCGAACTTTATCGTGCCCAGAAAAAATATTCTGAGGCTGAGCCCCTTTACGGCCGTTCACTTGCTATCTACGAAAAGGTATCTGGTAAAGATAGCCCAGCGGTAGCCACTGCTTGCAATAATCTCGCCATTCTTTATCGCACCCAGGGGCGCTTCGCCGACGCTGAGCCCCTTTATAAACGAGCAATCGCTATTTATGACAGCAACAGTGGTGTCTCCACACAACAGTTCGCTAATGTACTTGATAATTATGCTGAGCTGATGCAAGCCACCGGCCGCCCTGCTGAGGCGCAGGCCCTGCGCGCGAAGGCCAATGCCAAAATTGCCCAACGCTAAAGATTTGCACTAGAATAGAATTGAACTTGAAAAAAACTTTTTTGCATCGGCCTCTAAGCTTATGGTTTGCTAGTGGAAAAATTTGCCCAGTCGGCAATTGATGTAATAACACTGGCGTGCGAAACGAGCGAGGCCTCAGGTTTGAATGCTGTAGGTTCAGAAGTACTGTTGCTTGGTCTGCTCAATTCGCCTGGTCGCTGTTCTGCTCTCCTCATTGAATCTGGGCTTGAACAACAACGCACTGCCGAATACATAAAGGCTACTGCATCCGCTACCAGAGCGCATAAGGCGGGCAAACTCCTTCGTCATTTTGAACTGCCACTGTCTGCCGACGGCCGAAAAATTTTGCTGACCGCTCACGCTGAAACATTGATTGATAAACGAGATTTGATACTCGAAGAACATTTGCTTCTGGCCATAATTCGCGAGAAAGAAACTGTGGCGGGTCTGATTCTCAGTCAGATGAAGATTGATTTGCGGCAGTTGCGCAAGCGCGTGCGCGATTCGGCAATGAATAGTGACGAAGTTGCCGTCACTGGTTCTGAAGGGCTTAACTGGCCTGGAACTATTGCCGCTCGCGCAGAGGCTTATGATTTTAGTCAGTCTAGATTTGTTCGAGCCGTCAGCACCGTATCTGGTGCCGAGCCGTCTCAACCAGAAATTGAAACATCACTGGCCGTGCGCCTTGAAACTGACGCCTTTTCGACTGACACTGTGCAGCTTCTGGCTACTGCTCAGCGCATTGCTCTTGGTCAGGAGGTTCAATGTGTTGACGAAGAGCATTTATTTTATGCCGCTTTGTTGCAAAATTCTTCTTAAAAAGACCAGTTGCTATTATGTGGTGCCAATTTAGACAATGATGGCAAAATAATCGGTGAATTGGCCAGGAAGCATAGTAGCGGGCATTTACCGGCCTCAGAATCGCTGCGAAATACTATTGGCCATTCTATGGAGCGTGCGCGTTTTTATCAAGCGAAAAAAGTAGAGCCTGTGCATTTCTTCTTTGCTATGGTCGATCTCAATACTACACCAGCCGCCTTGAGCTTGATGCCGCATTTTGATTTGCGGGCTTTTTTAAATACTATTTTGCCGCAATCGCCCACAGATTTTAAAATAGCCTCCGCCGGCTTGGACGAGGCCGCATTATTTAAACAACTAGACGGTAAAACCCTGGCAATTCTTCGCCGCGCCAGCGATGAGGCTGCACGCCGGGACAGCAATCAGATAGATAGCGAGCATTTGCTCCTGGCTTTGCTGCACATACCTTCTCAGGGCCAGGGCCAGGGCTTATTGCGTTGCTTAATTGATGGTGCGGGTACAAAAGGCCCTGCTCGCCCTTTCATTGCAACCCCCTGAGCCCAATCTATGGCGAATGCCCTCCGGCGGCGAGTTTCCCCGAATTATGACCTCGCTCAATAACCCGCCGACAAGCAAAACAGGGCCTGCGCCGGTGCTGAGCGGTGACAGTCTGCATTTATTCAATCTGGCCGCTGCATACGCAAATATTGCAGGCACCTTAATCATGCCGGAAGATTTACTTTTAGCCCTGCTGGCGGCTCAAATTGGCTCCGGCTTCAGTGCTTTGACGGCTCTCAGTCTTGATCCGGTTGAACTTTACCGACAGCTCTATCAGGGCAAGAGTCTGGCCTCACCGGTCAAGAGCGCTTGAAATGCTGCTTAACGGCGGTTTATCTCAGGCAGTTTGGCTTGTATTCCAGTAAGCTATGGTCTTCACAGTTAATTGACTTTTAGTCACTTCGGATTCCAATTAGCAAATGCGCTGGCGTTACATCGACAATCAGTCTCAGACCGAAGTGCTCTATCGCAAGCGCGTTCTTGATCAGATTGAAAACTGGTGGCAACTTTTTGCCAAACGTTCTAAAGAATTTGAATCGCATATTCGCGGCCGCAGACCGCTGCCCATCGAAGAATTGGCGAACTGGGTCGATGATGGCCTGAACAAAATCAATGATAATTTGCTCTGGGAATTATGGCCGGGTGACGATGACACTTGTCTGTTCGTTATCACTCCCGAGATGGACCACTACAAAAGGCCGCTGGTAAAAACCATCGTCGAGATGGCTCCTAACCTTGAGGGTTGGTCGTTTCTGCCGGTGCGGCCGGCACTCAGTGTGGAAGTGCTGGAAACCATTTTTGAATCTCGCACAGGCTTGAGCATTCCAGAAACTAAAGTGGCCTGCTCGCGTTCCAGTCGCAATGTTGTTGACGTCACTTTTTTCTCAGACTCTTTCAGCGGCGAAAATGATCGTGAAGACATCGAAACCGCTTACTGCCTCTGCGAATATTTGCTTGGAGAAGATACTCTCAACAAATGGATTGGCAATATCATCACGCAAGTAATTAACACCAGTGCCGGTCGTATTGTCAGCCTCTTTGCTCGCGACAAGCAGCTCGATATGTCGCACACCAGATCTCTCGCTGAATTTGCTCAAGCGATTGATAAAGTAGTGCTGGAAATTAAAGTACAAATCGATGATGAACCGCTGCGCTTGCAGGCAATGCAACAACCTGAGCTGCTCACATTTGATGAAGCGGCAATCAGCGCACCAAGCCGGCGGCGCAGCTTTGTTTCGGCCAAAAAACATATTGTCGAATCGATAGTTTTAAACGGCATTTTTTATTCAGAACGTTTTACCAAGCACGCAGAGCGCTTCTGCTATTTGAAAATTACCGGCGACGAATTGCTTATGGCAACCGAATGGTTTGTCAAACTTCGCGAGCAGGTAGACGAGAAACTGCGGGCTGGCCAGGCTGGTTGTGTCTTTGGTTATGGTCATGACGTTGAGCATTTGTTTATCGATCTGGCTGTAGAAAAAATCGAAGAAGCGATTGTGGTTCTACGGAATGTGGCACAACAAGAGAAGCTGCCCGTCAACTCGTGGCTTTTATTCTTCGATACTGAGCTGGAGCAAGAGTGGGTCGGATTGTTTGCTGAAACTGTGGCACCTTGATTATTGAGTGCGCGAGTCGAAAAGGTAGAGAGATTTGTGATAGAAAAGCCGCTCTTAATTCTTGACCTTGATGAGACTTTAATTCGCGGTGTCACCGAAGCTCTTGATCGCGCACCGGAGATGGTGCTGGCGCACTACTTTATTTATTATCGACCGCACGTGCACGAATTTCTTGCCCATTGTGGTGAGCGCTATACCCTCGGTCTCTGGTCTTCCGCCACAATTAATTACATCGCCCCCATTGCCAGAGCATTATGGAAAGATTTGCCGGCCCCGCTCTTTGTCTGGGACAGAAGCCGATGTACCGTGCGCTACGACTTTCATAAAGACGAAGAGTACTATGTTAAAGATTTGCGCAAGGTCGTGGCCAACGGTGTGGAGTTGGCTCAAATGATCATGGTCGACGATGAGTTGCGCAAAGTCTCCTTGCAAAACGCCAACGCTCTTTGTGTGCGGCCATTTCTGGGAGCCACTGAAGACGATGAACTAGTGCATTTGAGCAAATACCTTGACTCTATATGCAGTGCGCCTGATTTTCGTAAAATAGATAAAACTCTCTGGTATCAGTTAAACGGAATTTTTTAAGTGACAATTTTAAATATCGATGATGTATTGAAGCGGCATAATCTTTCTCACTTTGAAGATCTTTTTCAAAATCCGGCTTATTCGCTGCGCTTAAAATTTGCTGCGGACAAAACAGAAAAAAGTCTCTCGCGGGCCGGGGGCAGTCCGAGCCTGCCTCCCGCCTTTGACTGGCCAGTGAGCCGCTCTAAAATTCCGCTGGCATTTTTGTGCCAAATAGGTCTGGGCGATCATAAAGCTTTCAAAAATGCTTACGAACCATTACCGTCAAAAGGTCTGCTTTCTTTTTTTTATGACGCCTTTGACGGCCCATGGGGCAACCATATTGACGATAGTCAGGGCTTTCGCGTCTTTTATTTTGAAGACCCGGCGGTGTTGAAGATAACTGACGCGCCAGCTAAATTACCGCCTACCTCGGTTTTTGCGCCATGCGCCATTGCTATGCATGAAGAGTTGTCTTATCCGGCCATCACCGTCGATATGGCCACTCTCAGCTCGGGCGGTTACGAGACTTTTGACGATTACCTTAAGGCAGCCGAAGAAATTTATGGCGATAACGTTATTCACCGCATGATGGGTCACGGTCAAGATATCGCCGGCGATTTTAAACTAGATTGTGAAATTGCCAGCACCGGTTTAGAGCTTGACGACGACTTTGATTTCTCCTCAGCTGAAGGAGCCAAACTGGCGGTGGCATCGGAACAGTGGCTGCTGCTGTTGCAGCTCGACAGCGACGATTTAGCGCAAATGATGTGGGTTGATCAGGGCCGCCTTTATTTCGCCATTCGCGCCCACGATCTGGCTGCCCGTCGCTTTCACAAAGTGTGGATGACTTGTGAAACACGTTAGGCTTTGGCAGTGTAGAATCAGTCTGTCAGGGAGGACAAGATGAGTCTCGGTTTGTACTTAAAAGGGCAGTTTGCCTCAGAGCGATTAACCGGGCAACAGCCTCCCATATTCGACCGCAGAAAGCTTGAAGAGCTTGAGACCTGGCTGACTAACGTTGCTTTTGATGAGCTTGAATGGAGTCAGTGGACTGACGACGACGACGGCAACCCGTGTCTAATGGTTTTGCTCCATCCTGGTGCTGAACCAATCATGCTTTCGCCCTGCGAAGACGGCTCACTGTTGGTAGCAGCCGCCACATCGTCTGCCGGGCCTGGCTATCACATTTTTGTCTGTGACCTGGTGCGGAAATTATCTCAAGTGCACGGCATCGACTGGGTGGCCGACGATCAAAACGAGTTTGTAGACGAAACCGGCTATTTTGAAAGCGGAGATAAGGTCAAGCTCTATAGCGAATTCGAATTATGGATTGGCGCCCTCAGCAAAAGAGTGAAAGAGCTTTCTAAAAATGGTGCCAAATTCCATCTGGCTATGCCTTTCGATGGCCACCAGTTTGATGTGCCTGAGCCGATTTTGACACAGTTGGGCCCGCGCTCGCTTGACTGGCTCGATCTGGTTTCGGCCAAACCTTTATGTGGTCGCGATATTTTTCCCTGGTGGGAGGACGGACATGGTGCCGAATATCACCTCGGTCGGGCGCTCTGCTATATGTGGAACACAGTGCGCTGGCGCGAGCCACTCACTGAAAAGGAAGCCGAGCTTTTGGAGCGCATCATGGAGCATCTCGATAGTGCCTACAGCCTTGACCCTGATTTACAATATCCGTGGAAAGAATGGGCGCAAGTAATTGATTTTCTCGGTTGCGATTATGAATATGAAGATCAAATCGAGACCATGGCAGAAAAGGCGCTGAATGCAAAATTAGTTGGCTACCGCCGCCAGGGAGTGCGCAAAAATCTCGGGGGCGGCTGGTCTGTGGGTGTGCCTGGTAATTTTGTGGAAGAACTTGAAGAAGGTCAAACTTTCCTTGCTTTTGATGAAACCAGAAACGTGCGTGTCACCTGCATGTCGGCCAGCGACAGCAACGGACAAAGCCTCGATGCTTTAGATATTCTGCAGAAGATTAAAGTGATTGATGATCCTCTCAAGTACGAACACGGGCCGGTGCACGGCCGTGCTTTTTTTGAAAGAGTAGCCGATGAGGAGAGCGCCTTCTGGATGTTGCGCGGAGTATCGGCGGCTCATGGCACTTTTTCTCAGATTACCATTTGTTTTGAAACCGAGTCTGAGCAGCTCTGGGCCGTTGAAACATGGAAATCACTTGACCACCGCTCTGCTCAGCAAAAACCAGGACGTACCCATGACTAAGCGCACTCGAGCCAAAAGCCGTCGCACGCCAGTAGCACCACATCTGGTGCAAGGGGCTGATCCTGAAAGCTATGTTTTTGATCCCAACGCGCCCAAGTCTGTTGTCTCATTTATTGCTTACGGCGCTGATAAGTTTATCGAAGAGAAGGTTTCTGATTTAACCCCAATACAAGCACAACTGGGAAAGTGGCCGGTAATCTGGGTTAACGTGGAGGGGCTGGGGAGCGGCGAATTAATCACAGGCCTGGGTGAGTTGTTTCATATTCATGCCCTGGCCATGGAAGATATTGTGCATTTGCACCAGCGAGCCAAGTTTGAACAGTATGATGAGAATTTCTTTCTAGTTGCTCATATGATTGATCGGATTGAAAAAGATCCTAATTTAGATGGAACGCATTCGGAGCAAGTCGCTACCGAACAAGTTAGCATGTATGTTGGTGAGGGCTTTGTCGTTACTTTTCAGGAAGGTCCCGTAGATGCTACCAAACCCGTGCTTGACCGCTTGCGCAAAGGGCGGGGCAAGCTGCGCAGTCACGGGGCCGACTACCTTACTTACGCCCTGATTGATAGTATTATCGACGCCTATTATCCAGTGCTGGAAATATTTGGTGAGCGCCTTGAAATTATTGAAGATCATATTCTTGATGCGCCCACAAGAAAGCTGGTGGCCAATGTGCATGAGTCAAAGCGCGAGTTGCTGACTTTGCGCCGCGCTCTTTTTCCTCTCAGGGAAGCACTGAGTTCAATTTTACGCACCAGCCCCGCTAATTTTTCACCTGAGACGCTTCTGCACTTGCGCGATTGCTATGACCATGTGGTGCAGATTACTGACTTGATCGAAACTTATCGCGAACTCTGTTCTGACTTGATGGATGTTTATTTGTCGAGCATCAGCAACAAGCTCAATGAAGTGATGAAGACACTGACAATTGTTACTACTATTTGCGCTCCTCCGACTTTGATTGCCGGCATTTACGGCATGAACTTTGATAACGCCGCCTCTCCTTTTAATATGCCTGAGTTGCGCTGGCACTATGGCTACTTTTTTGCCCTGGCAATGATGGTGATCAGTTCAGCGTTAATGGTAGTGCTGCTTGTTCGTTCAGGTAGGTTTTCGTCGAATGGCAAAGACGAAAAATAATTTGCTGATTTTATATTTTCAGTTTGCCTCTCAGCCAGTTTTTCAACGTGGCTTCGCCCTGATTGCTTCCCATCTTGCATCCAGCTTCTCCGCTTCCGCTGACCGATTCATTTTGCGAAGTACATCGGCATAAAATCCTAGGGTTTTTGCCACCCACGGGCTATCAGGATCTAATGCTTTCTCTCTGATTACCAGGGTGCGTTTAAACCAGTGGCTCCGCCTCTGCCTTCCGGCCCAGTCCCATGTACAGAAGAGCCAGCTTATTCAGGGTGTAAGCCAGATCCCGATGACTATGACCTTGCGCCTTCTCATAAATTGTCGCCGCCCGCTTATATACCTGCTCAATCTCCGCAAGCTTGCTCTGAGTAGAGTAGACAGTTGCCATGTTATGCAGGCTGGTGGCCAGCCGGCTGTCGTCAGGTCCCAACTTCTCTGCTTCTTCAAGTCCTAAAGACCATGATTTCTCTGCCTCGTCATAGTGACCTTCCTCATAAGCTATTCTGCCCGCGTTATTGTACTTATCCCAATTGCTGCTTTGAGTGAATGCCACATTTGCTGCTGAGAGGCAGGCGACGGCTATGGTAGGCAGCATGCAATTGAGTTTGTGGTTCATAAGTTGCGCTCCAGCATATGGACCATTGTCATATTTTTGTTGTCGACCGCTCTTCGTAGCGCTGTTCTTCCGCCAAGGCTATCAAAATTAATTGCATAGAAAATTGATTTTGGTTTGACAAAAAGCATTCATTAATTTACTCACTAGGTAGCGAGGTGAGCTTCGTGATTAGCCGGCTTAACGCAAGCGATACCACGCTCGGTGGCTCTGCGCTCAGCCTCATTGACCATCGCTTCTACGAATCCGACAAAGAGTGGATGGGCGTTATCTGGCCGGCTCTTCAGTTCAGGGTGGAACTGGCAAGCGACGAAGAACGGATGTCCGGGTAGTTCGATCATCTCCACCAGGCGCTCGTCAGGAGATAGGCCTGAGAATACCAGACCATGTTTACTTAAGGTTTCTCGAAGATCGTTATTAACTTCATAACGGTGTCTGTGGCGTTCTGAAATTTCTGTGGTGCCATAAACTTTTGCAGCCACGCTGCCGGGCTTAAGTACGCACGGATAGCGGCCAAGGCGCATGGTGCCGCCTTTTTGAGTAACGCTATGTTGATCGGGCATTAAGTCGATTACAGGGAAGGGTGATTTGGGATTGAATTCGGTCGAGTGAGCATCTTTCATTTTGCCCACATTGCGAGCGTATTCGATTACGGCAATTTGCATACCCAGGCATAGACCTAAATATGGAATTTTTTGCATGCGGGCATATTCAGCCGCCAGAATTTTCCCCTCGATGCCGCGATCGCCAAAGCCACCTGGAACCAGGATACCGTCTACATCGGTGAGATATTCTTTAGCGCCTTTTTGTTCGACATCTTCAGAAAGCACCCATTTGATGTTAACCTGACAGTCATGTTTGGCACCGGCGTGTTTAAGCGATTCTACAACCGAAATATAAGCATCGGAAAGCATCACATATTTGCCGACGATAGCCACCGTCACTTGCTTGGATGGCTTCTTCACTCGGTCAACCAGTTCGCGCCAGGCTTTTAGATCAGGCTCGTTGTTGGGCAGGTGCAATCTCTCCAGCACTCTTCCGGCCAGGCCTTCCTGTTCCATCAAAAGCGGCACCTCGTACAGGTGTTGCACGTCTTTGCATTGAATGACGCAATCAGCGTCAACGTCGGTGAAGAGTGAAAGTTTTTCGCGCACGGCTGAAGGCAGATTTTTCTCGGTGCGGCAAACCAGAATGTCGGGCTGAATACCGCGGCTTCTTAATGTGTCGACACTGTGTTGCGTGGGTTTTGTTTTCAGTTCGTTGGTGGTGCGCAGATTGGGAATGATGGTGACGTGGATATAACAAACGTTGTCGCGACCAATATCTTTTCTCATCTGACGAATGGCTTCAAGGAAAATCAAACTCTCTATGTCGCCAACCGTGCCGCCCACTTCCACAATCACCACATCAGCTTTCGACTCTGTGGCGCCTTTGCGCAAGAATGTTTTGATTTCGCTGGTGACGTGAGGAATCATCTGTACTGTGCCGCCGAGATAGTCGCCGCGGCGTTCTTTCTCCAAAACGTTTTTATAAATGGCGCCGGCAGTGATGTTATTCATGCGGCTCAAATTGATATTGATGAAGCGCTCGTAGTGGCCTAAATCAAGGTCGGTTTCAGCACCGTCTTCAGTGACGAATACTTCGCCATGTTGATAAGGGCTCATGGTGCCCGGGTCAACGTTCAAATACGGGTCTAGTTTGACAATGCTGGTTGAAAGTTGTCTCGCTCTCAGTAAACGCCCTAGCGATGCCGCTACGATGCCTTTACCCAGTGACGAAACCACCCCACCAGTGACAAACACAAATCGGGTGTTCATACAGCCTCCTCATTTCTCATTTCGTTTTCGCTTTTCGGTACATATTCCATAAGTTTAGGAGGGGGAGTTTGACCGTCTCTCGGCACTCCCCTCAATCTCACTGCTTTGTTTTTCATTTCTAGCTATTCCCCAATCCTGGGAACTTTGAAAAATGCACCCTCTTTGAGCGGCGCGTTTTCCATCAGCACTTCACGGCCCAGAGAGCCTATGACAACATCGTCTCTCATTACATTTACAACAGGAATCGGGTGCGACATCGGCTCAACACCGGTTGTGTCGATCTGATTAAGCTCGCCGAAATAATCCATAATGCGGCTGAGCTGCTCGGTAAAACGCTGACTTTCGTCTGCAGTCAGGCTTAACCTGGCTAATTTGGCAACATGTTGTATGTCTTCTACAGTTATCATCTGTTTAGTATGTCAGACACCTGAATAGAACTTCTGGTATTCTCGCAGAAAGAGCCACCGGTGTGAACTGTGATCATTGAGTTAGTTAGTTTAGTTTTGACCCTGGTCTTCATTGTCGCCTCGGCAGAGCTCTTTACAAATGGAATTGAATGGCTCGGACAGCGTCTACAACTCAGTGAAGGGGTGGTGGGAAGCGTCCTTGCAGCCGTAGGCACGGCCCTGCCGGAGACCTTGATACCGGTGGTTGCCCTGGTTTTCTTCAGCCGTCAACACGGGGTAGAGGTGGGCATCGGCGCCATTGCAGGCGCACCGTTTATGCTCAGCACCCTTACCCTGGGGCTTTGTGGCATTGCCTGTCTGGTTTTCACCGCCACAAAACGCAGGCAACCCGGAATTGAGATAAAAAAAGCTGTAATCAGTCGAGATTTGAAGTTTTTCATATGCGCCTACACTCTGGCCTTGCTGGCCTCCTTTCTACCCGCTCATCCGATCATTCGAGTCGTGGTCGCCACAGCGCTGGTTTCAATCTACCCCTACTATCTATATGTCTGCTTCAAGCATGAAGGGGAAGTGGGTGAGTGCCCAGAGACTCTTTATTTCGACAGACTGTTTAAAAAAGGGTCGGAACGCCTGCATTTGATCATCACGCAAATAGTGCTTGCCCTGCTTGGTATCGTGGGCGGTGCTTATATGTTTGTTGGCTGTATTCAAAATCTGTCTGATGATTTCAACATTTCGCCGCTGGTTTTGTCTTTGATTGTTACTCCCATTGCCACTGAATTGCCTGAGAAAATCAACAGCGTGCTCTGGCTACGCGGCAACAAAGATACGCTAGCTATCGGGAATGTCACAGGCGCGCTCGTTTTTCAAAGTTGTTTTCCTGTGGCCTTCGGTGTGGCTTTCACCAACTGGAATTTGGACCATGGTACGCAACTGTCTGGTGCGGTGGCCGTCGTTTCAGCGGCTATTTATTTGACGCTGCTTAACTACAGCCGCTTGAAGCCACAGCATTTGATGTGCGGAGCTTTTATCTATGCCTGCACCATCGCCACCATTATTTACTGGGCGCCGGTAATGCCGTTGCGTCACCACTAATTTGGTTTGATTTCAGGCAGCTCTTTTTTTTGGCTCATCGGTAAATCGTGTGGGTAGAAACACGATATTTGTGGCCTAAAAGACAGACAGAGGCTTGGTCCTGTAGACTTTGGTGGGGCGAAA
>JADYXQ010000008.1 GCA_021772135.1 Candidatus Obscuribacter sp.
AACCTTATGGTAATATTCTTCTTGTTGCGGCTGTAGCCCAGCTGGATAGAGCGCATGGCTACGAACCATGAGGTCGGGAGTTCGAATCTCTCCAGCCGCGAATTTTATAGACCATTACAAGAGCGCTTCTCATAACGAGAGGCGCTTTTAGTTTTGGTATGCGCACACTACGCGAATAAGTTTCTCTATCCTCTGGAATATGTCGTGAGGTGTTTGCTGACGTTTCTAGGCACTGTATCTGGTGGCGACGACATTGGTTTAAAAGATTAATTAAGTCGCAACCTGAGCCTGGGCAAGATTCGTCAGCATAGTAGTACCTGACCAAACTCAAGTGCGGGAACTTATAGCTATGTTCATCCTCCAGCAACAAATGTCCTGTCTGATTGAGCCAACGAATAGTCTGATCGGTTGAGCGAATATGCTGAGAAAGCTGCAAAATCGCTTCAGGAATAACACAATGCTCCTGGCTGCCTTGAACAATTAGCAGCGGAATATGAGGGCCAATCTTTTGCGCGTGCTTGATTGTGCGTGCGACACAAGCCTCTGTTTGCAACAGATCGCTAAGCGGCATTTTTTTTGCGAATGAGCGGATCATCAAGCAATTCCTGACAGATTAAAGGATTGTTTGATACCAGTTTGCTGATAAAGCCATGCAAGTTCATTTGAAACCGAGGGCTGATTAAAGCCGCATAAAGACCCGATTTGACGTTCTGCCAACTTTCGCCAATTACAGTCAGCTTCAGGTCAGGATATTTTTTGCGCATCTCATGAGCCAGTCGAACAATGTCGTGAAAGCTCTTGGCGTAATCTACTTTCCATTTGCAATCATAATCTTTGCACCACTCGTGTTTGGCAGAAAAGGCAGGCTGACACAGGCCAAAGCCGCGCATGTCACAAGAGACAAAATAAAAACCTCCGGCTGCAAAGGCCTTGCCTAATAGCGAATAACTTTTACCATGCAAGGTGAGGCCGTGAATGGCAAGCACCATCTCGGAGGGCTTGTCATCGACTGGTTGCCATTCATACACAGGAAAATTTAGACTTTTTGCCAGATCGCCATTTTCAGTAAATACAATTTGATGATCCACGGGCTGAACAGCCAAAACATTCGCAGGCGTAAGCAAGATTGTGCAGAGCAAAGCCACTGTGAGATAAACAACTGAAGATAACTTCAAATTCGTCTCCTGCCAAATACGAGCACAGTGGTGCGCCATCAAAACATACATGCACCTAATTGCACGGTTTAATTCATCACTATTTCAGACGGTACCATGCGGTATAAAAAGCCCTCCGACAGGGAATGAAAAGGTGTCTGCATTATTCTGTGAATCAAGACAAAATGGATTCTCTCGAAAGTCGTACAATCGCAGTTAGTAAAATTTGCCCGCTCTGCTCAAAAGAGTTTGCGTTAGATGCAGACCGCTGTAGAGAAGACGGCACTTTGCTGGCCGTGGTTAAACGCGATCCATTGATCGGTCGCCTTGTGGCCGAGCGATACAAAATCCTTGAGGCTGTTGGCATCGGCGGCTTCAGCACGGTTTATAAGGGCAGTCAGATAAATCTACACCGTTTTGTCGCCATCAAAGTGCTGCACCCGCATCTTGTGGCCAGTCCTGAAAAGATTCGCCGTTTTCAGCAAGAAGCAGAAGCAATCAGCAAAATTGTCCACCATAACGTCGCCGCAGTTATCGATTATGGTGTGCTCGCTGAAGGGCAGCCCTACCTGATTATGGAATACCTGGACGGTAAAAATTTAGCAGAAGTGATCCAGGAGGCCGGCAGTCTCGCGCCAGAGCGCATCACCTCCTTAATGATTCAAGCCTGCGACGGACTTAGCGCCGCTCACACGTCCAACCTTGTGCATCGCGATATTAAACCGGCCAATATGGTACTGGTGACGGCTGAAGACGGCTCCGAGCGCCTCAAGGTACTCGACTTTGGTCTGGCCAAAGTGACCAGCCCCGACGGCAGCGCCGCCGAACACCTGACGCAGACCGGCGAAGTGCTCGGCACCCCGGCCTATATGAGCCCTGAGCAATGCATGGGCACCCCGCTCGATGGTCGCTCTGATATTTATTCGCTCGGATGCGTCATGTATACGGCCCTGACCGGTAAACATGCGCTGGAGGCTGAAAACAGCTTCGATATCATGAACAAGCATCTCAATGTCAGGCCGGTCTCAATGGCAAAAATCAGGCCTGACCTGAAAATCCCCCCCAGCCTGCAAAAGATCGTTTATAAGTCGCTGGAAAAAGAACCGGCTGACCGCTATCAAACGGTCACCGAACTCAAAAATGATCTGCTTGGCGTGCCTGTGCCCATTACAACGCGAATAGCTCGCGCCTGGCGCAATTTTCGCGCAGAATCAATCACCACCAAGGGACGTCGTGCCAAAAAGCTGAGAAACCTCACAATCGTACTGGTGCTGAGTTTGGTGGTTTCCGATTTTGCTACTCGAGAGTTTGCCGCCATCAAAGAAAAAGAGCGTCAAGCGGCAATCGCTGACAGTCAAAATAAATTTGCTAAATTCTCAGGAGGCGGGGTAAGCTTCGAATATCCGCAGATACTCAGCCTCAGCTCAAATTTGAAAGACAAAGAAATTATTTGCCGCCTGGCCCACAAGAAAGACGACATCATCATCGAGCTCAAGCATTTCACTAAAGACCTTACACCTCTGGAACTGGCCAACGAGCAGGAAAAATATCACAAAGTTTATGACGCTTTCGTGCCATCCCAGACTATTCACCCTGTCAAATTCGGCAAAGATTCAGCTCTTGAAGGTTATCAGACTACTTTCGCCTGCCTGGCACGCGACCTTATGACAGTGGAAACTCACACATACTTTGGTGCGCCCAAGCAGCTACGCAAGTTTAAACTGCGGTATTTCGCCAAAGACCGAGACAGAGCCAATCAGTTGTACGAAAGTTTTCTAAAAACGGTCGAATATAAGCCCTGAGGATAAGAGCGGGTATTATGGGTAAATTCTACCTAGCCACCGCTATATCCTCGAACGTGCATGAACCAGAAAATTAAGAATATCCTCGAATCGCAGTCAATGATGATCTCGGCCATGAAACCGCCGGGCAATGGCAATGACTTTGCTATGACCAGAAGAACTATGAACCTCTGGTTTTCAGTAGCGGCACTGGCCGTTTTTAGCTTGGGCTGCATTTTATATCTGCACACCAAGCGCCTTGAAATCGTTTTGCTGGTGCCGGTAATCGTGCTTTTAATGGCTTTCATCTATTTTTCCAGCAAACGTAATATGGCTGAGCATGAACATTACGAAGCTGCGCTGCATGGCATGGCTCTCGAACTCGAAACGCGCAATAAAGAGCTGAAGAAATTAGTGCAGCTTGACCCGCTGACACAGTTGCTCAACCGTCGCGGTTTAGAGCGAGCACTGGGCATCGAAGTTAAGCGTGCGCAGCGCAACAACACTACCAACATCGCCATTCTTGTCGATTGCGACGACTTTAAACAGATCAATGAAGCCCTTGGCCACGCCGCTGGAGATACGGTTTTGCAAGAAATGGCCAAACGCATCAAGGACGCTGTCAGGCCAATTGACCATGTCTCGAGAATTGGTGGAGATGAGTTTATTATCTTGCTTTGCGAGATTGACATGCCCAGCGCCTTGCTTGTCACGGAGCGTATTCGACTGGCAGTGGCTTCCAGCCCCATCTTAGTTCCGAATGGTACAGCCAAAATTACGGCCAGCTTTGGTGCGGTAGTTTTGCCGCCCGAACTTTGCACCATTGAAGAGATTTTGTCGAAAGCCTCAAGCGGTTTGAAGCAGAGCAAATTGAGTGGAAAGAATGCCGTGTCAGTTGCCGGCACCAATGATTCAGCACCACGCAGCAATGATTTAAAAATGCTATTGGAAAAGCTGATTAATAGCGATGCACTGCGCACGGTGCAGGCTCCGATTATCAGACTTTCTGATCAGCAGTTGATGGGATATCAACTATCGTGTCGAGCAGCCGCTGGACCATTTGAAATGCCGGAAAGCTTTTTCAGAGCAGCATTGGAAAATAATATGCTCACTACTGTGGATCTGAAATGCTTGCGCACCGCTCTAATCGCCGTCAAAGAATTAAAAACGAAAGTACCGGCATATATAAAACTTTTCCCTTCCACAGTGCTCGACATTCCCATCGAAGATCTCAAGGAAATGCTTGTAGACCAACTGGAAGGTCGCAAACTCTGTCTTGAAATTAGCGAACGACAGTTTTTTGGTGACCCGGTTTGCCTCATGGGCCACATCGAAGTATTAAAAGAACATGGAGTGCAAATCGGCATCGACGTGGGCTTTGGGCACAGTTCAGTAGAAAGCTTGATTATCTGGCATCCGGATTTCGTTAAAATCGACCCTAAGCTGATTAAAGATCTGGGCAATAATCCGGCTCGCATTTTGCAATTAAAACGACTCAAACAAATTGCCGAAATTATCAATGCCCATGTCATCGCCGATGGTGTCGACAGTGCAGCAGATATTGATGTGCTGAAGGAAATCGGCATAGACCTTGGCCAGGGAGCTTACTGGGGCCCTGCACAGGATATTGTCGGTGAACCCTTCAAAGAACCTCAGTCAACATCTCTAGAGCATTAAATTTTGAGGGCAAGCCTGCTGACGGTACTTCCTTTGAAAAGGCTAAGAAATTCTACAACCTTCAGGTTGTAGAATAGTACAACCTGAAGGTTGTAGAATTCCTTAGGCACGAAAAAAAGACCCTAGGCACAAGAATCCTCAAACCAATGGAAACATCATTTATTACCTGAACGCTCCATTGTCTTCGCCCAATTGACACCATAGGTGCCATCAGAAAACTTTTGCCAGACAATCTCTTTTACGGGCGTATTTTGTATATGATGATAGAGAATTGCCACTCGCTCAAAAAAACCTCGGGTATGAAAAGTGTTTGGCAGCTCCAGTGATACCACATCGAGATGATGACAAAATTCGTGCACTAGTGTGCTCAAAAATGTCCCGTAAGATGAAGTTTTCTTTTGCACCGCTGTTTTCATAAATAGCCGAATTAACAAAGTCCCGGGATCATAATCACCGAAGGTCTGGAAGATCCATTCGCCCGAAGTTTCTTGCGGACGAACGCTGAGAATTTTGACCACCGGTCGCTTCACTTCATAGAAATCACTGAGCGCATATAAGAGTAATCTGCTGGCCACCAGAATGGCTTTGCGATCCTCCGCGACGAGAGCGTCTTTCAATTGCAAAGCATACGCACGAAACGGCTCCTCAGGAGGCAGCTCAACTGCCCTCAGCTCGTCACTGCGCGAATACTCTTCCTTTTGGTCGCGGGCTCGTGGTAGTTTTTCGGTTTGCATAAACTCGCGATTGGCAATTTTTTGTAATCAGAAAATAAATTATTTTACCGGTTCAGGAAAAACCCTGGAGCCTTAACTCAACTGTTGAGCCTATGCTGTTCAAGGGAGTTTCAAGTTTTGCTACAGTTCCACTAACACTGGGCCAAGGGCCACGAATTGGCGCAGGTACGGACAGATGGAGTACAACCAATGAATTCACTTGAAACAATTAAATCAGACTTGATCCGCAAAAGTCTATTGCTCACCCTAAGTCTCACCTTCAGCATTTCTGCCATCCAACCGGCTTCGGCCCAGAGTCTTCCCAACGTAATTAGTCACGGCCCTTTAGCTTCACATGCCCTGGCGCTTAACCAAAACAAAATCAGCGGTCCATTCACCAGTGGCAATCTCTCTGTCTATCTCATTCATGGCAAAGACACTTCTAAATGTCAAAATTTTCTTACCCTGCAAGAAGCGTTGGATAAGAAACAGGTGGTGGTGAAAGAGACCGGAAACGTTAACGAACTGGCAATTCAAAATACTGGCACCATGGCAGTCTTTATTCAATCAGGTGACATCGTCAAAGGCGGGCGGCAAGATCGCACGATGCAATACGACATGATTGTGCCACCAAAATCAGGGCTATTGCCGATCAAATCTTTTTGCGTTGAACACGATCGCTGGAGTCAGCGGGGCAGCGAAGACGCCAGCAAATTTAAAGGTTCAAACTATCAACTGGCCGGCAAGTCTTTGAAGATGGCGGCAAAATATTCAGGCAACCAGCAAGAAGTATGGGACATGGTGCAAAAAGTAAACTCCACAAACTTGACAAAAGCACATGTATCGCCAGCTCAAAACGCAGCAAGCTCTTCACCCAGCAGCTTACAGCTCACTCTCGAAAACGGGAAAGTAAAAGAGGCTTCAAAAAAATATGTGCACGATCTGCAAAATATCGTAGAAAAGAAAAATGATGTAGTGGGATACGCCTTTGCTATTAATGGCAAAGTCAATAGTGTTGACCTATACGGCAGCAGCGCACTCTTTAAAAAAATGTGGCCGAAATTGATAAACTCGTCCGCCACAGAGGCGCTGACAGAGAGCGAATCAGGCAAGAAATATGTGGTGCCGAAACCTTCTGCTATTCAAGAATGTATTGACGATGCTAGGACAGCTCGGGCACAGGAAAAACCCACAGGTGCTAAAAGTAAGTTGTTGATGCAAGAGACTAAAAAGACCGTTCTTTTCGAAACGCAAGACGCGGCCTCCCCGGGAGGCTGGGTGCATCGCAACTACATGACCAAATAAATGGTGCCTGCATTAAATAGTGATCTCAAATAGCTGACGCATAGTGGCCGCCGCCTCGGGTACAAAGTTACCCTCGACGGCTGCCACCACCTTCAGTGCCAACTCCTGGCTGCCGATCACAGACGAATCTAAAATGATATCGTAGGTGAGATGCTCGTGCACCCACTTTTGCGAGCCTCGCGCCCAGCCGGTTAGTCTGTCACCACGCAAGATCTCACGATGGGATAGAACCCGGTCATCAGCGTAAACACCAACAAAATAAGTCTCGAAGGGGGCTAATATCTTCAGCCCTTCAACCAGCCAGAGTCTAGACCAGGTGACATCATCAGCAATGACATTGAAGCCGGCATTGAGATAGACAGCGATTGCACCATACCTGGCAAACATAATTTGATCAAGAACAGGCCCGGGAAGAATACGCAGAAACGGCTTGTCGTCAATTTCTTCTTCAACCCATGTATAAAAATTAGCAGCGACTGTGGTGAGGTCTAACTGACGTTCCGGCATAGTCATCCAGAACATATCAATTCCCATGAGCAAAAACGTATCTGCGAATTGTTTCTGCATTGCTTTGGCTAAGCTGGTCTTGCCCGCACTACTGGCGCCGTTAAGAATTACTATTTTACCTTTATCCATTTACGTATTTTACACGGCAAACATTCGAAACGATTTGTTTGCACTTTTCAAAACCCGTGGTATATTGAAAAAACGTCCTCGCCCAAAAGGTGTTTTCAGAAATGATCCGTTCACTACAGCATTGCCTCAGCAACAGTCAGCAGTTTAGCTGGCTGAATTCGCTGCGTCATGGCACTGCTGTACTAAATTGTAAGGATCATTCCAATGTTGTCTTTAACTTATCCAACCCCTCCAACCCGCGTAACTAATTCGTTCGAGAAAATTTTCTCGGGAATTATGCCATGGGGTAGACGGCCTGTTTTGGGTACAGGAAGCGGAAGGTTCGAGTCCTTCATTCCCGATTTTTTCACTATGTTTGTCGAGCGAACGATCAGTTGTTCGTTTATGTTGAGTCGTCGTCTAATTGGCAGGACACCGGCCTTTGAAGCCGAGAATCTTGGTTCGAGTCCAAGCAACTCAGAATTGTGGCTATGGTCCAGCAGTCTAAGACTTCGGATTGTGATTTCGAAAACGTGGGCGCGAATCCCACTAGCCACCCCAAATGCGCACTTAGGAAAGACAGTAATCCAACTGATTGCAAACCAGTGATGCAGCCGTGCAAGTCGGCTAGTGCGCTCTAACCGGGATTAGGAAAATTGGTAAATCCGCCCGCCTTAGAAGCGGTATCTTCTCAGTTCGAGTCTGAGATCCCGGACCATGCGAGAATCGGTTAAATGGTAAACCAACTGGCTCCAAACCAGTGACTGAGCGTTCGAATCGTTCTTCTCGCGCCATGCCATTGTAGTGATTGAGGTCAACACATGCCGTTGAAGGCGGCGAGAAACTGGATCGATACCAGTCGATGGCACCATTTTTATGAGATATTTGATTCAGTAAGAGAGATATATTTGCGAGCTTTATTGCACGAGGCTCTCGGAGACATACCTGCGGCTATTCAAGATTGCGATAAATCTATTGAACTTGATTCTAAAAATTCCGCAGCATATAGTAATCGCGTTTTGATGCGCACAAAAAAAGACGATCAGAAAGGCGCGCTAGCAGATTTAAATACGGCAATGAAACTAAATCAGGCAGATTCTTCCACCTACGGTACACGCGCTGCGGTTCGCGGCCCACTGGGTGATCTCAAAGGTGCTATCGATGATTGCGATGCAGCGGTTGTCCTTGAACCTGGTGCGCCCTGGGTCTATATGCAGAGAGCAGAAGCAAGATTAAGTCTGGGCGATAAACGAGGAGCAATATCCGACTATACAAAAGCGATCAGTTTAGATCCGCATACAAGCGTGCCTACGAAGAATGGGCCAAAGTATACGCCGGCAGTGGCAACCTGTTGGCCGCTGCTGCTGATACGGCCACTGCGCTCAAGTTGCCAGAGCTGAAAAACTGATTTGAATGATGGTAACATTCCATACTTATTACCGTCGGTGAAAACATGTACAAATTACTACTAAGCTGTATCTTGGCCCTGACCATTTCACCAGTAGTCCCTGCGTTTTCCGCACCTGCTGATATGAGCAAATCCACAGCAGCAAAAGAGACATCGCAGTTGCACTTCAATTTCAACGGAAAAGAATATTTTCACCGCTGGTCCAAAGCGAACCAAAATGAATTTACTCCAGAAGGCCAGACCGATTTAGAAAAATGGCAAGACATGGTCACCATCAATGTAGTACCAAATACCAACACTGGCGAAAAGCTCTCTGACTTCGCCAATCGCGTGCTCAGTAATTATCAAGCCCACGGCAAAATTATTCGCAGTGATTCTAAACCCAAAACCGCCACCACTCTGGCCGAGCACTTAGCAGTTTGCATACTGGGCGATCCCAAGTTTGTCGAAGTAGTATTTGCCAGATTTGTCATTGTAGACGGCAACGCACTCGCCATTATTTACTCTCACCGCGTTTACGGCGAAAAAGTAGGAGTCGAGGCCAGTAAGTTTCTTCGAGAAAATGGCACCACTATCGAACAATTTATTATGGCCTGGGACAAAATGCCACACGCAAATAAATTGCTTGCCTTGCCGCAAAGCAACTAGCCAATTATTGTTTCTTCGACTTCTCGCTAGTTAACTGGTGCCACCATTTTGCGATGATAGCGTCATCAGGATCTAGTTCCATTGCATGTTTAGCGTCGGCAACGGCACCACTGTAGTCGGTCTTTTCTTGCTTTAATTGCGAAAGATCGCACCAGGCTCTAGCGTAATCAGGATTAAGTTTCAAGAGTTTTTCAAGCATGTCTTGCGATTCTGTCAGGCGACCGCTGTTGCGATATATCACTGCCAGTTGGCGATAAGGCAATTCAAACTCAGGCCAGGCGGCGATACATTGCTTTAGTATGCGCTCCGCCTCAGGACGATTGTCTTGATTAAGCCAATAACCGGCACTATAAAGTTTGACTGCTTGCTTCGAGGGTTCTTGCCTGGGAAATCTAGCCGTCAGCATTTTCTTGGCAAGGGATGCCACTTCGCCATTTTGATCTAATGTCTGCGCTTTTTGTAGTGCCAACCGGCCTTCTTCAAAACGACAGACTTCACGCAACTGACTGGCCAACTGCAGATATTCACGAGCATTCAAATCATCAGGCAACTTTTCTGGCAGCGGTGTGCCGCGCTTAAACGTAGTGTTTATGCGATGACCGTTGCGCTCTAAAACTATTTTTGCAATAGAAGACTCGGAGCCGTCCAGTAGCCTGCGCATGCGTTCTGATGTAAGACCGGCGGTGGCCACACCATCTACTGACATGATGCGGTCGCCCTCTTTGATATTTTTGGCAAAATAGGCGGGGCTGTATTGAATGGTGCTTTCTACCATATCGGCCACCATTAAAAATCCACTGTAGCCGCGTGGTCTCTGGCCGCTTTCTTGTAAGGCGGCAATATCATTATCGATAAGACTGATTAGTTTGGCGTCGCCCGAAGATTGCAAAAGCGACTTGGCCAACTTGAGATGCGGCAGCGCGTTGACATCAAAAGTTTTTCTTTCAGTTTTTGCGATTTCTAACAATTCGTGGCCGGCGAGAAGCTTGGTTTTAGCAATCTCTGAAGGATCAATTGTCGATACGCCACGATCAGCCGAATTCAAAGTTCGAATGTAAGTGATGAACGATAAACAACTTAAGGCACCAACATAGTGCCTTTCTTTCATGCGCAGATGGTAAAGCTCGCTCAGGTCCCCCAGTTTGACCGGCTGGCTCGCCTTGACCTGCTGGCCAACTTTTTCTACCAGAATGCGATCTTGCGTCGATTCAATGGGCGGCTTGTTGGTAGTTAGACCAAGATATAGCAAAAGCGTGATCAGACGCTGCTTTTCGGCATCAGTAACACTGGCGTGGCCAGAGTTGGCCGCCTTTAAATAGCGTGATGTTCTGTCGTCATCACCCACTCCAGGCTCACCGACAAGCGATAAAACACCGCTCTTGGGAATGGCAAAAGCCGGTGCGATAGTGAGCGCTAAAACAGAGCTGAGGCTATAAATTTTGAGTTTTATCGCTTTCATTCAATCAGGCTATCATATAGTCAAACGATCGACCGTTTTACCAGGCCTACTTCTTGCGAATTAAATCCAGGAAAGACACAATCGATTCGTCGATTATCAAGAGCTCGTACCAAAATTTCGCTCAAAACTGAACGATAGTCAAAGTCTATCGGCAGCCCGGCCGGCCCGAAGAGGTCAACCTCCTGACCATGACTGAGCAAGGGAGTACTGCCATGAATCTGGCCCCCGGCAATGCGCTCACCGATGGCGAACAGAGTGAAACCTCGGCCGTGATCGGTGCCGAGAGAGCTATTTTCGTAAGTACGTCGGCCAAACTCAGTAATAACGATTGTTGTAACACGGTTGCGAACGCTGCCCAGGTCTTTGTCGAAGGCCGCCAGACCAAGGGCTAGCTGCTCAATGCTGTCTGCCTGCAAGCCGCTTGCACCGCCCTGAAAGAAATGTGTATCCCAGCCGTTTAAATCGAGACAACTGATTTCGAGGCCAACATTACCTTTAAGCAGCCGTGCCAGCTCCTTCAAGCCTTGACCAAAAGTGTTGTCGGGATAAATAGCACCATTGGCGGGGCTATAGCTTTTCTGCTGCAATTTTTGCACTCGCTTAAGCAAGTCAAGGGTGGTTTTTCCGGGTTCAGCCAAAAGCGCAGTTTCGGCCTGATAAAGCTTTGCCAGAGCTGCAGCTACTACTCGAGTGTCAGCGGCAGGAGCGTTTAGCTTAATGTCGTCCAGTGACTTAATCACGCTGGCTGCAGGCGCTCCACGCAACACTTCAGGCAAGGCACTGCCAATTGCCACTGCTGATAGTGGCGTCTGCCTTGGATGCCTGCGACTGGCCAGATGCCGCCCCAGCCAACCTCCACCCAAACTGTGCTTACACGACTCGCCGTGCTCCATTTGATCTTGCGCACTAAAATGTGAACCAGAGTCATTGTCAGAGCCCACACCCTGAACCATTCCCAGCCGACCGTCGGCAAAAATCGGCAAGAGTGGTGCCATTTTAGGATGAAAGCCATAAAGGTCATTGAGTTTAAGCACAGCATCGGCAGACCTTCCCGGGGCCTTAATGGAGATTGTTGGCCGCAACTTATAATATTCGTCCATGCCGTAAGGCACGAGCATATTCAGTGTATCGGCACCTCCACGCAAGAAAATGCACACCAGCGATTTATTGGCGCCGGCAAGATTCGGTTGATCGTAAAACGCAAGCTTGCTGAGAAAAGAGCGCCGTGAATATTGCTTCGCTTTCACACTAGCACCTCTGAAAAGCGGGAGAAGAAAGCATTAGCCCAATAAGCTCTGGATCAAGCTCGGGCGCAAGCTCTGCTTCACGCTTTGCCCCTGACTTTCTGGCGCAGTTAAAAGCTTCAAGTTCATGAGCATTGGGTTTACGGCCGACAAGATGCGCAAAGATTTTCTCAGCTTGCAAGCTTTTTCCGTTTACGCCTTTCGCTCCCATAGCCTGCGCTAACAGTGGCAGGTCAAGCGTTACTTCAGCAATATTGCCAGAACAAAGGCTCAATGCGAAATTCCAGCGCCAGAGCAGTGTCGAGACCCAATAAGAAGACTGGTCCGGATAACCATCGGGGGTAGGAAATTCAAAAGGACCATGACCCATTCTGGATAGATATTCGGTTACTGAAGAATGAGCGTAGGTATCGGCAGCCAGGCCGCGCAAGGCACTGACGATAAAATGAAAAGGTCTTTTAATTTTGCTGACAGGATACTGATCAAATTGCGGCGAATTAAAAGCAACAAGTAACATTGAGCGAATATCGCCAGATGTTGCAGTGAAAGCCGCCGCTACTTTTTGCACCAGCTCTGGTGGCGGCGACTCGCAGACAAAATGACTCACAAGTTTAGTAGCCAGGTGATTTGCCGTAGACTTATGTTTGCACACAATATCGAGAACACTATCTAAATCACGTGCACCCTGTCCGGCAGCAATTCGGTGACCTAATACCAATTTAGTGCCGTTGTCGTGCTGGGCATCATCAAAATAAACCTGGCCGCGCTTCCAATCGCCGTGAATGCGCCAGCCTGTCAGGCAGCGGGCTACCTCGTAAACATCTTTCTGCTTGTAGCCTCCGTCCACTCCCATGGTATGTAATTCAAGCAATTCTCTGGCATAGTTTTCATTTGGTATCGCATCTGATGTTGCTCGTCTATTTTCCTTACCATCGAGATAAATCAGCATCGCCGCAGAAGTGGCCGATGCCGCCAATAAATTTCTAAAATTCCCCAGAGCGTTAGGCCGAATCACTTTGTAATCGTCAAAAGCTTTCGCATAAATAGCGTCGCCTTTATTCACATCTATATTCAAGTGATCCGTCCAGAAGCCCACCATCACTTCAAACAATTGTCGCTTGCTGTAAACCGCTCGCAGCAGCATATGCCGCACTAGTTCGTCGCGCAAGACGGGCTTTTTAAATTCAGCGCAAGTACCAGGGTCAAGCCACAATGTCTCGAACCGGCGCGCTCGCAGGTCGCAGGCACCATCATCAATTTTTTGCGGATTCAATTGCTCTTGTAGCCAATGGTCACGGCCACTAGTTTTTAAATAATCCAGATCACCTGGCCAGATGCCGTAAGTGGCCCTGGAGAGTAAATGAAAATCTTTATCGACGGTAGAATTTGCAGCAGTGCCAAATTTTGCCGGTATAGTTTGGCCCAGATTTTTAGTCAGTTCGCTGGTTACTTTCTCGCAACCGAATAGTGGGAAAGTGCTAGCCAGTGCGGCAATTTTCAATAGATCGCGACGGTTCAGAGCCATTATGCCGCTCCGGCTGAAACACCCAGATCTGGATTTTCCAAAGGCCGCGCGTTGCTCTTTCTGTTTTTAAAACTGAAGACGGAAGAACGCAAAGCGCTACCCGAGCCAATTATTAGAGCAGCAGGTAAAATTATGAACCATCCCAAAATAGGCAAGAGAAAAGCTAATTCCAGAACCACGCTGCCTCTGATTGTAGCCTGCCATGGCCTGTCGGCGTCGGCCGGCGATGGCAGACGTTGACCAATAGCAGTCGTCAGGCCAGCGATACCCACGCTGGCATAGAAAACAAAAAGACAAATTATGGAAACCGTGATTAATCCGCCGACTGAACCAAAAGCATTGCTCGCCGCAGTGGCAGCAAAGAATGCCATTAGCGAAATAGGGATGCCGACAAGAAAAGGCTTGAGCAAACCCCGGGCGCAGTCGTCAGTTGTGTTAGTTACGGCTTGCGGCCAGAGACCGCGACAAAGTAACCACAAAGCCGGAAGAGCGATTAAAAATCCAATTACCACCAGAAAAATTGCAAGGGTATCCGCCATCAGCATACTCGCGCCCTCATCTGCCTCTTATGGTTGTACCGCAAGCGGGCCTATCGCTAACGAAAGTTCAATATTCGATCTGGAATGTCTCAAACCACTGCTTAAATTCCGCCACGGTCTCGCTAAACAACGAGGCTTTATCTTGCACAAGCAAGGTGACGTACCCACCTTCTATCGGTGTTACGTAGGCCAACCCTTTGATCTGATAGAAACCACCATAATTTCCGGTGAACTCTGTAGCGTGATAAGTGCGGCCCTTCGCTGTAAACGGCTCCTTTGTTTCGGACAAATAATCGAGGCAATTGCCCACAAATGGCTTGAGCAGCAGTTCCATCATGGCCCATGGTTTGAGGTCGGGATCGCCTTCTTTTTTTACCAAAATGTTTATCGCCACAACAGGCGACCTTCCATCTTTTCTGCGCGGCCCTGTGAATGAAAAAACCTTGCCGAAGGGTGCATCAACTTGCGAGAACATAAAATGAGGCAAAGGCATCATCTTGATTTTGTGTTCTTTGGTACCAAACTCGTGAATTTTATTTTCCAGCCTGGTGAGCTTAGCCGCCTTTACCCGAAGAACGTCAGCATCAGTGTTGTTCGGTTTGATAATCCCTTTGAGATTGAGGCAACCGGTCAAAAGCGTAGACGCAGCAAAGCAGGCGATAACCACACTGCCGGAGCGCAAAGCATTTGAATTTTCTCGAAACAACGGCCGCACCACCTTACCTTCGATTTATATCCTACACTTAAACGCTCCTAAAACTCATCAGTAAACTGTAGACATCACATTGTTCAGCGGTCATCAGAGGATATTTTATGCGTTCCAGCAATTGGCCAAAGTCATCACCCCAGGGCAAGCTCATTGCCTTAAGCCTGGTATCTGCCGCTTTGATGACCCTGGCCGCCGGGGCAGAAAGTGAAGCGCAACCTGTGGTTGCTGATGTCACTGAGATAACTATTGAATTGCAGCATGGCCCGGCCGAGCCTCAGGTCACAATTGAAGCTGACCTGCAATCAAAAGAAACCGCCACTCGCCTTGATGCTTTGCGAAAACTCGATGATATGGGTGCCGGGGCCGCTCCTTTCGTTTCCGCTTTAATACGAGTCGTAGACGGCATTCACGACGATGAACGACAGCAAGCGCTGAGCATTCTGAGGGCATCGGCCTAGAAGCCGCGCCGGCAGTGCCGATTTTGACTCAAACACTAGATGACAAGCAATATCTACGTGACCGCGCCATCGAAGCACTAGAAGCAATTGGTCCTGCCGCTAAAGCCGCCGTTCCCGGCCTGATGCAGGTGCTTAAAGCCGGTAACACCACCAGTCATGCCGAACTGGCCTTGGCCTCTATCGGGGGCGACGCTGTGCCGGCCCTGCTCGATGGCTTGAGCGACAAGTCTGCCGATTGCAGAAGGCTCTGCGTGTGCGCCCTGGGCAAAATTAAACTAGCCTCTAAAGGCACGGATGACAAAGCGATCGTAGCTGCCATTACAAAAATGCTGGAAGACAAAGATTTTGAAGTGGCGCGGGAAACCTGCTGGGCATTAGAAAAAATCGGCGCGACGGCCAAAGATGCCGTGCCCAAGTTGATAGAAGCGATGAACAGTAAGAACGGATACATTAGACAATTCTCGGCCGACGCGCTTGGTTCTATCGGTCCTTCGGCAAAAGAAGCCTTGCCAGTGCTCAACAAAGCATTGACTGATGAGCAGGCGCGCATCAGCGCTCGATCTGCTATTAAAAAAATTGAGCAAGGCGACGTCAACTGATTTCCCAGGCTGTTGACAATCATTGGGTTCTGGCGATTGGAACGTCAAGTGCGTGGCATTTTAAATAAGTTGCCGACTGAGCAGGTATAATCTCGATCAGTGTAGTCATATAGCCCAATGAGGTGGAATTTTGCCCCTGTTCAACCGACTTCAGTCGTCTTTGCTTTCGTCAATTATGTTTTTGACACTCACGAGCGCTTCTCTGCAGTCGGCATCAGCTGCCACCCCAACTTCTTCGGCACCATCTACGATTCAAGCCGCTGAACCTGCAGCCGACATTGACTCTATTTTCAATGATTTGCAAAAGTTGGTGAAAGAGTTCTATCCCAAAGTCAAAATGACCATGGCAGACAAGAAACTCCACTTCGCCTATAGAACTCGCGACCTTTATGGTTACAACCGCACTATTTCCACAACGCCTTTATCAGGCGGAATTTTCGGCGAAGTGTCGTTAGTATCCGGTGCCTACGACGGTGCCGACAAGGCACTGTTACCATCGGACGCCGTTGAGGGTGATTCTGCTGTTCTAGTGATGGCACCTCTGTCTAGAAGCCGCAACGCTCACCTCTGGACAAGACTGGTTTACCCAACGGACGTACCGGCCGATTTCAAAGAAAGATTCAAAAACACAATCAAATCATTCAATGCCAACGACACCATCGGCCTGCCTAGTTCTTCAGGTCCAGTAGAAGTCCCTCAAGTGCAGGTGAAAAAGCAGGCGCCGGAAGCGATTTTCAAAAACGTAGCGGCTCTGGTAAAAGAGTTTTATCCACAGGCCACTGTTAAACTTAAGGGCAACACCATGCACTTTGAGCGCAAGCAAAAACAAGAATATGAATACTACACGCGAAAACTAGAGACCACAGCCGAACCCGGCGGCATCGTGGCGATCTGGAACTGGGGCTGGGCCAATATAAGGGCCGCGATCGGGATCGCTTGCCCACCGAGACTTTCCAGGGCTTCCGCTCCACAATATTAATGGCGCCGTATTCAAAAGCTCTCAATACTCACCTCTATGCCAAAGTGGTTTGCCCTACTGGAACTACCGCCACATTCAAAACTAAATTTAGAGCGGAAATTGATTCGTTTAACGCCGGCGAATAACGGAACTATTCGATAGCCGGAACAACATAAGTCTCGCCTTCATAGACAATTTTGTCGTTGGCCATAAGCTGCCTGCCGCGCCGCGTTTCGGCTTCGTCATTAACGAATACCTGGCCAGATTGAATCAACTGTTTGGCGTGTCCTCCAGACTGAGCAATGCCAATCACTTTCATGAACTGGTCAAGCTGGATTGTTTTTTCATCGTACATGGGCTTCCACCTTAGCTGTCGCTTTACTTTAACATCGCCAGGATAATACGCAAAATAAAGCAGCGCAAAATTTTTGTCACGAGTAAGCTCAAGTAGTGTTATGTTGTTAAAAGTTGGTAGCGTATTGTCACCCTGGCTTGTTTTACAGATTTCCACGGTAATAAGATGACGACTGGAAAAATTGAAGAACCACTGATACATCTGCCTCCGACACAGACGTTCAGAATATTGGTGCTGGAGAATCCAGAAAACATAGATAAATTGAAAGAAGTCTGCAAGCTTAACGGGCACCAGGTTGTGCCATGTTTTACGATCGGCGAATCAATGCTATTTTTAGATACCAAAGACCATGTTGATCTGATTATTTCGGCTGTCCATCTTGAAGAAGAGTCAGTATTCGAATTTCTCAATAAAGTAAAAGCACCTCAATCAGTGCACAAAGACGTCGCTTTCGTCATGCTTTGCATGGAGCCCAACCCACTCGCTTCAGTGATCAATAAATCTACCGAACTGGCCGGAAAACTAATGGGTGCAGATCGATATCTCTATATGCCTGAATTTGACGCAAATCGCCTTATCGTTGAAATAGCTGACCTTTTGCCGCCTGTGCCCATGAAAGAGCTAGACTAGCTGGGCTGAAACTGTTTTGAAAGACGGTCGCTCTATTATCTCAACAGTGATTCTCGGTTGTAGATGCTTGGATTCGTCTCCTTTCTATGTTTTGCCGAAAAGGCAGCCCGAGAATCACAACTTACTGCGCTGCACTTGGAAACTGAATCGTGATGCAGGTACCTTTTCCAGAGGCTCCGCTGGTTATCTCGCAAGTAGCTCGATGAGCTCCTGCAATCTCTTTGACGATGGCCAGCCCCAAACCGGTTCCAGGCTTTTCTGTTCCTGCGATACGATAGAACCGCTCATAGACTTTCCCCCGTTCGTCTACAGGAATGCCCGGGCCATCATCTTCAACCGAGAGAACTGGGCCGCCATTCAAAACGGCTAGTTTGACTACGATTTTCCCGCCGTGGTGCAGATAGAGAATGCTGTTCTCCACCAGGTTGGAAATTAGCTCTTCTAAGCCAGCCTGATCGCCATAGACCATTGCCGGTTCAGCGGCAGAGAGAAACTCAAATTCGATTTTGTTGCGGATGGCTTGAGGAACATGAGCTGCTGTAACAGAAGCTGCAATAGCACTGAGGTCGACGTGTGCGAAATTGCGTGAAGCTACTACGCCAGGTTCGGAGCGGGCCAACACCAGCAATCGATTAACCAATTTACTCATTCTGTTAATGCCTGACTCCAGTTCGGCTAGAACGTCCTGAACGTCTTTATCTTTCACCATTTTGCGAGCAAGGTCGCAATAGGTCGTGACTACCGCCAGCGGTGTACGCAGCTGGTGGGCGGCATTAGATGTGAATCGTTTTTGCAATTCCAGATCGTCTTCTAGCTGCTTGAGCAAACGATTAAGCGCTTTAATTAAAGAGTTTACTTCTACTGGCTCGTCTACTTGAAAAAGACTGAGATCGCCAGGCGATCTTGATTCTACAATTTGCTCAATTTTCTTCAAAGGGCGCAAACCACGACCGACCCCTATCCAGATTGCAATTGCTCCACAAATAATCAAAGCAAGTTGCGCCAGAAAAATGCTGACTGAAATCTGGCTGGCCAGCTCTGTTCTCGCATTACGAGTTTCAGCCGCCTGCACGATAACGTGGTCGACAAATAGGTCAGGCGTTGGCACAAGTAATGTGACAACACGCATCTCTTTTGTACCTTGAAATAGAATTGTTCTAAAAGATGGCTCGTTGTTGACATCAGGTTGTAGCACTGCGGGCGGTGGCGGCAGCAATTTGCCTCCAGAGATAATCTGACCATCCGGCGCCAAGACCTGAAAATAGAAATCGTCTTGATTATTGTGCCTGAGAATAGCTAAAGCAGCGGGAGGCAAATCAACAGTTAACTTGTTATCTTTGGCTTTAATGCGCGCCACAACTGAGTCAGCCGAATTTGAAAGCTGCTTGTCATAAATGCTTCGAGCCAGTGTCAAACCGAGAAAATATGAGGCTGCGGTGCTAAACAAAGCAAGGCTTAAAAGCGGAATTAATAACCAGATCAGCAGTTGATGCTTAATTGATTTTTTCATTGTCTATTCAATGATAAAACCTAAGCCCTTAACCGTTTGAACCACACAGCCTGACTGCTCTAACTTTTTACGCAGGCGATGAATAACGATGTCGAGGGCATTGCTTGACAAATCGCGATCCAGCGATGATAGATGCTCGATCAGATCGTTTTTAAATACAACCCGGCCGCGTCTTTGTAATAGCAGTTCCAGCACCAAATATTCGCGCGGTGATAGCTCCAGGGGCTGATCGCCCACTGAAAATCGATTTGCCCTTGTGTTCAACGTCAACGAACCACATCGTACTTCAGTTTGATTTGCCCACTTTTCTTTGCGCAGCAATGCCCTAATACGAGCCTCCAGCTCACCGATATTGAACGGTTTGCATAAATAATCGTTAGCACCCAGATCAAGCCCATGAATGCGATCTTCTGGAGTATCACGAGCAGTTAATATTAAAACCGGTAACGATTTTCCGTCTCTGCGCAGGTTTGCCAGCACAGTAAGGCCATCACGTTGCGGCAGACCAATGTCTAATATCAATAAATCGTATAAATTGCACGAGGCGGCAAATTCTGCGTCTATACCGTTATTAGCCGAATCGATAGTGTGCCCGCCATGTTGCAATGTTCGGGTCAGTCCGTCACTCAGTGATTGATCATCTTCAGCCAATAGAATGTAGGCCATGGTTTATTGACTCGTAGAATTGGCCGCCGCTAAGGAATCAATTGTTGCAAGAAGAGCGGCCTTGTCTATTATCTCTTGAGAATACCCATAATTGCTTGTACTGAAAAACTTAATTGCTCTGCAGTCGACTCCCACACTATTCAACTTTATTTTAATTGCAGCCGGCTGTTCTTCATTGATCAAACAAATTGTCGGCAACTTCGCACTCATGGGCTCATTTTGCAAAACTCTCAATCGGTTTAAACCAGCCAAACACTGGTCACGCAGGTCCACGATAATCATATCGATACAACCATGCTGCAATAGAGTCAGCATGCGATCGTTATCACCAACAAAATGAAGATCCAGCTCAACCTCGCTAAGCGCCTCCTCCACGCATGAAAGGATCTCTCGACCTTCAATACGAATTAATAGCCTCATTTTTAATACCTGTTATCCACAGATTTTTTCTAAAACCCGGTCTCTCAAAGGCATAGGTTGTCGGCATGCCGACTCAAAAGACTGCCACCAACCCTCAAGTGAGTTGGCCGCCAGACTCTCTTTCATCTGTCTGAGCCGCCTGTACTTCTCACTTTTACTCATGGTCAGACAAGCCAGAATCGATTGCGCAAATGCGTGCTTATTTTCAGGTTCAATTGGCACGCATTGATTTCCCAACTCATGCCAGACACCCGCTCCTGATGAGAGCGCTAAAACTCCCCCGCCAAAATCCGACAAAGAGTCCTGCTTAAGGCTCTGGCAGGCGATAAATTCTTTGGCTGTCAGATTTAAGCCATCGCGCAGAGGGCTAACAATCATGGCCGCGGCTCGGCTGTAAAGGTTGGCCAGTTCAGCCGATGATCTGGGCGCATCAATCCACACCAGAGGCCGCCAATGGTCGCTGCCATATTTCAAATTTAAAGTTGAAAGGCGATTTTGACAATCGAGCCAATAATGATCAAATTCAGGTAAACCAGGACGTGACCGCGTTCCCACCTGCAAAAACGCCACTCGTTCGCGCCACTGCGGATATTGGGCAAAAAACTGATCGATAGCATCGATGCGCTCTACGATCCCCTTGGCGTAGTCGGCCCGATCAACGCTGAGAATAAATGGAATATTTTCAGGTAAATTGGTTTGAGTATGGAGGCTCTCAACATTGACAAGACTATGCCAGAGGTCACTATCAAGTCCCAACGGAGCTACAACAAAACGTGTAGTGTGACCGGGTCCGCCAATTCTATCAAAGCGAGTAATGGCATGGCGGTCGGTAACGGCATAATGCCTGCTCATATGAGTGCTAACAAAACGGAAAAAGTTCTCTCTGTATTCGTCAGTGTGAAAGCCCACCACCTTTGCATGCAACAATCCTTCAGCCAATTCAATCACGGCATCCACATGATCAGGTCGCACATTTTTGGGAAAAGGAACGTGCCAGAAAGCAAAAGTGTCGGCTGCGCCCTGCAAAAGCTGAGGTGTCAGGGCAAATTGATAGTCATTAACGAAATAGCCCCACCGAGTGGCTGCCCTTCTTAATCTAAAGGCTATTGCGAGATTCAACTCCTTGTAGCACTGCCTTTCTTCTTCTGAATAGTGAGCAAGATGCGGTAGGTCATGAAGCATGGGCCACAGAAAATTATTACAATATCCGTAGTGCTTAGCGCTTAATTCGGCATTAATCAGAATGGTGCTATCAGCGCTCAGAGTGCTTGTGCTTCGCAGATGCTCTCCATCTATATACCACCAATCGCCAGTACCTTGATTTTGATGATAAATCTGAGTGATAGCATTGGACACCCCACCTGGGGCATTGGGACCGCGATAAGAAAGTATTTGCATTTGAGCCACCCGACGTACACGCTGTGAGCACTAAAGCCTTTTATGGCGTTAATTTTAGTCTAAGCAGACGGACTTTCAAACGCGTTTCGCAGCTCGTTAAACTATAAGATTGGCTGCTTGTTTTCCCAGCACCATCCCCGGTAATACTCCCAGAGCCCCAAGACCTTGAATGCAAAGCCAGTTTTCACCCTGCGCGGTTATTTCAGGCAGCAAATCGGCAGCGACATGCAAATCTACGGCCCAACAATATTTCGGGATCTTTTTCAGAGACGGCACCCAGCGCCTGGTGGCGGCAGCCATATTTTTATGATAGGTGGCGTCTAAAGCATCTGTGCCCGGAGCACCGTAGCGACCTCCACTGACAGTTAAACAACCATTTCCTGGTCGGTAATCATAGTAAATATAAGGGTTGGCATCCCACCAGACAGGACAATTTTCAGGTATTTCAACGTCAAAAGCCAGAGCAAATATGCGCCCTGTAGCATTTTCAATGGGGCCCACTGCCGAAATTACGCTGCGGCAATTGATGGTTTTTCCGTTTGCTGTCTGAAGGCAATAACCGCCGGCTGACTTTTCTACTTTTTCCACTCTGGCATCGCCATAAATTTGTGCCCCGTGCCTGCGTGCACCATTTGCCACCGTAGCCAGCAAAGTGAGGGGATGCACGGCTCCTTCATCCGGTAAAAGCATGGCGGCATGCACATCTTTTACGTCAAGAAAACCACTGGCCAATTGGTCGACGTCATCTGCACCAATTACTTCAGCACTCATACCCGCTGCCAGCCTGGCTTTTGTCTCACGCGCCAGTCGCTTAGCGGCAGTTTTACTGGTGGCCAAACACATGGCACCAATGCGACGCACATCAAGCAAGGTTGAAGATTGGCTGGCTTCCGCCAGCACAGCCAGCAGTTCTTCATGGGTTTGCTGCCACAATCTTTCTGCTGCACTCCCCTTAGGTGTATAAGTAATCGGCATATTAATACCGGCGCAGAGAATTCCGGCGTTGCGGCCTGAAGCACCCATAGCCAGCCCGCTCTGTGCCTCTAGCACGACGACGCTGTGCCCGAGGCGAGATGCTTCTTGAGCCGCGCTTAAGCCTGCAATGCCACCACCAATGATGACAATGTCATATGAGAGTTTGTCCGGCATTTTGGCGATGGAGGGCAGCTGCAAATGGCTGAGCACCACATCGGCGCAAGTATCACGCCATGGTGCCTGATTAATAGCTGTAGAGTGACCGTATTGGCGCAACATTGTAAAGACCTTAGGTTATGCTTTAAGAAGCCATTGAAAGTTTCGGCTATACTCAACCCTGCCCCGACTTTCAGGCCGGGCAAAGCCCAACAGTAACACCCCAGACAGCAATAAAGAAATGACTGAACAAAAGACAAGAGATCCCAAAGAAGTAGCCACTGCCTATTTTCGCAGTTTCGAGACTGGAAATAAAGAAGACTCCTGGGCGCCTAAATATGTACAAGAACTCATCTCTGAGGAGCCTGAGACAGGCTGGGACATGGTGCTGCAACTGGTGACCTCTGCTCCGTCAAAAGATGCTCTGGCTTATGTGGCTGAGGCCGCTCTTGAAGACCTGCTGAAAAACCACGGCAGCGAGCTGATCGACAAAGTAGAAGGTGAATCGAAGGCCAACGAGCGCTTCCGCTGCACTCTTTCGAATGTCTGGCTCACCGACAGCGACGAAATTTTCCCTCGTTTCAAAGCCTTGCGCAAAAAATATGGTTTTGACAAGTCTGACCCCTTCGATTCTTTAACAGACGACATGTTCACCAAAGAGTAAGTTACAGCAAACGCCACCGGTGCCTGCTTCTGGGTTCTTAAGAAATTTCATCCAGAGAAAGCGTTACTGCCCTTTCACTCTTGGGCCTATCTCTCATGAACCGTCTGACAAAAATTCTTGACTGAACCAGTGAATCGTTGCATCGATTCAACTATCAGCTTGCGCCATTAGTCACGATCTCAAAAATCCATCAGACGGATATATCAGGCAATCGTTAGATACTGGATGTTCTAGCGCATGGCCCGCGGTATGCAGTGACTCCATGGCGAGGAATACTAGATGCTAAACAACCGAAACACGTGTCGCTCTGTGCGACATGCTTCTTTGACGCGCCTTTGTCGTTCATTTTTCCTATCAATATTAGCCTTATGCTGCTCTTCTGTCGTTTATGTCAGCCCAGCACAGGCCGACAATTCCGGCATGAACTTGATTGGCGTCAACATCTCCGGCGGAGAGTTCAATCCCCTTTACGTACCAGGAATCTACAACACTAACTACGTCTATCCATCACAGTCGGAAATCAATTATTTCGCGAGCAAAGGAATGACTGTCATTCGCGTGCCATTTTCATGGGAGCGTATGCAGCCAACAGTGAACGGCGCTTTAGACACTGCTGAACTGGCCCGCCTTGATGCTGTGGTCAACATGTGCACCGCCAAAGGTATGTCGACGGTTCTGGACCCACACAACTATGGTGCCTACCGAAATATCACAGTGGGAGTACCAGGGGGCCATCCAAACACTATGTTTGCTGACTTCTGGAAAAAAATGGCCGCACATTACTTGAACAATCCCAAAGTAATTTTGGGTTTGATGAATGAGCCCATCGGACCAAGCATGACTGCCGCTACATGGCTGGCATCGGCTCAGGCTGCCATTAATGCTATCAGACAAACCGGGTCTAAACATCTCATTTTGGTGCCATCTACTTACTGGGACCACCCAAAAGATTTTGTGCAAGTCAATGCCGCCACTATGATAAACATTACCGATCCAGGCAACAATTATGCATACGAAGTGCACCAGTATTTAGACTATGACGGCTCAGGCACTCACACTGACTATCTCAGCGTCACTGACAGTGTTGCCACCTTGAGCTCCTTCACTGCATGGTGCCGTGCCAATCATCGTACCGCCTTCTTAGGAGAACTGGGTGTTACCACCGCCCCTGGTGCCCTGGCCGATCTCTCGGCGATGATGCAGTACATGCACGCCAACAAAGATGTATGGAGCGGTTTTACCTATTGGACGGCCGGCGCCTGGTACCCAACAAATTATATATTCTCCTGTAACCCCATTAACGGCGTCGATACCGAACAGATGAAAACCCTTGTAGCTAATCTGGGTACGCCAACTCCTACTCCTACTCCTACTCCTACTCCTACTCCAACGCCTACTCCTACTCCTACTCCTACTCCAACGCCTACTCCTACTCCAACTCCTACGCCTACTCCTACTCCTACTCCTACGCCTACTCCTACTCCTAAGCCTACTCCTACTCCTAAGCCTACTCCTACTCCTACGCCTACTCCTAAGCCGAATCCCAGACCGACTCCAACCCAGGTGTTCCAGAGTTTGCCCCCGAACGTTCAGGCCGGAATCACCGCACTGGTTAGATTTATACAAGCGCTGTTTCGTCGGTAATAGAAGGCCATAACTTGGTCCATGAGTGCGGGACATTGGAATTCAACCATTGATACCAACGACCGCACTCATGATCGAATATGTGAGGTGTGGAATGAAAAGAAGAGCCGCCAGGGGCAACATACTTTTAATGGTATTTGCATGCATCTGTTTTGTAGTGGTGCCGGTGCTAATTATTTTATGCGAGTCATGTTTGCAAATAATCGCACGCACAAGAGCCCAGTCAGTTATTGAGGCGGCTTGCCTGGTGGCAGCTAATGATCTGTCAAAAATAATTGTAGAAGATGATGACTTTGGCCTTGTATCACTGAGCAACTATCCGCCCATCGGAAAAGGCACCTGCGCTCCAGATGGAGAGCCCAGGCCAGTCACTGGTATTAACACCCTGGTAGCTACAGTGCGTCAAAATGCAATTCTCGCTCAAGAGCTTGAAAACTCTACGTTAATGAATCTTGTAGACAAAGACAGAGAAGCGCTCGTTGACACTATTAAAAATTTGAATAGCACCATTAGTAAATCACTAGATGGAGATACAAAGGAGAAGTTCGTCGATATCCAGGGCAATACGGTCAATCCGTTAGAAGATGTTCGGGCTTTTTTGAAAGTAAATCTGCCTGACAATATTCAGGTGGTTTCAGTCAAACTTGTAAACGGTTGGCTCGATGGTGAAGGCGAGACTACTATCGGAGTGCCGCATCCGGCCACCCTGGCTCAGCTCAAACCGGGCACTGAACAAAATGGCAGTTACAGAGCCTTCATAAACATCCCTGCCAACCATCGCAATTTCAATTTTGCCGGTGTTGGTATTAAATCATCACTGGTCAATCAATCAGCTTTTCGAGCAGCAGACAAAAAACATATCTGCTCAATCGTCAAAATAGAATGCGTTTTAAAAATCGACAATTTCGGTCTTGTAAAAATTCCCTTTAAAGAAGATCAGCTCTGTAGCATTTATGGTGCAGCCTGCGGCCAGCCTTATGCCATGGCCGACAACGGACCCAAAGGACTGCTGACATTGCGCTTTACTGGAGGCCGGGTGCAAGGGCTGCGCTGCTGGAAAGACTTTTTCAATCACGGCACTTTTCACGACAATAAAGTCACCACATATGAAGTGGCGGGAGGAGATTATCCTACCGACAAAGAAGCCAGAATGGTGCAAAATTTTCCTGAACAATTACCCAATACTGCTCAACAATTTGCCGAACACTATTATTACTGGCTGCGCAACGGTCATGCGCAGCCAAAACTGGATGCGATATTAGCAATGCTTGAAGAACCTTTTCAATCAGGCCCGGCCGAGATTTACGCCTATGAATTTAAAAAGGATGGTGGCATATCTAGGCGAATTATTGCCAGAGACCCATTTCCAATCAGTGTCACGGCTGAAAATCAATTTTCCACAATTGCTGATACCACTCTGCAAGGAGGAATAACACCAATCATTATCTTTAGAAACGATGTCAAAAACCTCAGCCTGGCGAAAGGTGGAAAGCACTGCGGTCAGCCCCTCACCGGCTACCCTCTAAACTGGTGTGAGCTACCTGAATACGGCGGCGACGAACACGTTGCCGTTGCTTTGGGCAAAGGTCGCCTGGGAACACATTTGACGGTAATCGACCCTCGGGGTACAGCCCAACCGGATGAAGCAATAAACGATCCCAACTTTAGCTTGTTCAAGACCTTCGACGGCAGCACCTTATTTTTGCAACCTCGCCGCAGCTTCTATAGTGGCGGACTGGCGCTAGACATTGAAATTGGCGGCACCAGCGCCGCCGAACCGCCCACGCAAGAAAATGCATCGTGGAGTAAGCTGCCGGGAAAAAGACTAATTTAGACGGTTTACTTAATTGATTTGATTACTTTTTCAATCAATGGATGACTGCTGTCCAGGCCATAGCCTTCGGTATAAATTCTTGTGACCACGCCTGTCAACATGCTCTTATCGATCTCGGTATCATTGAACGGCACCCAGAGAAGCTCGCCCGGGATGGGCTTTTCACCAACAGCATAGCTGGGGAAATAATAGTCAATCGTGAGAGGCACCAGACCAAGCTTCATAAAGAAAGCCTTGCGCTTGACTCTAATATGCATTGCCTCCGGCGCAATTCCTTCTTCAAATGTCGACTCGATTTCGCTGACTATGCCGATATAGTTAGGATACTCTTGTGCAAGCAGTCCATCTAATTTGGTCCGATGAATTGACCCAATGCCGAGCCCCCGCATCTCCGGCACCACCGCCGTATAACAGGCAAGCAAAAAAGTAGGCAACGATGGTGGCTCGCGAAAGACTTCAGTGATGGTCATGCACAAAATATTGTTGTCTTGATCTCGTGTTTCATCAAGCTCCATAGATCCAGCTTGCAATTGCGCTTTCAGATCATCCAGGTCTTGCCTTTGATCAGGAGGAAAAGCCTCTTCATAGATTGCGATCCAATCTGTATTTTCGGCGCTGCCGTCTTTACAGACATGCAGTGATTTCCGCCCATGTTTTGTTTCTATAACTGCGTCCATATATCCCCTGAAACTAAACTGGCAGTATCAAGGATACTGCCAGTTTAGTTTCCCAAACTTCTAAAAAAAAATCAGTTTATGGATTCGGGCTTGTAGATCCTACCGGTTCAGGCGGTGTCGCAGGCGCGGGAGGAGCTGCAGGAGCCGGAGCTTCAACCTTGACTTCTAGAACTGGTGGAGAAATTGTTTTTGAACCGGGGCCGGCAGCTCCGTTCAAACCATCCGTAATCACAACGTTCGTAGTAACAGGATTAGGGACTTGCTGATTCATAGCTTGCTGAGCAGCGGTCATGTCTTGCAATCTCTGAGTTTCGCTTTGCTGTTGCTGCAGCGATGACTGTTGCATATCCATTGTTTGCTGTCTCGTGCTGGTTGAGACATTATTGTTGTACATGGCGATTGCGCCGATAACCAGGGCAATGGCAGCCAAAACAAGGAAACCTAAGGTCCAGCTGGATGACGTATCCTCCACTCGAACTGGGATGCCGTCAGTAGTTCGCACTATAGTAGTTTCAACTTCATTCATTACCTTACTCCATTCATTGATTGATGTTGGCGTTGCGTGGCTCACGCCGTCCAGGATCACCGACGGGGCCCATAACCTGGTTGTTCCAATTGTTTTGCAGGGAACTATCACCTTTGAGTACCGTCTGTGCGACGACAAAGTAAGAATGTGAAAGGGGATTGCAGATGACGGCAAATAGCGACTTGACAAAAATTCTCTGCGCGGAAATGTCTGCGGTAGAAACTTACAATCAGGCTATAGAAACTTTTCATCATGACGACGATAAACTTCAATTAGAAATTGCCCGTGATTGCCATGTCCAACGGGTTGATACGCTGGCCGGTAAACTTTACGAGATGGGTGGCAGTCCCACAGAATCGTCAGGGGTGTGGGGCAAATTTTCTCGCGTGCTGGACGCCGGCGGTGAGAAGGTAACTGACAAGATGGCTGTGGCGCTTTTAGAAGAAGGTGAAGAGCGCGGCATTCAACAATATCGAGATCTTCTAGAGACCACGAAAGCTATTCCGGACATACAGAACCTGGCATCCCAGCTGCTTGCCCAGCAAGAAGAAACCCAGCGCATCGTCAAAGCATTACAAAAGAAAATCGGTTAATAACTGGTTGTGATCGGACTCGGTCATTTCAGAACTGAAACGTTAACGTTTGAGTTTGTGAAAGTGAAAGGCTAGTCATTTCAGCCAGCCTAGCTGGCCTTCTTCCTTTTGCGTTGTATTGGAGTAACCTTCTTCTTGACGGCAGGCTCTTTAGCACGAGCCGTAGTTTTCTTAGCCGTGGTGGCGATTCGACGAGTGGTGGCAGCAGATTTCTTAGCGCGCGCAATTGTCTTTTTAACCGGAGCGACCTCAACCTCTTCTAAGTCTTCAGCAGCCGCTTTTCTGCTTGACCGTCTAGTGCCGCCTTTTTGGGCAGTCAAAACACTTTCGCGCAAAGCTTCCATAAGATCGAGAACCTTGCCGGTAGACTTTTTACTTGGAGCCTTAATGGTGCCACCGCTCACTTTGGCCTCCACCAACTCTTCTAGTGCTTCGCGGTAATTGTCTTTGTACTGATCAGGTTCAAATGGTTTGGTCATCAAATCAACCAGATGCTCGGCAATACTCAGTTCTTGTTTGGAAGGGGTCGAATCTGTAATACTTTCCTCATCTTGCAGATTAATTTCATCAGGGTAGAGCAATGTTTCGACTAATAAGTGCGAGCCGTAGACTCTGACGATACACAGGCGTTCCTTAGTGCGCAAGGCAATCTTGCCCACTGCCACCATTTTCTTTTTCTCCAGTGCTGTGCGCAAAAGATTGTATGAGTTATTGCCTTTCTTATCGGGCTGCAAGAAATAGCTACTATCAAAATAAATGGGGTCGATCTCGTCGATTTCTACAAAAGACTCGACCTCTAGTATGTTTTTACTCGGCAAGGGCAAAGATTCAAAGTCTTCAGGCGCAAATGAGACATATTCGTCTTTGGCATACTGATAGCCTTTCTCTACATCAGCCCAGGTAATTTCCTTATCGCATTGCGGGCACCAGCGCTTCTCCTGAATGCGACTATTGCACTCTTTGTGCAAGAGATTAAATGATACGCCTTTGCGACTGGTTGCAGCCATCAGTCTCACCGGTATTGAAACCAGACCAAAACTTATCGTACCTGTCCACATAGCGTGTGCCATCATCTATCTCCTTTTTGGCAGATTCGCAGACGGGAGGACCTTATTTAAGTTCCTTCAAGCTCAACAAAAAGGGAACAATTTTAAAGAGGCGAGGTCAGAAAATCGACAGCTATTTATAAAGGTAAGCAATGAGCACTGCCCTTAAAACCTATCAGAAGAAGCGAGATTTTAAGAAAACCAGCGAGCCTTCCGGCGCCGAGAAACTGAAGGCGAATGAAAAGCAACTGCTCTTTTGTGTGCAAAAGCACGCCGCCAGCCATTTACATTACGACTTTCGCCTTGAAGCTCAAGGTACTTTGATTTCCTGGGCTGTGCCGAAGGGGCCATCGCTTGATCCCAGCCAAAAAAGGTTGGCGGTGCATGTCGAAGATCACCCAATTAGCTACGCTACTTTTGAAGGCTCCATTCCCCAGGGCGAATATGGTGGCGGTGACGTCATTGTCTGGGACACCGGCACCTTTACAGTGGAAGGTCTGCCACTGTCTGCTTCCAAAGAAGAGATGGGCAAAGCTGTGGGCATGGGCGTTGCTAGGGGTAAGCTGACCGTGGTAATGAGCGGCAAAAAATTGCAAGGCGCTTTCACCTTAATTCAATTACGTCGTCCCGGAGCAGAGAAAAACTGGCTCCTGGTCAAAGGCGAAGATGAATTCGCCAATGTCGACGAAGAAATAACAGTAGATATTCGCTCGGTGTTATCTAAAAGAACCCTGGCAGACCCCGAATCTCGAGCCACAGTTAAACCGCCTAAACTTATCGAGCCCATGCTGGCATCTCTTGCCACCCAGGCTTTCTCCACCGCCAACTGGATCTATGAACCGAAATTTGACGGTATTCGCGCCGTTGCCTACATATTTAAAGGCCAAGTAAAAATGCTGTCCCGCAACGGCATTGATATTACTAATAAATTTCCTCAGATTGTCAGCCAGCTGGAGACGCTGACCACCAACATGATCATCGACGGAGAGATAGTCGCCATCAACGATAAAGGCGTACCATCTTTTGAACTGCTGCAAGCACGCTCTATGTTTAAATCGAAAGGCAAGGCAGCGCGCGGTCCGTTAATTCGTTATTACGTGTTTGACATACTGCAAGCCGACACCGCAAGCCTGCTTAGCGTGCCGCTTTCGCAGAGGTTGCCCTTGCTTAGAAAGCATGTGAGTAAGAAATCAAATAAAAATGTTCTGGTTGTGGAAGCCTACAAAGGTGATGGCAAGAAAGCCTTTAAAGAAGCTATTGAAGCAGGCATGGAAGGTATTGTGGCCAAGTCGCTGGATAGCCTCTACGTGCCCGGCAAGCGCACTCCTAACTGGCTTAAAGTTAAAGATAGCAAGAGTTCCGAATTTGTGATTTGTGGTTTCTCAGCGGGTGGCGGGGCTAGAGATGGTTTGCTCGGAGCGCTGCTCATCGCCGAAAGCAAGAAAGACGGCACCCTGCAATATGCAGGAAAAGTTGGCACTGGATTTAATACCAAATTATTAAAAGATCTTTCCAAGCAATTACGAGCAATGAAAATCGCCAAAGCACCACTTACAGTACCGAAAGAATATTCGACGAAAGACGTCACCTGGGTGAGACCTGAATTGGTAGCCGAAATCAAGTATTCCGAGAAGACAAAGCAGGGACTGTTACGTGCGCCGGTTTTCATGCATTTTCGACCTGATATTGATGCAAAAAAAATAGAACCAGAGGCGGTAGTGGTGGTAAACGAAAAAAAAACAATTATGCCGACTAAGTCTGTGGCAAAAGCCAAATCAACGGCCGGCACAAGAAAGAAAATCGCCGCTTCCGTTAGCCCGGAAATCAAGGAGTTAATTGAGCGCCTGGATGGCGCACCGGAAAACGTGCTTTTTAAAGTTCACGACTATGAGGTCAAGCTCAGTCATTTAAATAAGGTTTTCTGGCCAGCTGTAGGAGGTCAAGACAAAGTAACCAAGCGAGATTACATCCGTTACTTACTTCAGGCTTCTCCTTATCTTTTACCGCATTTAGAAGACAGGCCTTTCACTTTAATTCGCATGCCTGATGGTATAAACGGCCAGCGTTTTTTCCAGAAGCATCAAAACAACAGCGCACCGCCATTTCTCAAGACTGTAGATTACTATTCTGAGCATACAGAAGGAGACGGTGAATTTTTACTTTGCAATAATTTAGCCACACTGGTCTGGTGTGGACAGATGGCCGGCCTTGAATTGCACGCCTCACATACTAGAATAGCTCCAGAAAAAAACTTACCTGGAAAAACGACCGGTTCTCTCAAGAATGTGGAAAGCAGCGTCGCTAATCATCCTGACTATCTTGTTCTCGATCTCGACCCATATATTTATAGCGGCAAAGAAACACAAAAAGAAGAGCCACAGTTGCATCAAAAGGGCTTTGATATGACCTGCGAGAGTGCACTCTGGCTTAAGGAAATCTTGGACGGTTTAAAGCTCGAAGCTTATGTGAAAACCTCAGGGAAAACTGGCCTCCATATTTATATTCCGATTGAGCGCAACATTCCCTACGATGCAGTGCGCAGTTGCTGCGAAACACTTGGACGTCATTTACTGGCCGCTCACCCCGAAGACATCACCATGGAATGGAGCATCAAAAAGAGGCCAGGCAAGATTTTCTTCGATCATAATATGAACGCCCGCGGTAAAACTCTACCGGTGCCTTATTCTTTGCGCTCAGCGGCAGAAGCCCCAGCTTCCACGCCATTAGAATGGAGAGAACTGGGGCACATTTACCCTACAGACTTCACCGTCTTTACTATGCCCGATCGTCTGGCCGAGAAAGGAGACATCTGGGCAGACATCTTGCAGCATAGAAACGATTTGAAAAAAAAATTGAATCTATGAACCAGCGCGAGCGCCTGTCCAATCAGCAATTTTTGTACGCAGTTCGAGCAATGTAAAAGGTTTGCTCAGATAGTCGTCCATGCCCGATGCCAGGCAACGCTCACGGTCACCCTGCATGGCATGAGCAGTAACAGCAATAATAGGCGTGCCGTTACCTGATACACGAGGCAATTGGCGCAAGCTCTGAGCGCAGAGTAAACCATCTGAATCAGGCATTTGTAAATCCATAATTATCAGGGCAAAATCATGCTCACCGGCGGCGGCAATTGCTGAGGCGCAATCGTCCACTATCATTGGCTTCATCTTCACCTGATTGGAAATTAACTTATAGAGCTTCCGCTGCAATGGATCATCTTCGATAATCAAAACCGCTGGTAGTTCGTGCAGCTTGAGCGTTGCTTTCTTTGTATGCGTACTTTCCACATGCACCTCCTGTCGCCCGCGACGGAAGGCAGCGGTCATAGTTCCATTAATTCCAAATTCTAATGAAAGCTCAGGCTGAAGTCGTCTTCGACGGTGCGAGTATCTCAGGGCCTTCTACCCTGGTTATGTCAATAGCGCCCACGCTTTCGCACAGTTCCACTGCTTTGTTCATGCTGTCAGCACTTGGTGTGTGAACGGCGACCACCGCGCTGCCTTCTTTAATGCGACCTTCAAATCTCTCGGCCTGCTCTTTAGGAACGCCCAGGCCCACAAATGCGCCGGTCAGACCACCGAGGGCCGTTCCAGCTACTGCACCGCCTAAAGCGGCTAAGAGCGGACCTGCTGCCAGGAATGGGCCAGCAATAGGCACTGCCACCAGCCCCAGTGCCGCCATTAAACCAAAAGCACCACCAAGCGCTGCACCAGTGCCGGCACCAATAACGGTTCCTTCAGGGGCGCGACCACTGTCGGCGTCCCAGGTACCTGGTTTATCATCTAATATCACTGAAATATCTTCGGGTTTGAAACCCGCTGCTTTGAGCGAATCCACAAGTTTATTGAGCTCCTCGTGACGAGCCACAGAACAATAGACTGATTCTTTCATAATAACCTCCAAGATGTTGCCTCTAGCCGACAACGTTCAACTTATTTAGCGACGGGTTGCTTTGCCGATTCTTCAGCAGCAGCAGGAGTGCCGGGGAAATCCTGTTCATCGATTTTTGGGAAAATTTTCTTTCTATTTTTGAAAATCAGAATAGCGGCAATTGGAGTACCGATGGCAATACCGATTGTGGCTATCACAATTGCGCCAAGTACAGTGGCCAGGAGGGCTCGCATATCAGCTAGCTCTTTACGCACCTGCTCAAGCGGTGTAGCTACATTATGGAGGGGCTCAAGCAGCGCATGGAGCGGTGATTGCAAGGCCGAGAGGTCTTTACGCATGGCGCTCAGGTCGCCCCGTACGCCGGTCACTTGAGCACCGACGGTGGTGACGTGGCCGTCCATTGTGGTGAGGTGTTTGTCCATTGTTTTTAGACTTTTGTCCACACCATCCATCTTTTCATGCAGGCCGTTCATTGCCGGCTGCAAATCACTAATTGGTTTTTCCAACTTAACAATCTGTTTTTGCAATTGGCGACTGTTTTTCTCTAAACGAATAACCGGTGCCAGGGCGCGTTTTATCGGGTGAAAACCTTTAATAGGCGGTTCGTCTTGCTCAGCCGGATCGTTTGTGTTAGCAGGTTGCAGATCGCGATTGGCCTGCACCGCTTTGGCGTTCTTTGCTTCTTTAACAGTGGCATCACTTTTGGCAATGTTAGCTTTCACAGAAACGGTGGCACGGTCAGCCTCTTTCCCAACCGGAAGTTTTTCGGCCTTATCGGCTTTCTTATTTTCAATTTGAGTTCTAGCTGCCAGGTTCGGTCCTCCCTCGGGGGGTGCTACTTTGTCAGCGGCGAAAGCAGTTGTATTAAAACTGCATGCCAGCATTAAAGGTAAAACTCTCGGCAGGCGTATATTGAATAACATCGTTCGCTCCATAGTACGGTCTGCCGGTTGTTCAGCTCTGATAGCAAACCTAAACAACCGCGCTTGTTAATTCGACCACTAACTCATTGCCCTTAACCTGACAATACCCACCTTGAGCAGTGATGTATAAAGTCTTGGCTTGATCGTCCCATTCGCCCACTGACACTTCACCGTTTATAGATATTGAACCCTGCCAATTAGTGTGCGAAAAAACAAGTTCGCCAAGGAAAGCATCGTTGTCAGTGAAGGTGAATAGCGAAAGCTTTCCTTCCTCTCCAACGATGTCGCCCTTGATTGTGGGATCAGTAATAAATTCCACAATATTCGGGAGAAAATCTTCCATTTTTTGTGTAATGCGGTAAATCATTCGTCTGCCTCAGTGGTGTACGGCCGCCCAAGTTTATAACCTTGCCTTACGCAAGAGTTGACTAAATAGTAGACTTTTTAGTTCCAATTTTTGGGCAAATGTTTAAAATCAGCAACTAGGCGGCGTCTGGGACGACACGCAGCGGAGCTACGCGGCTCAAAGCATGTTCAAGATCGGCAATCACTTCGTTCATCGTTTGATAGCGGTCTTCGGGCATTTTAGCCAGTGTTTTCAGTACGACTCTCTCGACTTCTTCTGAAACCGAGCCGGTTACTGCCCGCAGAGACTGGGGCTGCCGTGATATCTGATGGCGCATTAATAGCATTACGCTTTCAGCAGTGAAGACAGGGCGTCCGGTGAGCACGTAGAACATTACGCAGCCAAGCGAATAAATGTCTGTGCGATAATCAAGCGCTTGCCCCATGCACTGTTCAGGGCTCATGTAAAGTGGGCTACCCACTACCTGACCGCCGTCGGTCAAGCCATTTTGGTCCTCGAAAGGGCTATCTGTGCCCAGTTGTTTAGCAATGCCAAAATCGACCAATTTGACGACGTTGCGTTGATAGGGAAGGTTAATGAGCATGATATTGCTCAGTTTTACGTCTCTATGGATGATATTTTTTTCGTGGGCATGGGCCAGAGCCGATGCAACCTGAACAAAAATAGGCAGAGCATCTTGCATGGCCATGGGGCCAGATTCAACTAGAGTATTGATACTCTGACCTTCGATGAAATCCATAATCATGTAGGGACGGCCGTCACTGAGCACACCAAAATCGTCCACTGAAATAATATTGCGGTGAGATAGGCGGCTGGTCAATTGCGCTTCCATCTGAAAGCGGCGCACAGGCTCGAGCTCGCCAACCAGCGACTTGTGCAGCACTTTGACTGCCACCACTTCACCATATTCGTCAATGGCTTTATAAACTGAGCCCATGGCTCCACGACCGACTTGTTCTATTAATTGATAACCTTGAGCAAGAGTTGTCCCTATTAATGGATCGCTTATCAGTACTAAAGGTGTGCCATCATTAGGGCATTTCCTGGTTGTGCCGACAAACACAAGTTGACACACAAGGCACATACGTTTGTCGCTTTGCAAATCTTTTACAGCCATCATATGACAACCCTCTAAACTCTTGCGGTTTGAGACTTGGGGTCGTCTATTTAGTTCCAAATTTTTTCTACACTGCCAAAGTTTCTGCGCGCTTGGTGCGGAAGCACTGATTACAATAGACGGGCTTGCCGTTTTTCGGAATGAATGGCACAACAGTACGGGCTCCGCAATCAGCACACTGCACAGCTGAGGTATTCTCAGTGGTTCCGGCCACTCTCTGAACTCTCGAGACCAGGCGGCAGTTGTGACAGCGCTTGGGTGAATTAGTCAGGCCGCAAGCATGAAAGAACTCCTGCTCTTCAACGGTGAAGACGAAGCGTTTGAAGCATGACCGGCAGTTAACTGAAATATCACCTGGCATAAAATCGTAACCTCATACTCACTAACACACAGATCCGCTCATACCCTGACGCCTTGCCGGCGCCACCGCCGCGATGGGCAGTGGCACCACTTATGTCTAGTTATTCTTTTTGACTTCCAGCTGATTGGTGTAGCTGGCCACGCTGCCGCAACTTTTCACAAGGTCTTCAATCAGCTTTTTCTCGCTCTCGCTTTCAACCGGACCGCGCAAAGTAACTTTTCCCTTCTGGGTGATGATTTTTACGTTTTGAGCGTCGACTGAAAGGCCTTTTGCTTCCATAATCGACCGTCTCAATTCGCGAGTAATTTCTACGTCTTTTTTCTGATTAGACTGATTTTGAGCGGTCGGTTTGCCCAGCTTTTTATCACGTGTATTTTTCGATGTATTGTCTGGTGCTTTTTGCTGCGATTCTTCAAATTTTTGTTCGCTTTTAACCGTTTCTTCGGCCAGAGCAGCCGAACCCGTCGCAAAGCTGCCGGCAAGCACAGCCAGAGCCAATAAACTTATCTTTTCCATTACTCTACTCCTTTTTTTAAACCAATTGAGCTTTCTGTTCAGCCTTGAATTTTTCAATGTGACCGCTCAATTTTTCAAAGTTATTTCCTGATTTTTCCATTTGAGGAATCAATGTTTTCTCTTCTTCCGAAAAATGTTTCTCTACTACAGTTTTCAATTCTTTGACTGTGGCATCATATTTCTCAGCGTCGACGTCAGCGGTCAATCTTTGTAGTTGATCGAGCAGCAGCTTGGCCTGGTGATGGTTCTCTTCACCCTGACAAGGTTCCTTTTCTTCAGCACATGTGCCGTTCGCCTTCATGGCCGGATAGACAACATCGGTCTCGAGGCTGCAATAGAGTGACAGTGCCAGCGAAATGGCGCCCACTACATCTTCTTTGCTTTTGAAATCTTTGGCCTGATCATAATTATCAAACAGTTTTCTAACTGCTTTCTGTTCGCCTTTCAAGAGTTCAACAGCACCTGAACACGATTGGCTGCCAGAGCTCGAACAATCCATATTACCCATAAAACGTTCCTCCTTCACTGACTCAATTCCGTTCGGGAGATTGAGCACGAGCTCGAACGACTATGCTACGAGCGAATAGTTCCTGTTCTGCTTCAATTGTAGAGGTTAAAAAATCAACCCTTTCACTGTAGCCGGTTTACAGCCGCAAAAACCCTTAATAAGGTAGCGAAAGGGAACCAGACGGCCCATTCGCCGTCACTGTCTGCGAATCATCTAAGAGTCATGTGGCAATCAACGGCAGCTGCACCTGAGGTGTTGATGGAATCTGGCAATCAAAATTCAGTGGATGAACTAAACCACCTTTTAAAGACCGAGTGGTCCGCCATTAAAGTCTACAAACGGGCAGTGTCATCGGCTCCAGATCAGTATATCAAGCAAGAATTGATCAGTGCGCGGCAGAGTCATAAAAAGCGGGCGGAAATACTTGAAGCCAGGGTGTACGAATTAGGCGGTGAGCCCGATCATGGCAGCTCACATTTTGATACCATCGGCCAGATAATCGAAACCGTCTCTTCCACCGTTGGGGAAAAAGTTGCTATTCTCGCCCTTGAAGAAGAAGAAATCAGGAGTGTGCAAGACTATTTGAGACGCCTGCCAAATCTTGATGAAAAATCCCGCCAACTAGTGGTACAAACATTGTTGCCCGAACAGAAAAAAACTAAATCGTTGCTTACTGCCTTGAGAAAAAGAACAGCATGTTAGAAGAAAATAGCATCTCTCCCGACGCCATTGAATACGTAGTTGACGAGCGGCCGCTTTGCTCCGGTATGCAATTTGTCCTCACCGACCCGGCGCATCCACGTCTAATTTTAAAACGCGGCAGCCATTTTTTAGTGTTGGATCAAACCGGCATTATTCCCGGATGCAATACTCTGGGTTATGGCTATTACCGTTATGACACCAGGCACATCAGTCGCTGGGAATTAACTCTGGATGATGTGCCACCGTCACTTTTGGCGGCATCTGTCGACGACGGTTACGCCGGCAGCTTCCTTTATACCAATACAGAAACCGCATCCCTACCGCAGCAAACACTGATGATTCAGCGCGATATCGTACTCAGCGATTTGCTATGGGAAAATTTTACTATCCATAATTATCACAATCAGATAGCCAAGTTTGACCTGAAATTTACTTTTCAGTCTGACTTTGCCGACATGTTTGAAGTGAGGGGCTTAAACCGCCCTGAGCGAGGCAAACATATGCTTCCACTGAAAGACAAGCAAGGCAAAAGTCTGTTTCTTGCATATCGTGGCGTGGACAACATTTTAGTTGAAACCGAAATCAAATTTGTGGGCCTGGTGCCGAACGTTTTAAACGCCAGTGACGGCGAAGCTATCTTCAATATTGAACTGGCACCACATCAAGTAATTGACATGCAATTTTGCATCTCATCGCGATGGGAAGGGAAAGTGCCGGATCTGGTGCACAACCACAATTCATACTGGGCTGCTCGCAACGCCGCTGATAGTGAGTTTAAATCGTGGAGCGACAACGGCTGTCAAATCCTTACCGCCGATAAACTGCTTGATTTAACCATCAGTGGTGCCATGCGAGATTTATATATTCTGCGCCAGCCAACCCCTAGAGGCATTGGCATGGCCGCTGGTGTGCCGTGGTACAGCACACTTTTTGGTCGAGATAGTGCCATCACCGCCTGGCAAGTTTTGCCTTTCATTCCCCAGATTGGCAAAGAATGCGTGGACGTTTTAGCTGCTTATCAGGGCAAAAAAGACAATGATTTCACCGAAGAAAACCCCGGTCGAATCATTCACGAATTGAGACTGGGTGAGCTGGCGCGCTCAATGCAAATTCCTCATTCTCCCTATTACGGCAGTATCGATTCGACCCAATTGTGGTTATATTTGTTGTGCCAGTATGTTGATTGGTCGGGCGATATTGAGACGGTGGAGAGGTTGTGGCCCAATGTCGAAAGTGCTCTAAATTGGCTGGAAGGCAACCTCGACAGCGGCTATCTGGCCTATCAATGTCGCTCGCCACAAGGATTGCCCAATCAAGGTTGGAAAGATTCGAATGATTGTGTCATGTATGACAGCGGAGTTTTAGCCAAAGGCCCTATTGCTCTGTGCGAACCGCAAGGTTATCTTTACACCTGTTGGCTGGAAATAGCTCGATTAGCCGATAGTATGGGCAAATTTGATCTGGCCCGTCATCTTTCTTTTCTGGCCGGCCAGCTGAAGCAACGTTTTCAAAACGATTTCTGGATGGAAAACGATCAGTTCGTTGCTCTCGGTTTAGACGGTGACGGCAGGCAAATCAATGTAATTTCGTCTAACCCCGGCCATCTACTCTTTACCGGCATTCTCGATAAACAAAAAGCCGAACTGGTGGCCAGTCGCTTACTATCGCCGGAGCTATATTCCGGTTGGGGTGTGCGCACTTTGTCTAATCAAGCCAAAGCTTACAACCCGATGAGTTATCACAACGGCACGGTCTGGCCCCACGACAATGCCATCATTGCTCAAGGCATGCGCAAAATTGGTCGCGTGGACGGAGTGCATCAAATCTTGCAAAGTCTATTACAAGTAACCAAGGCCGAACCTGAATTTCGATTGCCCGAGCTAATTTGCGGCTTCGAACGCCATCAAGCAGACAAGCCAATTGATTATCCGGTGGCCTGTTCACCTCAAGCCTGGGCGTCTGGTACAATCTTCCAACTCCTCACTGCCTGCCTCAATTTGCAAGCGGATGCAGCCAATAAAACCTTGCGAATTGTCGATCCGCAATTGCCTTCGTGGCTACCTGAAGTTTCTATCAAAGGTTTGAAAGTGGGCGCCGCCTCACTGGACCTCGGCTTCACCCATATCGGCGGCATGACCGCTTGCCGAGTGATCAATAAAAGCGGCACTGTAAAAGTGATTATGGAGTCATAGCAATGAGAATAGCGCAACTCGCTACCAACGTCGAATGCGTACCGCCAGTAGGTTATGGTGGCACCGAACTGATCGTGCACTATCTGACTGAAGGTCTCGCTCAAGCAGGTCATGATGTTACTTTGTTTGCCACCGGCGATTCTCAAACCAGTGCTCGTCTGGTGTCTGTCGCGGCCAAGGCCCTGCGCACCAATGATCAATATCGCACCACACAGTGGCAAGCTTTTGACATTCAAATGATGATGAAAGTTAGAGAGATGGCATTAGAGTTTGATTTGATTCATAACCATATGGGCTATCAGGCTCTGCCCTATTTGGCCGATCTCGATTGCGCTGTAGTGACAACTTTGCATAATGGCATCAAATCTTATTGCGCGCCAATATTTAAAGCTTACAGCCAGCTGCCTTATGTTTCAATCAGCAATGCCTACCGGCGCTTTAATTACGGTGACCTGCTCAATTATGTTGCCACTATATATAATGGCATTGATGTAGATGCTTTTATGCCTGAAGAAAAAGAGCGCAAATATTTGCTCTTTCTCGGCCGAGTTTGTCGGGATAAAGGCACCAGAGACGCCATTGAAATTGCCGAGAAACTAAACTTGCCGCTTAAAATCGCCGGCAAAGTAGACGCACTAGATTTCGAATATTTCGATACTTTGATTAAGCCCCGGCTCAATCCGCCAATGATTGAATATATTGGCGAAGTAGGGCCAGAAGAAAAGCTGGCACTTTACGCCGGTGCACTGGCTGTGGTTTATCCAATCAATTTCGAAGAACCTTTTGGTCTCGTGATGGCTGAAGCCCTTGCCACCAACACTCCACTGATGGCTTACGACCGCGGCTCGGTCAAAGAACTTTTAACTGATGGAGAAACAGCAATTATCGGAAATAGCGTAAACGAACTGGTGCAGCGTTATCCGGAATTGCAAAAGTTCGATCGCAGCAAATGCAGAAAACAAGCTCTAAAGTTCAGCAATCAAGCAATGGTTGAAAATTACCTTGGCGTCTACGAAAAGTTGTTGAAGCCTTCAAAAGCCAGATAATCTCGGCCTGCAAATATATTTGACGAAAAAAGAGGCATCTACTTCCTCTTTTTTATTGTCTGTATTCGGTTAGATTAGCCGCCGGGAAAGTCGTCATCAGTATAGAGCTGACTTTCTTCTGGATTATCTTTCATTGAAATTACTACCAGATCACTTTTGTTGGCGTTCTGGCAATTGGGACAAATAAGTGCTCCCTGCTCAAATTTAAATTGTTTGCTGCACTTATTGCAAGAATACGTGGCCGCTTCCGCCGGCTTATTGGGCATTTTAGCTTTCATATTGACTCCTTAAAAATGACAGTTAGCTGAGGACCATATTTTCGAACTGCGAGTTGACGTTCTCTTTATCTTTTGCCGACAGGCCATCCGCCAGAGCGGGATAATATTCATCGAGGCAGAAACGCAGATGCTCGTTCATTTTCACTGCCAAATTTTTCAAGGCATTGAGATAGCCGGGTTCATCAATGTGAATCATGATAATGCTGTCAATAGCTTCTTTCATGTCTTTGATCTGCGCCTCGGCTTTTTCGCTCAAAGGCACAACCACTTCGCTGTCATTTATATTGTTGACAATCATTCTTTCTTTTTCAAAGTGCGCTTCCAGTGAAGCAAAAGCTTTTTTGGATTCTTCGAATAAACGGTCTTGCGGCCACTGAGCAAACTCAGCTACCGTCTCGTTGAGACGATGGGCAATCGCTTCGCCGTCATCTTTCAAATACTTAAATACGTCCATTTCCGTCTCTCCACGTCTCCGGCTACATTGTCTCAATCTCGACGGTAAGCAAGAACTTTAGTTCCATTTGCCGAATGGAACTTTTGATACGCACAGGCGCCATATATTGAGCGAAATTCAGTTTATAGGTAGAAAAATGGATATTAATCGCCCGACAAAATCAATCTGGATGGAGAAAGAGGCGCCACGCGTTGCCGAGGTGACCGAGAATCTCAAATGCGACGTAACTGTGATTGGTGCCGGAGTGGCTGGGCTGCTTACAGCCTATAAACTCTTAAAAGATGGACTGAGTGTAGTAGTTATTGATGACGGCAAAATCGCCGGCGGCCAAACACAACGAACAACCGCACACATCACAGCCATGCTGGATAGTCGCTACTGTGAACTAGAAAGTCTGCACGGTACTGACAAAGCGCGACAGGTTGCACAGAGCCATATAAAAGCCATCGATTGGATTGAGGGCATAATTAAAAACGAAAGCATTGCTTGCCAATTTGCAAGACTGCCTGGATATCTTTTTATCGATCCTAAAAGTGACCCAGCGCACTTTCAAACGAAACACGACGAGTTGGAAAAAGAACTGGCTGCCCTTGCTAGGGTAGGCTTTGACGGAGCAATTTTAGAGAAAGCGCTGCCTGCTTTTGGTGTAGAAGTTACGTGCATAAAAGTTGAAAACCAGGCCCAATTTCATATTCTTGAATTTATCACAGGAGTGGTGCAAGCCATTGCCAACATGGGTGGAAGACTGTTCAGCCACTGTCACATTACTGAGATCAAAGATGGTGAACCGGTAACACTGCTCACCAATAACGGCCGCACTATTGAAGCAGGCAGTGTTGTGGTGGCCACCAATAGCCCGGTAAGCAACTGGCTGGCTATTCATTCAAAGGTAGCGGCCTACCGCTCTTACGTCATTAGCGCTCAGTGCGAGGAGAGCATTCCGGACGGATTATATTGGGATACCGAAGACCCGTACCACTATATACGATGCCAGAAAACTGACGACAAAAATTACCTGATCATTGGTGGCGAAGATCACCGCACCGGCCAGGAAAACGACTATGAAACTCGCTTCGCCAAATTAGAAGACTGGGCTCGCACATTTATTCCCGGGCTGGGGCCACTGGAATACAAATGGTCGGGTCAGGTTTATGAAACAGTCGATGGTTTACCTTATATAGGTCACGATCCCGGCCATAGTAAAAACGTCTACGTGGCTACCGGGATGTCGGGAGTCGGTATGTCAGAAAGCGCTCTGGCAGCTCTTCTTCTCAGCGATCTAATCGCGGGCAGAGAAAGCAGCTTACAAAGTGTTTATGAGCCTACTCGAATAACATTTGGTGCAGCCGGTGAATTTTTAAAAGAAAATATAAGCACAGCAGGCCAGTATCTAGAACATTTCGGCAGCTCTGCTGCTGAGCTCAGTGATATCGCCCCTGGTGAAGGAGCAGTTATTGCCAGAGGTCTAGGGAAAGCTGCTGTATTCAGATCTGAGAATGGCTCAGCCATTAGTTGTAGTGCCATTTGTCCGCACATGAAAGCAGTGGTGCGCTGGAATTCTCTAGAAAAGAGCTGGGATTGTCCAGCTCACGGCTCACGTTTCGACTCTTGCGGAAAAGTGTTGGACGGCCCTGCCAACAGCGATCTTGAAGCCGCTGAAATTGCTGGAGACGATGAGCAGCTGCTGAGTTTGACCAATCAAATTGCCCCGCTGGAAGCCTAGATTGTTTTGGAAGTGGAACCAGACAAGTCACCCTCCGTCATAAAAAACGCCAATGCAAAAGGAACGGACTTATGAACAGATATTTTTCTTCAATAGTGGCCCTGGCCATTGTGACTCAGGTAGCCATTCTTCCTGCCACAGCCAGTACCGTTAGACACACAATTGGAGAGAGACTGCAACGAGTTGGATCTCAATTGCAAAATGCGGAACAACAAGGAACTCTTACCGTCTCCCAAGCCGAAGATTTACGCAGAAAGAAAAGCGACATATCATCGAATGTGATCTTTCCCCCAATTAACAGACAGTAACTAGTGCTGATTCGCTCCAAGACATAGAATGTCAGAAGGAGAGATTCATGACTAAAAAACAAAAGCCCA